>NZ_CP022187.1:1524027-1828832 GCF_003111645.1 Parazoarcus communis
TTCGCCGAGGCGCTCGACGACGTCTGACCAGTTGTGTCTGCCCGCCGGCAGGCGTGTCAGCGCAAGCTGCAAGCCGTCGACCGAGAGCTCATGCAGCACCGGACCGCCGCGGATGATGGATTCGAGTTCGAGATTGAGGTTGAGACGCTCGAAGGACAGGTCGGGCTTCTGCCCGTCAGCGGCCATGATCCTTGCCCCGCGAACTTCCGCTGCGAGGGTAAAGGGGTTGAACAGGACACCGTCGATCGAAACCTCACGCCCCAGTGTTTCACCCAGGATCTTGGTTGCATAGTGCCGCGCCACTGGCGGCACCACGCCAAACCCGATCACGGCCACGGCCAGCAAGACACCCACTCCCCACTTCGCCGGGCGGATGAACCGCTGCAGACGGGGTTGTTGCGTCGGGCCGGGGGTTGAATCAGACATTCACATGCTCCATGTGCTCGAAAACCGTTATGAATCGACCTGTGAAACCCCGGGGCGAACCCCGAAAATCGTCAGTACGTTTGCCGCCGGTCGTCACCGGGCGTATTCTGCGCCGCTTTCAACGCACCGGGCGCGATTGTGGCTGACCAGCGTTTCGACCTTGTTGTAATCGGTGCCGGCGCCGCCGGCATGATGTGTGCAGCGACCGCAGGCCAGCGCGGCCGGCGCGTACTGCTGCTCGATCATGCCCCCAAACTTGCCGAGAAAATCCGCATCTCGGGCGGCGGGCGATGCAACTTCACCAACCGTCGCGTCGCTGCGGAACACTTTCTGTGCCGCAATCCGCACTTCGTCCGCTCGGCGCTCTCGCGTTACACGGCGCGCGATTTTATCGACCTTGTGGAACGTCATGGGGTTTCTTATCACGAGCGCGACTGGGGACAGCTGTTTTGTGATGATTCCGCGCAACAGATCATCGATCTGCTGCGCGCCGAATGCGAAGACGGGGCAGTCCAGTGGGCCATGCCGGCCAGCGTGCAGGCAGTGGAACGCACATCGGACGAGCATGATCGATTCGTCATCGCCACGACCATGGGTCGATTCTACGCCCACAGCCTGGTGATCGCGACCGGCGGGCTTTCCATCCCCAAGATCGGCGCCAGCCCTTTCGGCTACCGTATCGCCGAGCAATTCGGCATCCCCGTCATCGCACCCCGCCCCGCGCTGGTGCCGCTCACGTTACCCCCGGAAACACTTTCGCTGCTGGCACCGCTGGCCGGCGCCTCCTTCGAGGTCGAAGCCTCCTGCCGCGGCCCCGCCTTTCGCGAGGCCGCCCTGATCACGCATCGCGGGCTGTCAGGCCCCTCCATCCTGCAGGCGTCGAGCTACTGGCAGGCGCAGGCCTATGAGAAGGATGACTGGGCACCGGTCAGCCTCAACCTGCTGCCCGGAATCGATGCCGAGGAATGGCTGATGGCGCATGCCAGCGAGCGCGGCCTGCTCGCCAACCTGCTGTCCGAGCGCCTGCCCCGACGCTTCGCCCACGCACTGTGCGCGCTGCAAGGCTGGGAGAAGCCGGTCAACGCGTTCCGCCATGCGGATCTGCGCCAGATTGCCGCCACCCTTGCCGACTGGCAGCTGGTGCCCTCCGGCACCCAGGGTTATGCCAAGGCCGAGGTCACGCTCGGCGGGGTCGACACCAACGCACTGTCGTCAAAGACGATGGAAGCGCGCAAGCAACCCGGCCTGTTCTTCGCGGGCGAAGTCATGGACGTGACCGGCCACCTCGGCGGGTACAACTTCCAGTGGGCGTGGTCATCCGGTTACGCAGCAGGCCAGCACGCCTGAGCCGGGCACACCCGGCCCCGGCCAGACATTCATCACCCTGTCACACGCCTGCGCCACGCTTGACGGCGACCCCATCGCCCCAGGCCGCACATGCAGGAAAAACAGGTTCGCTCGATCTTTCTGTCGGATATCCACCTCGGCACGCGCGGCTGCCAGGCAGAACGTCTGCTCGATTTCCTGCGTTACCACGATTCCGAGAATCTCTTCCTGATTGGCGACATCGTGGACTTCTGGGCAATGAGCAGAAGCATCCACTGGACCAGCACCCAGAACACCGTCGTGCAAAAGGTGTTGCGGCGTGCGCGCAAGGGCACGCAGGTGGTCTTCATTCCCGGCAACCATGACGAGGCCTTGCGCGAATACATCGGCACCACATTCGGTGACATCCGCCTCGAGTCAGACTGGATTCACGAGACCGCGGACGGGCGGCGCTTCCTGCTGCTGCATGGCGACGAATACGATCAGGTCACCCGCCATCATCGCTGGGTCGCGGTACTCGGTGACGTCGCCTACAACGCGCTGGTCCGCATCAACGGCGGACTGTCACGCATCCGGCGCCGCCTGGGCATCTCCGGCTACTGGTCGCTCGCCGGCTACGCCAAGCGCAAGGTCAAGACCGCGGTCAGCTTCATCTTCGACTTCGAGGACTCGGTGATGCACGGCGCGCGCGAGCGCGGCGTGGATGGCGTGATCTGCGGACACATTCACTGGGCGAGCATGCGTGAGGTCGATGGGCTGACCTATGTGAATTGCGGCGACTGGGTCGACAGCTGCACGGCCATCGTCGAGCATCTCGACGGCCGGCTTGAGCTGATCCACTGGGGCGCCCAGCCCACAGCACAGAAAGCACTGCCAGCGCCCACCGCACAGACACCGGAGCGGGAACAGGAGGCCGCAGTCAGCGCCTGAACCTGGCCGCACGCGGGCCGCTCAGCCCGGTTGCGCCCGACGCCACGGCAACAGCGGCAAATAGGCGAGCACCTGGACTGCGATCAGGCCGCCAAAAGCGAGGCTCAGCGATGCAGACAGTGTCTGCCCCGCCAGCTGCAAGGCATCAAGCGCCAAACCCAGGCCCCACTGCACGGCGAAGGCACCGGCAAACGCCATCAGGTTGATTGCCGTCGATACGCGCGCGAACACCTGACGGGGAAAATTCGAGGCGGTTGCGAGGTAGGTCTGTGAATTGACCGACGACAGCGCACCGAGCAGAAACCACAGCACCACCAGCGGACCCAGATCGAACAGGATGCAGAGCTGCACGCTCAGCATGCCCGCATAGCCGAACTGAATCAGGTTGAGCGGGCGCACGCCGCGCGTTGCAAGGCGCACACCGAGAAGGCCAATGGACAATTGCCCCGCCAGCATGCCGACATTGAGCGCTACCAGATAGCCTGCGGCCTGGGCCAGCGACAGCCCGTTTACGCTCATCAGCCAGGGCACGGCCCAAAGGCTCTGCATGGCCATGAAGCCGCCGGTAAAGAACATCGACGACGCTGCGAATTTCAGGAATGCAGGGGCAGGAAAGATCCGCACCGCCGCGCGCAAGGCATCGAGCAGACGCTCGTTGTCCCCGTGGCTGGCCTCGTCGGGCAAGGACAGGAAAATCCACAGCGAGATCATCAGCGCAAGCGCGGCAATGGTCCAGAACACACCGCGCCACCCCATGAACGGCAGCAAGGCCTCGACCGGTGCGCTTGCAGTGAGCGCGCCCAGCGCACCCGCGGCCATGATGAAACCGGTCATCGAGCTCTGTCGTTCGGCCGGATACCACATTGCGAAGCCTTTCAGCGCCCCCATCAGGCAGGCCGACACACCAACCCCGACCAGCGCGCGCGCACCACCGAGACCGGTAAGCGAATCGCCCATCGCAAAGGCGGCACTGCCCAGCGCGGTCAGCAGCATCAGACAGCCTTCGACCCGGCGCGGACCGAAGCGGTCGAGCGCAATACCCACCGGAATCTGTGCCAGACCGAAGGCCAGAAAATAGGTGCTGGTCAGCAGCCCGAGATCGGCGGCGGAAAGGCCGAGCTCGCCCGTCAGCGTGGGCGAAATCACTGCATTGACCGTACGCAGCAGATAGGACAGGTAATAGCCCAGCGCAAAGGGCAGGAAAATCCGCCCCCAGGCGCCTGGGGCTTGGGCAGGACTCATTTCGGGGAATCCGTTCGGCAAAGGCGGCATTCTGCACGTTTTGCACCATCAAGGGGCGCCCGCGGAATCCAGCGGCATGTTCACGATATTGACCCGCGTCAAGGCTGTAAAGGGATCGATGCGGAGAATCGAGACATTCCAGAGGAGTTCTGCCAATGTCCCTTTCCAGCCTGATGACCGACGACCACCGTGCCTGCGACCACGTTTTTGCCCGGCTCGAGACCCTCGTCGCCAAGGGCGACTGGCCTGCCGCCGCAACTGCCATGTCGGCATTCGCCGCGGCGCTGAACGCACATTTCCTGGCGGAGGAAGAACACCTCTTCCCCGCATTCGAAGCCGCGACCGGCATGCACGGCGGCCCCACCGCGGTGATGCGGGCCGAACATGCCGAGATGCGAACCTTTCTTGACAGCATGCAGGCCGCAATTGACGCCCGCGACGGCGACGATTTTGCGGGCGAAGCCGAAACCCTGATGATCATGATTCAGCAGCACAACATGAAGGAAGAAAACATGCTGTACCCGATGTGCGATGCCCGCCTTGCCGACCGCAGTGGCGAACTGGCAGGCACGCTCGATACGGCCCTGCATGCCCGCACAGCCCCCGGAGCCATGGCATGAACACACCGACGATCGTCGACGCCCGCGGCATGGAACCCCCCGTGCCCTTCGAGATGGCGATGGAGGCCGTGGCCGACCTCGCCCCCGGTCAGGCAGTCACGCTGCTGCTCGACCGCATGCCCCATCCACTGTTCCGTATCCTCGATCGCGACGGCTACCGCTATACCCCGACGGTTCGTGACGACGCAGTGGTCGAGGTCCTGATCGAGCGCCCATGAGCGGCGCCAACCCCGGCCTGGGCTATGAGGCAACGCCGCCGTTTTTGGCACCGCTACGCTTCTTTCTCACCGCACCGCTGTTCGGCATCGTCGCCGGGCTGGTGCTGATCGGCGACAGCGGCCTGCTTGCATCGCGCTGGACGCCGGGCACCCTGGCCGTGGTTCACCTGTTTGCAGTCGGCTTCCTGCTGCAGATCATGCTTGGCGCGCTGATCCAGATCATGCCCGTGGTCGCCGGGGCGGCGTTGCCCGCACCGCTGCTCACCGCCCGACTGACCCACGTCGGGCTCAGTCTGGGTGCGGCCGGACTTGCGGCCGGACTCGGCTTCGGCCTGCCGGTCGTGCTGATCGGCGCCGCGGCACTCCTCGGGCTGAGCATTTTCGGCTTTCTCGGCTGCGCCACCGTTGCCATCATTCGTGCGCCAAAGTCGTCCATGGCAAGCCACACGCCGCGTGATCTGCGCCTTTCGCTCACCGGCCTTGCACTCGCCGTCGTGCTGGGCCTCTCGATCGCACTCGGGCTCAGCGGCGGCGCTGCGCTTCCCCTGCCCTTCACGACTCAGGTCAATCTGCACGCGGGCTGGGCGCTGCTTGGCTGGGCCGGCATTCTCCTCGCGGCGGTGAGCTGGGTGGTGGTCCCGATGTTCCAGATCACGCCCGCCTATCCGGTCGCGCTTACCCGTTACTGGGCCCCCGCCATCCTCGGCCTGCTGTGCGCATGGTCCGTGCTCAGTATCACCGGCTTCGACCAGACCGCGATCGTGCTCGCGCTTGCCCTGATCGCCGCCGTGATCTGCTTTGCCGGCATCACGCTGCGCCAGCAGGCGCGCACGCGACGCAGCACACCCGACGCATCCTTTCGCGCCTTCCGCCTGGCAATGGTGACCCTGATTGCCGGCGCCGGCCTGCTCGCCTTTCCGCATTTCTCCGATGCTGAGCACTGGCCCGTGCTGGCCGGCATCCTGGTCCTGCACGGTGGCCTGGGCGGCGCCACCAGCGCCATGCTGTACAAGATCGTGCCCTTTCTGGCGTGGCTGCATCTCACCCAGGCCAAGGTCAAGGCACCCAACGTCAAGAAGATGCTCCCGGATGCGCGCGCCAAAGCACAGCTCAGGATGCACGTGCTTGCGCTTGCAGCGCTGCTTGCTGCTGCACTGGCGCCAGCGCTGGGAGCGCTTGCGGGACTCGCGCTGATTGTGGAGTTCGGCTGGCTCATGCTCAACCTCCTCCATGTCGTCAGGATGTGGCGGGCAAACGCCCCCACGCCACAGCGCGCCGTCACACCAGCCTGATAAGATCGGCGCCTGTTCCGACCTCAGGCACCCGTCCCGCTCATGCTCCGTATCCCGCCCGCCCTCAGCCGCAGCCTCTTCATCTTCGCCCTTGTCGCCGTGTTCTGGCTCGCCCTGCAACCGGCACCCGATGTCGTCCAGATCGTCAGCTGGCAGGACAAGATCGAACACGCCGTGCTGTTCGCCGTGCTGATGGTGCTGGGCAGCCTTGCCTGGCCGGATCGCATGCCGCAGCTGGTGCTCGGTCTGCTCGCCTACGGTGCGGCGATGGAGGTGGCGCAGTCCTTCACCGACTACCGCTTCGGTGACCTGTGGGACTGGGTTGCCGACGCCATCGGCGTGCTGCTCGCCGCCATCCCGGCCCGCCTGCTTGCGGCCCGCTTTGGCACGCCCCCGGCACTGGCGTCGAGCACTGCCGGTGCACGAAACCAAGCCTGAAGATTCGCGAACCGGTATCATTACGGCCTTTCCGATCAAGACCTTGAAGTCGCGCCGCTGATGAACGCCCGTCACCAACTCGAACTCCTGTCCCCGGCCAAGAATGCCGACTTCGGCATCGAAGCCATCACCCACGGGGCAGACGCCGTCTATATCGGCGGCCCGTCGTTCGGCGCACGTGCCTCAGCGGAAAACACGGTCGCCGACATTGCCCGCCTGGCCGCCCATGCCCATCGTTTTCATGCGCAGGTGTTCGTGGCGCTCAACACCATCCTGCGTGACGATGAGCTCGAGGATGCGCGCAAGCTCATCTGGCAACTCTACGACGCCGGTGCCGACGCGCTGATCGTGCAGGACATGGGCCTGCTCGAACTCGACCTGCCCCCGATCCAGCTCCATGCCAGCACCCAGACCGACATCCGCGACGCGGCCAAGGCCCGCTTCCTGCAGGACGTCGGTTTTTCGCAGATCGTGCTCGCACGTGAGCTTACGCTGGATGAGGTGAAGAAGATCGCCGCCGCCACCGAGTGCCAGCTCGAGTATTTCGTCCATGGCGCACTGTGCGTGGCCTTCAGCGGCCAGTGCTACATCAGCCATGCCCACACCGGACGCAGCGCCAACCGCGGCGAGTGTTCGCAGGCCTGTCGCCTGCCCTACGACCTGGCCGACAAGGACGGCAACATCATCGCCCGCGACCAGCACATGCTGTCGATGAAGGACAACAACCAGAGCGCCAACCTGCGCACCCTGGCTGCGGCCGGCGTGAGCTCGTTCAAGATCGAGGGTCGCTACAAGGACCTCTCCTACGTCAAGAACATCACCGCGCACTACCGTCAGCTGCTCGACGAGATCATCGAACACCCCGATGCCGACGGCCCCGCATGGCAGCGCGCCTCGAGCGGGCGCAGCACCTTCCTGTTCATACCGCAGGCGGAGAAGACCTTCAACCGCGGCTATACCGATTACTTCACCAACAAGCGTCAGCACGGCATCGAAGCCTTCGAGTCGCCCAAGTTCGTCGGAGAGGCGATCGGTCGCGTGACCCGCATCGACACCAAGGCCGGCAAGTTCTTCGAGATCGAGCGCGTGGCGCCGATCCACAACGGCGACGGCCTCACCTGGTACGACGCCAAGGGCGACCTCACCGGTCTGCGCATCAACCGTGCCGAGCACGACGCGGCAGGCGAAGGCGTGGATCGCATCTTTACTGCCGACGCGCTGCCGGCCGACCTGGTGCCTGGCATCTCGGTGTTCCGCAACCACGATCAGGCTTTCGAGCGTGCGCTGGAAAAGAAATCCGCGGATCGCCGCATCACGGTGGACGCACGCTTTTTCAAGACCTCCGATGGCTACGCGCTGACTCTGAGCGACGCGGACGGCGTGACCGCAACGGCCGCCATTCAGGCCGCCCACGAAGCCGCTCAACAGGCCGAACGCGCACTGGGCACGATCCGCGACCACATTGCCAAGCTTGGCAACACGATCTTCACGGCACAGGAAATCACGCTCGATGTCGCCGACGCGCCCTTCCTGCCGGCCTCGGCGCTCAATGCGCTGCGTCGTGACGCCGTCGAACGGCTGGAAGCTGCGCGCCTGCAGGCCCACGCCCGTCCGCCGCGTGCGGCGCCGGTCGAACCGCCCGTTCCATTCCCGGACGACTCGCTGAGCTATCTCGCCAACGTCCTCAACGAAAAGGCGCGTGATTTCTATGTGAAACACGGCGTCAAGCTGATCGACGCGGCCTACGAGGCCAATGAAGAGCACGGCGAGGTGTCAGTGATGATCACCAAGCACTGCCTGCGCTACAGCTTCAACCTGTGCCCCAAGGAAGTGAAAGGCATCCGCCCCGACCCGATGACCCTGGTCAACGGCAAGGAGACCCTCACGCTGCGCTTCGACTGCAAGCGCTGCGAGATGCACGTGATGGGCGAACTGAAGCCGCACGTCGCCAGGCTGCAGGCACAGATCGCACCGCAGAAGATCAGCTTCCATCCCACGCGCCCCGGTGCGGGCGTTACCGTTCAGTAGTGCGGCGGCACTTCGTCTTCCGGACTCAGACGTCCGGGAGGCTGAACGGCCTGCATCTGCTGCGCAAGTTGCCGCAGATGCTGCTGCATCAGGTCGATCTGCTGTTGCTGGCGGTAGACGGTGCGATTGAGTTCGTCGAGCAGATCCTCGGCAAACATCAGCTTCGATTCGAGGCGTTCGATGCGCTCTTCCATGACGGCGGCGGCAGGGTGGCCGCAAATTGGCTTCGGGGCGCGGATTCTAACCCGCGCCACCGGCAAACGAGCGCGAATGCAGCCCGACTCAGTGCGCCGCTGCCAGCGCCTCGACCGCAGCAGTGAGTGCGGGCACGACCTCTGCGCCGTCGTTTTCTGCCAGCAGGTCACGTGCATGGGCGAGCAGTGCATCGGCCTTGCCGGCCTCGTTCCCCACCTTCAGCTCGCTTGCAAAACGTCCGATACTGCCCGCCACCAGGCGCGTGATGCGGCCGTTCTCGCCGGCAATCCGGCTGGTGGCAATGGCATTGGCGATCAGCTCGGAGACAATGCGCGGGTAGTCCTTGTCGGCCACGACCTCACTCCTCGACCGACGCCGCAGCATAGTTTCGCAGCCGCCGCTCGGCGCTGACACCCAGGATCTTGGCCAGCCAGGGCGGCGGCGAGCCCTTCATCATGTCCTGAAACTCGGCCATCACCTCCATCGCCGGTCCGCCCTCGATACGCTTGATCGGGTAGATATTGCCCTTGATCACCTTCGCCGCCGCCGGACCACCGATGGAGACGACGTAGAGCACATGGCAATCGGAGATGAGCTGCACGCGAAAGCCATTCTTGTCGTCGGCAAAATCGGCCTCGAGCGCGTCGCGGATGTCCACCAGGCGGATTTCGGTCGCCGACACCTGATAGACCAGATAGCGGATACAGGACCCGAAATGCCCGTTGAGCGCCTCGCCACTGTCGGAGGCGAGCGCCACCCGCACCGACCCCTTCATGTCGCCCTCAGCGAACGCCTGCACCGGCGGCAAGGGCTCGCCCTGGGTGTCGCCCCACAGGATGCGCACGGCGAGCTTCATCGCCTCCAGGCCGATTCCGATGTCTTCGCCATCCTCCTCGCCATCCACGCTGGCAAAGGCCGTCTTCAGATCCGTCACGGTCACCGTACGCAGATCGTCGGTGTCGATCTGCTCGCTGCCAATCCGGTTCTGCAGCACATCGATCAGTTTCGGCAGGGTGATGCCCGGCATCGACCGGGCTGCGAGGGCGACGCGCAGCGCGGCGTCACGGGTGATGGGCATTGCGCTCTCTTGCATGGGGAAGACTCCTCTTGATCGGGGTGGTGCTCCCTCCAGCAGATTGAGTGCCAGCATCGCCAGCTCCGCTCCGGCACCCTATCCGTCTGTTTTCAATGGACTTAATAAACGTGGATCAGACATGCAGACTGTGCGTTTCTCGACAAACACCGGTATCGCACCAACAATGACGACATGGCGAGCGGTGAAAGGCGTGCCGTGGATGCTACGGACTGCGCTGCAGCAAACAGCGCGCTATCATCGGGGCAAGACTCAACCATCGGATCTTCATGTCGAACGCGCCCTCTCAGTCCGCTCCGGAAGCCCCTGCCGAACTGAGCGCCCGCCACAGCCCGCTAGACGACGTGCAAGCCCTGCTCGTGGGCACGCTGTTTCTGGCCCTGTCGATCTCGTTCTTTCGCGACGCGGGCATGCTCACCGGCGGCACGGCCGGTCTGGCCTTCCTGATCCACTACGCCTTCGACCTGCCCTTCGGCGCAGCCTTCTTCGCGATCAACCTGCCCTTCTACATCTTTGCGCTGCGCGCACTCGGACGCGAGTTCACGCTGAAGACCTTCTGTACCGTGCTGCTGCTCTCGGTGTGCACCGAGTATCTGCCCAGCATGCTCAGCATCGCCCACGTCGACCCGGTCTTTGCCGCGATCATGGGCGGACTGCTAGCGGGTACCGGCCTGCTCATGCTGATCCGCCACCGCTCCAGCCTGGGCGGGGTCGGCGTGCTGGCGATCTACCTGCAACAGCGCAAAGGCTGGCGCGCGGGCTGGGTGCAGATGGCGGCGGACTGCGTGATCATGGCGCTCGCGCTGCTGGCGGTCGACGCCCGGCTGGTCGGGCTTTCGGTGCTCGGCGCGGTGGCGGTGAACTTCGTCATTGCTGTGAATCACCGCCCCGGGCGTTATTTCGGGATCTGAGCGTGGCGGTCGAAATCGCCGAGCTGCGCCGCTGCCCGACCTGCCAGCGCTGGGACGGCACGCGTCAGCTGGCCGCAGACGGCAGCACGGTCGAGCTCGACCCGGCAAACAACCGCGGCAAATGCACCGAAGGCCCATGGCACGGCTCCCTGCGCGGGCCGCGCAACGCCTGTGGCCAGTGGCTGCAATGGATCGAAATCCTGCCCGTCAATACGCCAGACGGTTCAGCGACTGACAGCTGAGGGCAGCGAAGCCCCCAGCCCGGCCACTCTTATTCTTCTTCGTCCTCATCCACTGCAAGGTCTGGATTGACCGGCGCGGGCCCGTTCGCAAGCGCAGCCGCAAGCATCTGGCTGCGGCTGTCGGGGGTTTCCAGACTGATCCTGCCCAGCGCGCCGCTGCGATAGTCGAGCAACAGGATCTGAGCGGCTTTCTCCAGGTCGAGACCGCCCCCCTTCTGCAGGCAGCCGCGACGACGTCCGACCTCCTCGACCAGCCCCGGTCCGTCGAAGTTCGACGGGTCAATGCGATAGCGGGCGGCGAGCAGCGCAGGGTAGCGTTCAAGCAGCACGTCACCCAGAAAGGCCGCGACCTCCTCGTCGATCACCGCATTGCGGCCGATCGCATGGCTCGCCGCGAGCATGAAGCCGTCGGAATCGTAGTCGATCTTGGGCCACATCAGTCCGGGCGTATCGGTGAGCGTCAGGCCGGGACCGAGATCGAGCGTCTGCTGGCTCTTGGTCACCGCCGGTTCGTCGCCAACCTTGGCCACCTTGCGCTTGATCAGGGCATTCATCAACGTGGACTTGCCCACGTTGGGGATGCCCATCAGGATCATCCGCAGCGGCTTGATGTTGTCGCTGCGGTGCGGCGCGAGCTGGCGACACAAGCCGGTGATGCGTGCCACGTCAGCCGGCTTCTTGGCCGAAATCGACACGGCCTTCACCCCGGGCTGACGGTTGTAGAAATCCATCCACGCCTGCGTCGCCACCGGATCTGCGAGATCCGCCTTGTTAAGCAGCTTGAGACAGGGGCGATTGCGGAAGCGGCGCAACTCTCCGATCATCGGATTGCTGCTGGCTTCGGGCAGGCGGGCATCGGTCACTTCGATGACGACATCAATCGCAGCCAGCGTCTCTGCAGCTTTCCGGCGCGCGGAGTTCATGTGACCGGGGAACCACTGGATGGGCATCGGAAGTCCGGACTAACAAAAAAGGGTCTGCATTATCCCATCTTCCGGCCAGATCTGAATCCGCAGCACACTCCAGCTTATGTTCCGCCTCGTCATCGTCATATCTGTCCGGTTGCATGACGAATCAAAAAAAAATCCCACACCCCAATAAAACCGTGTATTGTGGCGTCGCAGTCGATTCAAGCAGTTGTCTTTGTGGTGTCGTTTCCGCGTGTTCGTTCCGCGAACTTTACGGTTTGATTCCCTCGATACTTGTTTCTTGATCGTTCCTGCACTCTGGGCGCGAGCCCCTTCTTATGTTTTAAAGGAACGCAAAATGAGCACTCAAACCGGTACCGTCAAGTGGTTCAACGACGCCAAGGGCTTCGGCTTCATCACCCCGGAACAGGGCGGTGACGACCTGTTCGCACACTTCAGCGAAATTCAAGGCAAGGGCTTCAAGAGCCTGGCCGAGAACCAGCGCGTAGAATTCGAAGTCAAGAACGGCCCCAAGGGCCTGCAGGCGGCCAACATCCGCCCGCTCTGATCAGCCCTCGCTGATCAATCAGAACGCGGCCTCAGGGCCGCGTTTTTGTTTTTGTGGTGCCGGACAGCCATACTGGGACATTGTCCCGGCTGCAGATCACCGCGCCCCCTGGCCCCGGCCTCACTACGCATCATCCTCTGCCATGACCGAACCCATCGAATCCTTTGCCCAGCTGGGCCTGCCCGACAATCTGCTTTCGGCACTCGCCGCAGTCGGCTATGAAACGCCATCCCCGATCCAGGCAGCGTGTATCCCGCACCTGCTCGCAGGACGTGACCTGCTGGGCGAAGCCCAGACCGGCACCGGAAAAACGGCCGCATTCGCACTGCCCGCGCTGGCGATGCTCGACATCGCCGACACCCGCCCGCAGGTGCTGGTGCTCACCCCGACACGCGAGCTTGCCATCCAGGTGGCCGAAGCCTTTGGCAAATACGCTCATCACCTGAAGAATTTCCACGTCCTGCCCGTTTATGGTGGGCAGAGCATGGTGGTGCAGCTGCGCCAGCTGTCGCGCGGCGCACAGGTCATCGTCGGCACGCCGGGCCGGGTCATGGACCACCTCGAACGCGGCAGCCTGAAGCTCGACGCGCTCAAGATGCTGATCCTCGACGAAGCCGACGAAATGCTGCGCATGGGCTTCATCGACGACGTCGAATGGATTCTCGATCACACCCCGGCAACCCGGCAGACGGCGCTGTTCTCGGCCACCATGCCCAACGTGATTCGTGACGTGGCACGTCGCCACCTGCGCGAACCCGAAGAAATCAAGATCCGTTCATCGACCTCCACCGTTGCCAAGATCCGCCAGCGCTACTGGCTGGTGCGCGGCGTGGACAAGCTCGACGCGCTGACCCGCATCCTCGATGCCGAGGAAACCTTCGACGCAGCCATCACCTTCGTGCGCACCAAGATTGCGACCGAAGAGCTGGCCGACAAGCTCGCCGCCCGCGGCTATGCTGCTGCAGCGCTGAACGGCGACATGACGCAGGGCCTGCGCGAACGCGTCATCGAGCAACTCAAGAACGGCGCGCTCGACATCGTCGTGGCAACCGACGTCGCCGCCCGCGGCATCGATGTGCCGCGCGTGAGCCACGTCATCAACTACGACATCCCCTACGACACCGAAGCCTATGTGCACCGGATCGGGCGTACCGGCCGTGCGGGCCGCGAAGGCTCGGCGATCCTGTTCGTCGCGCCGCGCGAAACGCGCATGCTCAAGACCATCGAGCGCGCCACCCGCCAGCCGATCGAACCCATCGCCCTCCCCAGCCGCGAGGAAGTCTCCACGCTGCGGGTGAACCAGTTCAAGCAACTGGTTCTGGACACCCTGAGCGGCCAGGACCTCGGTTTCTTCATGGACGTGGTCAATAGCCTCACCGAAGAAAACGAACTTCAGGCACACGAGATCGCCGCCGCACTGGCTTACCTTGCCCAGCGCGAACGCCCGCTGCAGGTCGAAGAGTCCGGCCGTGGCTGGGACGTGGCGACCACCGCGACCAGCGCCGGCGGTCGTCCTCCGCGCGAAGAGCACTTCACCACCGGCGCACCGCGTGAGCGCACCGAGCGCCCGAACCGGGACGAGATCCTCGCCCGCCGCCGCTCGTTTGCCGATGGCGCGCTGGCGCGCTACCGCATCGAAGTCGGTCGCAACCAGGGCGCGAGCCCCAAGGAGATCGTCGGCGCAATCGCCAACGAAGGCGGAATCGACGGTCGCTTCATCGGCCAGATCCACCTCTTCAACGATTTCTCCACGGTCGAGTTGCCGGCCAACCTGCCCGACGACCTGCTGGGCGTGCTCAAGCGCACCCGGGTCAAGCAGTGCGCCCTCAACATCCGCCCGCTGACCGACGAAGAGGCGCTGGCCACCCCCGAGCGTCCGCGCGCGCCGCGCGGCGACCATGCACCGCGTGGCGACCACGCACCGCGCCGCGAGGACAGCCCGCGCCGTGAGCACACGCCGCGCCGGGACGACAGCTTCGGCGATCGCCGCCCGCCCCGCCCCGCAGGCGGTGAGGGCAAGCCGGCCTGGGGCAACAAGCCTGCCGGTGGCTATGAAAAGCCCGCCGGCAGCTATGGCAAGCCCGGTGCGCCGAAGCCGTGGAGCGGTGCCCCGCGTCGCGACGATCGCGGCCCTTCGCGCTCGGGCCCCGATCGCTCGGGCTCTGCGCCCTTCTCGGCCGGCAAGCCGAAAAAGCGCAGGGAAGACTGAGTGCCCGCCACCGCAAGCAGCGGGGCGCCGTTTGCGGGCCTGACACCGGACTTCGTCCTCGATGCACTGGAGAGTGTCGGCCTGCGGCCTGACGGCCGCCTGCTGGCACTCAACAGCTACGAAAACCGCGTCTATCAGGTCGGCATCGAAGACGGCCCGATGCTGGTGGTCAAGTTCTATCGTCCCGCGCGCTGGACTGACGCAGCCATCCTCGAGGAGCACAGCTACACCGCGGAACTGGCCGAACGCGAGATCCCGGTGGCGGAGCCGGTCATCATCGGTGGCCGCAGCCTGCACCTCCATGACGGCATGCGCTTCACGCTGTTCCCGCGCCTGAGCGGACGCGCACCGGAACTGTCCGATCCGGCCACGCTGGAGTGGCTGGGCCGGTTCATCGGCCGCATCCATGCCGTCGGTGCGCTGCACCCGTTCAAGTCCCGTCCGGCACTCGATATCGCCAGCTTCGGCGAAGAACCCCGTGCCTGGCTCCTCGCACACGATTTCATTCCCGCCGACATCCTTCCGGCGTGGAAGAGCACGGCGGATCAGGCGCTCGACGGCGTGCGCCGCGCCTTTGACCGTGCAGGCAAGTTCGCCTCACTGCGCCTGCATGGCGACTGCCATATGGGCAACGTACTGTGGCAGCAGGGCGCAGGCGGCGGGCCGCAGTTCGTCGACTTCGACGATGCGCGCATGGGGCCGGCGATTCAGGACTTGTGGATGCTGCTCTCGGGTGAGCGCCACGAGCAGGTCGGGCAGCTCGCCGACATCCTCGCCGGCTACGAGGACTTCATGGACTTTTCACCGCGCGAGCTCCACCTGATCGAAGCCTTGCGCACGCTGCGCCTCATCCACTATTCGGCGTGGCTCGCACGACGCTGGAACGACCCCGCCTTCACCGCCGCGTTTCCGTGGTTCAACACACAGCATTACTGGCAGGACCGCGTGCTCGAACTGCGTGAACAGATTGCGCTGATGGACGAGCCGCCGCTCTGGCCAGCCTGAGCCCCGGACAAGCGTCCGGTTACGCCGACATTGCGGAGCACAACTGCGACAACGAGCGCTAAACTCGTGCCACGCGTCTAGCCCTTCCATTCGTTCAACATGCAACTTCAGGCCTGGTATCACTCCTGCTCTGCCGGTTTCACGCTGCGCGGAGAGCACTCCCTGCCCTCGGGCAAACCGGTGCTTCATTTCGTACACGGAAACGGATACTGCGGTCGGACCTACGAGCCGATGCTGGCGCGCCTCACGCCCCACTTCGATCTCTTCCTGTCGGACATCCAGGGCCACGGAGACAGCGACCACGGCGGCCGCTTTCATGGCTGGAACCGCACGGCCGCGCTGTGTCTGGAAGCATGGCGCGCACGCGGCACCCTCTTCGGCGATGTGCCGGTGTTCGCGGTCGGGCACAGCTTCGGTGGCGTCATTACCAGCCTGATGCTGGCCAAAGCGCCTGATCAGTTTTCACGTGCCGTCCTGCTCGACCCGGTCCTCTTTCCACCCGCCATGATCGGACTGATGGCCCTGTCCGACGTCGTCGGGCTGTACTCACGCAACACCCTCGCCCGCCGCACCCGCCAGCGCCGCCACCACTGGCCCGATCGCCAGTCGGCATTCACCTCGCTGCACGAGCGCGGCATGTTCAAGGGCTGGAAAGAAGAAGCCTTGTGGTCTTACGTCAATCATGCGTTGCGCAACACGCCGGAAGGCGGGGTCGAACTCAAATGCAGACCGGCCCGCGAAGCGGAGATCTTCAGCTCCTACCCGCGCCGACTGTGGTCGTCGCTGGCGCGAATCACCACCTCGACGCATGTGCTGCGCGGGGACAAAACCTACCCGTTTGCAGCCAAGGGCATCACCCGCTGGCGCGACAGCAATCCGGTAGTCAGCGAGCAGGTGATGCCTGGCGGCCACTGCTTCATGCAGGAAGATCCGGCGCGCAGCGCCGAGGCCATCTGCGCTTTTCTCAGCAAGGACGCGCAGCGCCAGCCCGGCGGATAGGGTCGATTAGTATCTGGCCGGCCCCATCAGCAACTCGGGCGCGACCTCGACCGTTTCCTCACCGTTAGTTACCCAGACATGACCGTCCTGCAGGGTGCATTGCAGGCGCATGCTGCGATCCGTGAGGCGCGCCAGGGCTGGGGCCACCTCGGGTGCGATGCGGAGCACACTGAGGCTCTGCTGGCGCGTGAGCTTGGCCTTGATGCCCTCCCACCAGACAGGGGCGGCCCGACCGTAGTTGATGACCACCACCTTGTCCGAGCGGCCGCAGGCTTTGCGAATCCACTTCTCGTCAGGCTGCCCGACGAAGATCCAGCGCTTGATCTCGCCGGTCAGGTCACGCTCCCACAGATCGGGCTCGTCATCGACGCAGAGTGCGTTGCCAAAGCTCAGCGCCGGGTCGGCATAGAGTGCGAAGGCGAGCAGGCGCACCATCATGCGATCGTCGGTTTCCGACGGGTGCCGGGCGAGCGTCAGCGCATGGTCGCCGTAGTAGCTGCGATCCATGTCTGCAATCTGCAGCTCAGCCTTGTAAATCGTTGCCTTCAGTGCCATCCGAACCGCCTCAGTAAAAACTTAATGAACCGTATCCGACGGACGGTTTGCACGTTGCCAGGCCACCACGGCCTGAGCCGCATGAGCCATGACCACATCGCGCTGCGGCGCCGGCAACTCGCGCGCGAGCGAGGCGAAGAGCGCCTGCGTGGCCTCCTGGGCCACGCCCTCTGCCGCCAGCCCTTCGGACAGGCAGCGAATCTGGATATGTGCCAGCGCATCGGCCACCAGGCGCCAGCCTGCACCCGGCATGTTCCCGACCAGCGCCAGCAGCAGGCTGCCGAGCTGGCCCGCCAGGCGCAGCGCTTCGTCGCGATTCTCGCTGGCAATCGACGAATGCCACAGCGCGAGGTGAATCCCGCGGCGCAGCTCGACCTTGAAATCGATCGCATTGGCCTCGGCCGCCGTCAGCGCCTCGAACTGCTGAAGAAAGCGGGACTCAGCCTGCGCATCGAGCCCGGTGCGCAGCGCGCCGAGAAGCTCGGAGAGCGCCGGAATTGCGGTGAGACCGAAGGCCTGACTCCAGGCCAGACCCCATTGGTCCGCACCGGCCACCAGCATGGCCAGGCGCAGGGCCCGTGCATCTTCGCCCTCCCCCGCGCGAGCCCAGTTGCGCATGGCCTCGCACAAAGCGGTCACGCCCTCGGCACGCTCCTGATCAGAGGCTTCGATGCTGAGCCGGAAGACGCGCGCAAAGGCGTCCTGCGCCGTGCGTGCGGCCTGACGCTGCACCTCGGGCGCGGCCAGCTTTTGCAGCGGGTCTGCGGGCAGAACGGTATCGGTGGAGGGCGCTGATGACATGACTCGGTTCCGTAAAGCGGGCGCATATTGTGCCGATCAGGACGCAATCGGGCAACGAAGGCCTTGCATTGCAGACAGAGTCAGGCTGGGCAGTGCAGCGAGGCGGTCAGTTTCGCAGCACTGCCACGATGCGGGGGTTGAAACGCGCCGGCCGCAGTTCTGCAGCCCGGCGCGCGCTCAGGATGCCCAGCGGAAGCTGGAGCGCGGCTTTTCCAGGGTCGGAACGCCGTCGCGCAGCGATGTCAGCATCCGGCTCAGGGCACCCGCATCCTCTTCGGTAAAGCCGCGCTTGAAATCGGTCAGGATGAGCCGCGAGCGGCTGAGCCAGTTGCCCGGTGCATCGTCGATCGCACACCAGGCCGCCGAGGCGACGTCGGGCTCGTGCTGTGCGAGCCAGAGCATGGATTCGCGCTCACGCAGGCCGTGAAGCTCCGAGCCCAGTTTGGGCAGCATGTGCGGCGTTACGCCCGCGACCCGCGGACGGATGTCTTCGGAGAAGCGGGCGACCAGCTTCTGCAGCGAAAACAGCATGCGCCAGTCCGACGAAATCACGATGCGCGCTTCCTCGAACTCTCGAATCACGGCTTCGATCAGCGGCAGGCAGCGGAAATCCTCCACCTCGCCCCAAGGGTGGGTCACCCCGTCGAAATCCATGAAAATGTAGGTCGTTCGATTCATTCGTTGTGCTCTTTAGCACTGTCTGAAAAAAGGTTTTTTCGACAGTGGGTTCATTGATGCTGCAATGCAGAATATACTGGAATCCAGTTTTTGTGCACCGCACACAAAAGTTTCTTTTTCTGTGCCCGACCACGGCCGTAATCTTCGTCTGGTCGAATAGGTCGGTGCAAGCCAATCTTTCACGCGTAGACACATGGAGCCCATCATGACCCCAATCATCAATCTGCAAGGCAAGGTCGGCCTGATCACAGGCATCGCCAACGAGAAGTCGATCTCGACCGGTGTTGCCGAGGCCTGCGCCCAGGCTGGTGCGACGCTGATCATTACTTACCAGAACGAAAAGACGCGCGCTTTCATCGAGCCGGTGCTTCATCGTCTCGGCGTCAAGGACGCCTACCTGCTGGACGTCACCAAGCCCGAAACCATGGACAACGTCTATGCACAGATCGATGCCAATTACGGCAAACTCGATTTCGTGCTCCACAGCATGGCCTTTGCCAAGCGCGACGACCTTCACGGCCGTGTGGTCGACACCTCGGCCGACGGCTTTGCGCTCGCCATGGACGTGTCCACCCACTCCTTCGTGCGCCTCGCCAAGATGGTCGAGCCGCTGCTGGTCAAGGCAGGTGGCGGTTCGCTCGTGACCATGACCTACCTCGGCTCCGAGAAGGTCATCCCCAACTATGGCGTGATGGGTTTGTGCAAGGCGGCCCTCGAAGCAGCCACCCGCTACATGGCCGCAGAACTGGGCGAGAAGAACATCCGCGTCAATGCGGTCTCCCCCGGCCCGCTGATGACGCGTGCGGCATCGGGCATCGCGGGTTTCGACGGACTGATGGCCGCAGCGGTTGAACGCGCCCCGATGCACAGCCTGGTGACGCCGGAAGACATCGGCGCCCTCACCGCCTTCCTGGTTTCCGACGCTGGCCGACTGATCAGCGGCGGCGTACACTTCGTGGATGCCGGCTACAACATCATGGGCTGATCGAAGGGGCTGTCCTTGATCGATCTCGAGAGAGCGCGTGCGGAACTGGGGCGCGAGTGCCTGGTCCTCCCGGACCCGGTGCCCGCGCATCCCTTGGTCGACGGCAAACAGGAGATCGGTCGGGGCGAATATTCGATCGTGATCGACAAGGGCGACGACGAGCGGGTCTACAAGATCGTCAGCTCTCCCGCCGACTATTTTCTCTACACCGCCGAAGACCGTCCCCAGGGCGAACACTTTCCGATCGTGTATGCCGACCACGGCATCATCGGTCGCTCGCGGTCAGGCTATCCCTTTCACCTGCTTGAGATGGAGCGCCTCTACCCGCTCAACGCCGATTCTCCGGCCGCCGATCTTGCGACGCGCATGATCGAGTGCTACTGGTCGGCCTGTCAGCAGTGGAGCCGACTCGGAATGGACATGGGCCGCATCGCGCTCTACCACATGACGGTTAGCCCGCTGGATGTGAGCGAGAGCCTGCAACAGGCGCTCAAGGCACTGTCCGACTTTGTCGAGGAGTATCACGTGCTGCCCGACATCCTCAACGCAAACAACCTGATGATGCGCAAGGACGGCACGCTGGTGTTTTCAGACCCGGTGTTCATCGCCTGAAGCAGCGCCCCTTCCGGGCACGAGGGGTATCATTCCCGTTCGGGCAACGGAAAACAGTCATGAATCAGGACCTAGAACACGACGCAGGGCACGAGCACGTGCCGGCGCCGCATCCACGCAGCATCGGCATCCCGCGCACGGGAAGCTTTGATGCGCCTGCATTCGAGCAGGCGATTACGGATCTGTTGCGCGCCAGTGGCATCACGCCCGACTCGAGCCACACCGGGCGCACCGCGCAGCGCGTGCGCGAACTGTGGCAAAAACGACTGCTTGGCGGCTATGAACTCGACCCCGCCGAGGCCCTCGGCGACGGGTTCGAAGACGAACGGCGGGACATGGTCGTCGTGCGCGGCATTGCCATTCATGGCGTCTGCCCTCACCACCTGGTGCCGTTCCGCGGCTACGCCCATGTCGGCTATGTGCCGGGCGGGCGGCTACATGGATTCGGCCGCATCGCGCGACTGGTGGACGCCATTGGCCACCGTTTCACTTACCAGGAATGGATGACGCGCGACATCGTCGACGCCCTCATCAGGCACGGCCACGCGGCGGGAGCGGCCTGCGTGATCGAGGCCGAGCAATTGTGTCTGCTGCTCGGAGAAGATCGCCGCGGCGACGAGCGCGTCATCACCCAGGCCTTTGCCGGCAGCTTCGAGCAGTCACCCCAGTTGCGCAACGAGTTCCTGCGCGCCATCGACCACACGATGCGCTGACCACCGGCCGCCTGCGCAGGCAGGCAGCACGCACCGCCGAACAACGAGGGAAGTTCAGGGAAAGAGCTGGCGCACCGTGCTGCGGTGCTCGGTGATGTCCAGCATCGTCACCTCGCGCCCGAGCAGCACGACAGACCCCCGGTAACGATCGAAGCCCGACCCGGAATACTCGAAGTCGTACGCACGCCGTATCGCCATGCGTCCGTCTTCGTCGCGCGCAAGCCGCAGTGAGCGGCCGGCGACGGTCTCGTCGAGCAGTTGCACCCCTTCGCGCTCGCACGCATTGCGCGCAGCGGCAATACCCGTTTCGCGCGCCTTTAGGCTGTCGAACCAGAACCAGGCCAGCAGGCCCAGCAGCGACAGCGCGGAGAGTTCAGCAATGGACATGGACACAGATTAGCACTGCATCAGCTGATCATCATGCCCCGGATCATGTAGAAGATGAGCGCGGCCATCAGCGCCGAGGCCGGCACCGTAATCACCCAGGCCGCAGCAATCCGGATGAGCTGTGAGCGCTTCACCAGTTGCCGTTTATAGACCTTGCGCAAGCCCTTGCGCTCGACCTTGGAGAAGTTGGCTGGGTCCTCGCGACGCTTGGAGCGCAGCTTGAGGTCCCGCAGCATGTCGCCCTTCTCATCAACCGAGGCCTTGTTGAACAGCACGAGGAAAGCGTCGATGGCAGCCTGGTCGCCTTCCGGGTGGTGCGCCTTGATCTCGGCCATCATGCGGTCGTAGTTGCTCTTCAGGTACTCACGCAAGAAACCGACGCCGAACACGCCTCCCACCGCAATATGGGTCGAGCTGACGGGCAGGCCGAGCTGGCTGGCGACGATCACGGTGATGGTCGCCGCCATCGCGATGCAGTAGGCGCGCATCTGATCAAGCTCGGTGATCTCCGTCCCCACAGTGCGGATGACCTTGGGACCGAACAGCGCAAGCCCGAGCGCGATGCCGGCAGCGCCCACCCCCATCACCCACAAGGGAATGGCAGCCTTGTCGTTGATCACGCCACCCGACGTGATCACATCGACAATGGCAGCCAGCGGCCCGACCGCGTTGGCGACGTCGTTCGAACCATGCGCGAAGCTCAGCAATGCCGCAGCGAAAATCAGCGGCATCGTAAACAGCTTGTTCACACCACTCTTGGTGTTGGCGATCACGTGGACTTCACGACTCGCGCGATGACGCACGACACCGAAAACGATGACGGCAAAGCCGAAACTGTAGATCAGCGCCTCGATGAAACTCAGCTTCCAGACCTTGCCAAGCCCCTTGAGCAACAGGTAGGCGCCGAAACTCCACGCCATGAAGCCGATCAGCAGCGGCACCATCTTGCGCGCAGCGGCGGCCATGTCGGCCTGATAGGTGATGCTGCGCTTGATCACGTAAAGAAAAAAAGCAGCGACCAGACCGCCGAGCACGGGCGAGATCACCCAGCTCGATGCGATGGCCGACATCGAGCTCCAATTGACGATATCGAAGCCCCTCGCTGCCACACCGGCACCGAGCACGGCGCCGACGATGGAGTGCGTGGTCGAGACCGGTGCCCCCACTGCGGTGGCAAAGTTCAGCCACAGCGCCCCTGCGAGCAAGGCTGCGAGCATGACCCAGATGAAGGTCTCGGCGGAGTCGTGCAGCATGTCCGGATTGATGATGCCGCTGCGGATGGTGCCAACCACTTCGCCACCGGCGATCAGGGCGCCCGCAGCCTCGAAGATTGCGGCAATCACCAGCGCGCCGCCGAGCGTCAAGGCCTTGGAGCCGACCGCAGGGCCGACGTTGTTGGCGACGTCGTTGGCGCCGATGTTCATCGCCATATAGCCGCCGATCATCGCTGCGATCACCAGCACCATGCTGCCTTCGCCCTGGCCGCGTATCGCGGTGTACAGCATCACGCCGACGATAAAGAGGAAGGCAATGCCAATCCTGAACAGCTCGCTGCGACCGTGCGCCGTGGCGCGCTCTATGTCGTTGATATTTTTGAGATCCATGCAAATGCATCCGGAAATCGGGAATTCGCCATTGTTTCAGAAAAAAGACAAGTTCCCAACGACAACCGAAAAATACGGGTCTTGAAGATGAAGGTCCCGCGGCATCGGCACAACAAACCGGGGCCGGGATGGGCCGGTCCGTCAGAGGCGGTGGTACTTGTCGGAACGCCCGCGGGCCTTGTCTGCCGGGTAGCGCTCGGCATTGATCGCCAGCTTGCGGCGTGCAGCATCGGCCAGATCCACCTCAAGCACGTCAGCCAGGCGGACGAGGTAGAGCATCACGTCCGCGAGTTCGAGGGCGACCTCTTCCCGCGTCCTGTCGTCGAGCGCCGCCGACTGCTCAGCACTCAGCCACTGAAAGTGCTCGATCACTTCGCCGGCCTCTCCCGCCAGCGCCATCGCCAGGTTCTTGGGGGTGTGAAACTGCCCCCAGTCACGCTCCTCCGCAAAACGGCGCAGGCTGTCCCGCACCTCGTGCAACGCGTCCTTGCTCATTCGATGTGATGCTCCAGGTCGAAGCCCGCCTCTGCATCCTCACCCAGCAGTTCGACCAGCCGGGGCAGGACCGCCTCCAGCCGCTCGGGCAGCACCCACGGCGGATTGACCACGAACAGGCCGCTGCCGAACATGCCGAAACCATCCTTGGGTGCGCCCCGCACGGCCAGACGTACGTCGAGCCAGCTCTCGGCCCCGAGTGCCGCCAGTCGCTCGGGCAGCTGCCGAGCTTCCGGCCGCGCCAGCATCGGATACCACAGCGCGTAGGTGCCGGTGGGAAAACGCCGCATGGCATCGCGCAGGGTATCCACTGCCTGGCGATAATCGTCCTTCACCTCATAGGGCGGGTCGATCAGCACCACGGCGCGACGCGACGGCGGAGGCAGGAGTGAGCGCAGACCGGAGAAGCCGTCCGCCTTCCTGACCTGCACGCGCTCGGTCTCGGTGGCAAAGGTCTGCTGCAGCGACACCGCGTCGGCCGGATGCAGCTCGAACAGACGCAACCTGTCCTGCGGCCGCGCAACAGTCATCGCCAGCGCGGGCGAACCCGGGTAGAACACCAGCCGGCCATGCGGATTGAACTGACGCACCGCCTTCACATAAGCGGTCAGTGGCGCAGGCAGATCGTCGCAATCCCACAAGCGCCCCACCCCATCGACGAACTCCGACGTCTTCTCTGCCTGATCGCCGTCCAGCGCATAACAGCCCGCGCCCGCATGGGTGTCGATATACACCCAGGACTTGTCCTTGCGGTTGTAATAGTCGAGCAGTTCGAGCAGCACGAGGTGCTTGAGCACATCGGCGTGATTGCCTGCATGGAAGGCGTGGCGATAACTGAGCATGGGCGGAAACAGTAGGCGAAGGCGTGGAATGCTACCACCACGAACAGCGATCATGCGCTGCCGGGCCTGCTGTACGCAGGCGATACCGATTACAATCCGCCCCTCTGGCGAGTCGTTCGCCCATCATCACAAGACCGGAACACCCATGCTGCGAATCACCGAGCTCAGACTGCCCCTGGACCATCCCGAGGAGGCGCTCAGAAGCGCCATCATCGAGCGGCTGGGCATTGCGGCGACCGACCTGCTCGCCTTCACCGTCTTCAAGCGCAGCTACGATGCGCGCAAGGCTGCCTCGCTGAGCTTCATCTACACCATCGATCTCACGCTGAAGAACGAAGCCGGTGTGCTGAAGCGCTTCGCCGGCGACCGCCACATCAATCCCGCCCCGGACACCGGCTACCACTTCGTCGGTCAGGCGCCGGCGACGGTCGCGCACCGTCCGGTCGTCGTCGGCTTCGGCCCCTGCGGCATCTTTGCCGCCCTGATTCTGGCGCAGATGGGGTTCAGACCGCTGGTGCTGGAACGCGGCAAGGCAGTGCGTGAGCGCACCAAGGACACCTGGGGCCTGTGGCGCAAGAACGTGCTCAATCCCGAGTCGAACGTGCAGTTCGGCGAAGGCGGTGCCGGCACCTTCTCCGACGGCAAGCTCTACAGTCAGATCAAGGACCCGAAGCACTATGGTCGCAAGGTATTGACCGAGTTCGTCAAGGCCGGCGCGCCCGAGGAGATCATGTATGTGAGCAAGCCTCACATCGGCACTTTCCGGCTGGTCGGCATGGTGGAAACCATGCGTGCCGAGATCGAGGCCCTCGGCGGCGAAATCCGCTTCCAGCAGCGCGTCACCGACCTGCGTATCGAAGACGGCCAGGTGCGCGCCGTCGTGCTCGCGGGCGGAGAAGAGATCCCCTGTGACCACGTAGTTCTGGCTCTCGGCCACAGCGCACGCGACACGGTGGAAATGCTGCATGAACGCGGTGTGTTCATGGAAGCGAAGCCGTTCTCAGTGGGTTTCCGCATCGAACATCCGCAGTCCCTGATCGACCGTGCCCGCCTCGGCAAGTATGCCGGCCACCCGCTGCTTGGCGCGGCCGACTACAAGATCGTGCACCACGCGCAGAACGGGCGCTCGGTCTACAGCTTCTGCATGTGCCCCGGCGGCACGGTGGTCGCAGCCACCTCGGAGCCGAACCGTGTGGTCACCAACGGCATGAGCCAGTACTCGCGCAACGAGCGCAATGCCAACGCAGGCATCGTGGTCGGCATCACGCCCGAGGACTATCCCGGCGGCCCGCTGGCCGGCATCGCCCTGCAGCGCGAACTGGAATCGCGCGCCTTCGAACTCGGTGGCGGCACCTATGAGGCGCCCGGTCAGCTGGTGGGTGACTTCATCGCCGGGCGGCCGTCGACGGCGCTCGGATCGGTCGAGCCCTCCTACAAGCCCGGGGTGAAGCTGGGCGACCTGTCGACCGCCCTGCCCGACTACGCAATCGAGGCCATACGCGAAGCACTGCCCGCCTTCGAGCGCCAGATCAAGGGCTTCTCGATGCATGACGCGGTACTGACCGGGGTCGAAACCCGCACCTCGTCGCCCGTGCGGGTCACCCGCGGCGAGAACTATCAGAGCCTGAACGTGAAGGGCCTCTACCCCGCGGGGGAAGGCGCAGGCTACGCCGGCGGCATCCTGTCTGCCGGTGTCGACGGCATCCGGGTTGCCGAGGCGCTCGCCAAAGACATCATCGACGGCCAGCAGGCGGACTGAGCCCAGCCCGCGCCGCGCTCAGCGCGGTCACAGGCGAGCCAGACGCCGGCCTGACAGGCTTCGGGCTCAGTTCGTTGCCACCGCAGGCTTGGCGACGACCTTTTCGTCATGTGCCGCTGCCGGCGGCTCATCCGGCAGGATCAGCGTGAGCAAGATGGCGGTAATGCCACTGATCGTGATCGGCGATCCGATCACTTTCTGCACTGCATCCGGCAAGCCGCTCAGCGCATTCGGCACCATGCTGACGCCAAGACCGAAACCGAAGGACAGGGCCATCACGTAGATCGCCTTGCGGTCGATTGTCTGCGTCGACAGGATGCGGATGCCAGCCACTGCGATCGAACCGAACAGCACCAGCGTTGCACCGCCCAGCACCGGCTTGGGCAGCAGCACGAACACCGCGCCGAAGATCGGAAACAGGCCGAGCAACACCAGCAGGCCAGAGATGTACTTGCCCACATGGCGGCTTGCCACGCCGGTGAGCTGGATCACACCGTTGTTCTGACTGAAGGTGGTGTTGGGGAACGTATTGAACACGGCTGCGAGGGCAGAGTTGAGGCCATCTCCGAGGATGCCGCCCTTGATCCGCTTCATGTAGACCGGCCCCTTCACCGGCTCACCGGAAATCACCGAGTTTGCGGTGAGATCGCCGGTGGTTTCGATCGCCGTGATCAGGTACAGAAACGCAATCGGGATGAACAGCGCCCAGTCGAATGCGAGACCAAACCTGAACGGCTCCGGAATCGCGAAAAACGGCTGACTGCCAAGCCTGGAGAAGTCAACCATCCCGGCGAACGCCGCGATCACAAAGCCCACCGCAAGGCCAATCAGGATTGCGCTGAGCCGGATCATGCTGTTGCGCGCAAAACTCAGCCAGATGATGATGGTGATCACCGTCAGCGCCAGCGCCATGTTGGAGGCAGAACCGAAATCCTTCGCTCCGAAGCCGCCCGCCATGTCGGTCACGCCGACCTTGACCAGACTGAGTCCGATGATGGTGATCACGATCCCCGTCACCGTCGGCGTGATGATCCTGCCGAGCTTGTAGATGAACCGGCTCAGAACGATCTCGATCAGACTGCCGGCGAGGCAGAGACCAAACAGCAGGGCCAGGATCTGCTCCGGCGTATCGCCCCGCCCCTTTGCCACCAGGCCGGCCGCGAGGATGGAGCCGAGAAACGCGAAACTCGTTCCCTGAAGACTGAGCAGACCGGAGCCGATAGGCCCGACACGCTGGGACTGAATCCAGGTGGAAACCCCGGAGACGAACAGCGACATGCTGATCAGGTAGGGGATGTACTGACCAAGACCGAGTGCGCCGCCAATAATGAGCGTTGGGGTGACGATGCCGACGATGCTTGCAAGAAGGTGCTGCAGCGCTGCAAGCAGACTGGCGGCGGTTCCGGGCCGATCCTCCAGCCCGTATAACAGTGCGGGCAGCCGAACAGCGGGGTTGTCTTGCGACATGACGAGGACTCCTGTGCGTAATTGGTAATGGCTCGGTCGGGTGCGCACACTCACCAGGCTCTGTGGCTCGATGAAATCCGCTCACCCGACGCATCCAAAGCACTCAGCAAGCCCCGTGCCGTCAAATCGCGCCCTCTTCAGCCCGCAAACCCCGGAAAACCGGATTTCTTCGCGCCGAAATGGGGCGCCGCAGACTCCGCACGCGCAAGTCACTGTTTAATAGCACTTTTCAATCCACTGGCATTGGTGCAGACATTGCGCTGACGCACCTTGCAGGTGAATTCATTACGCATATCCCCGACGGCTATTCGCACTATAGGGATATCGACATATGCACGAAGTCATCACGCCCCGGCAGATCCGGAACCCCGCCCCGCCGGATGGAGGGCGGAAAACACGATCAGGCCAGGTCCGAAATCGACCGCTCGCCGCGATGAAAGGCATCCGTGAAGCGGTCGAGACCGTGACTCCCGCCATTGACCAGCCGGCGAGCGTGACGCAGATCGCCCTCGATCAGCGCGCGCTTGATCCGGGCCTCCTTGTCCTTCAGAAAGGACGCCAGCAAACGCCCGGCAATCAAGGGGTCGGAAGCAAGCTCGGGCTTGCGCACCAGTTCATCCCCCATCCCGAGCAGCTCTCCATAGCGCGCATAGTTGAAGCGACCGGTGAGCTGGATGTAACCCCGTCCGCGAAAACGTTCGCCGTCAGGTGCGCCCTGGT
This sequence comes from Parazoarcus communis, assembly GCF_003111645.1. Classification (NCBI taxonomy): domain Bacteria; kingdom Pseudomonadati; phylum Pseudomonadota; class Betaproteobacteria; order Rhodocyclales; family Zoogloeaceae; genus Parazoarcus; species Parazoarcus communis. The sequence goes on from NZ_CP022187.1 coordinate 1,552,296, forward strand.
TTCCGAGATCCCGGCGCGCGTCGTAGAGGTCGAAGGGATGACCACGCGGTGAGGTGTTGAAGCGTGAAAGCCCCTCCGGCACCGGCTTGAAACTCTCGGTCTCGGCACGAATCGTAGCCAGAGCCATCAACACCATCGGTTTGTCGGTCAGACCACTCTCGGCCAGTGCCGTACTCACAGGCGGCAGGTTCTCGCGGATATTGCGAATCGGCGTCGATGGAAACATCTCTGACACTGCCTGCACCGTCACTGCGGGCAGCACATCCGGCCACACGTCGGCACGTTTCGCCAGGTCGAGCGCCCCAAGCGTTCGCGGGCCGGCAATGCCATCTGCCAGCAGGCCCTCACTCAGCTGGAATGCCATGAGTGCCGCCTCGGTCCCGCCCCCGAACTCGCCGTCGAGCAGTCCAGGGTCGAAACCTCTCGACTTGAGTTCGCGCTGCAGGCGCTTCACCGCGGCGCCTTTCATTCCCCGCTTGAGCACTGCCATCGTTGTCTCCCCTGCATGAATGACGATTTCACTATAGGTCAGCGCAATCGCTTCGGCTGCAAGTCTGCACATTGTGCGGGCACATCTATACTGGACTGAAACCACGCGCGGCCGTCCATCCGACGCATATGTAGCGACACTTCACGAGCACCCCGAGTGCAACCGGAGGCTTCACATGTATGCCAGTTCGCAGGCGACCTTGATCACCACGGGCATGCTTCCGTTTCTGTTGCTCGTAAGCGCCGTGCTGACCGCACCGGTCTCGATCGGCCTGCTGGCGCTTTACCGGCGTGCGGTCTTGCGCTCGATGGCGATCTCCAGTGCGGCCGCGCCTGCAGTCGGTGACGGCTCCCCGCTCGCGCCCCCAAGGGCCGTGCTCAGGCTGTGCATGGTCGATGCCGGCGCCCTGCCGGAACCGCGAGCCCGCACCACCATCCAGCGTTCGCTCGTCATGGCATCGCTGGTCTACGGTGCAGCCGGATTCACTTACGCCCTGGTCCTCGGTGGCGCGTGGATGATCCAGACCCGCGCAGACGGCTTCGTGGTGATCCGGTTTCTGTGGCTGCTGTCCTGCTATGCGTGGCCAGCGGCACTCGCAATCGGTCTGCTGGTCGCCGTGAACCTGAAACAGCGCCTGATCGTCGCCTGCGCCTATTTCGTCATGCTGTTCGCGGTTGCGATCTACGGCCTGCTGCGCAACGACGCGCTGAGCGTCGGCCAGGTCGCGAGCTTCTGGATGCTGACCAACGCCCCCGCCACCATCCTGTTGCTCGCATTTCTGCATCGCCGCGTACGCGCGGTCGGTCCGCTGGTGCTGGCCTTCATGGTGGTCGTCGTTACCGGATCGCAGGTTGCACTGACCGTGGTCGGCAGCAGCGAAGCCGGCATGCGCGCAGCGGTACTGACCGGCGCCGCGGTCGGGCTCGGCGGAGAGGCCACGTTCTTTGCCACGATGTTGCTTGGCGCACTGCTGGCGGCGGTGGCGGGCTGGTTCTGCCTGAAGTGGCTGGGGCATCGCCATCTCGCCCGGCGCAGCAGCGATCAGGCACTCACGCTCGATGCCATGTGGCTGCTGTTCGGGATGGTGCAGTCGATCACCCTCGCCTTCGAAGGCTGGGCCTGGATCCTGACCGGTCCGGTCGCCTTTGCTGGCTACAAGGCCGTCAGTACGGCAGGCTTTCGCGCCGCAGGCCTGCATCGTGCGCCACTGCACCCGCCCTCGCTGCTGCTGTTGCGTGTGTTTGCGCTCGGTGCGCGCAGTGGTCAGCTGTTCGACGCACTTTCCAGGCGCTGGCTGCGCACCGGCGACATCAGCATGATCGCGGGCCCGGATCTGGCAACGAGCACCGTCGAACCACATGAGTTTCTTGATTTCGTGGGCGGCCGCTTGTCACGCCGGTTCGTGCGCGATGCCGACGATCTTGAGCAACGGCTGCAAGCCGCGGCCCGCGGCCCCGATCCGGACGGCCGCTACCGGATCAACGAGTTCTTCTGCCATGCAAACACGTGGCAACTGGCAATGCGCCGCCTGGCCGCATCGTCCGATGCAGTGCTGATGGACCTGAGGAGTTTCTCCGCCGCGAACCAAGGCTGCCAGTACGAGTTGCAGCAGATCATCGACATCGTGCCCCTGGACCGGGTGCTATTCCTCGTCGACGCCAGCACTGACAAGGCATTTCTTGAGCGCAGCCTGCTGGATCTGTGGAGCCGCGCCGCCAGCGACTCGCCAAACCGCGAACACCCCACGCCTCGGGCAAACATCGTCGACATCGGCAAGCGCGTCGAGACCATCATCCCACCCCTGCTCGGACTGCTAGACACTCCTCAGCTGCAGCCCGCCGCTGGAGCGGGCTAGTGCAGAGGGCTCAGAGATCGACGCGCAGCGTTACCCAGTGACGCAACTCGACGACACGGTCGGAGGGCTCGCCGCTGGCCTTGAATTCGCCGTGGGCGCCGTTGATCGACTGCGCGGTGTACGCGATTTCGCCACGCTGACCGCCGATATTGAAGGGATAGCCCAGGCGTGCGTCGAAGCGACGATAGAAGTCGACCGAGCTGTTTCGCGTCCACTTCATCTCGCCCACCCAATAACCGGCCAGCGAGAAGTCCAGTCCGCCTGGCAGCTTCTGCATCAGCAGAAAGGACGTCGAGCTGCTGGGACTGGACCGACGCGTCAGCAGATCAATTTTCTCCTGATTACTGGTTCTGACCAAAGTCGTCACCCCTGACCCCGGCATGACCGAACCCAGATATGTCGAAGAGATCTCGGTCCATGCCTGGCCGAGCATCAGCCGCGTCGAATCAAAAGGCTGCCAGCGCCACTGGAATTCAACGCCCTCGATCTTCACCCGCTGGATGGCAGTCGTATAATCAGCGCGAGTCGGATCGCATGTCCCGGGATAGTCCTGAACATCGCACACGGATGAAGGCAACAGCCGGTTCACCGTCAGCATCCGGTTCGGGATCCGCTCTCTGAACACCCGGATGTCCAGACTGCTGCGCAAGGATTTCCAGTCGCCAAGATAGCCAATCTCGATCGTGTTGATCTCCTCCTGCTCCATGTCCGGATCGCCAAGAAACTCCTGCTTGTAGACCTGGCCTGCCGGAATGGGCGTGCCACTCGCCGTCGAGTAAGGCGTCAGCACGCGGTTGCCGACGTAATCAACCGTACTGCCCGTCCGATAGGCACGGGACGCCCCCAGGCGCACCGTGTTCTCAGGGTTGAGGTGAAAGTTGAGGCTCAACCGCGGCGAGAAGTTACGACCGCCAAGCGAGTCGTACTCGCTCGCCGCCCCAAGGTTCCCGGTAAACCACTCCGCAGGCTTCCATTCAAGGTTGCCGAACAGTCGGGCGACACGCCGATAGACCGTGTCCCGTCCATACAGGAAATCGTCCGACTTCAGGCTGTCCAGCCGGTAACCCGCGCCCCACACCAGACGGGTGGCGTCGAACGGGGAAAACGTGTGTTGCGCCTCGAGTTCGTGCCGGGTACCGACATCGCCGTAGGCGTCGACCTTGTAGAGCAGATCGTCGTCCCCATTCCAGGTCAGATCATCAGTGCGTTCGATATGGGCCTCCGAACCGTGGTCTTCCGCATATGAATAGCGCAGCTGAAAATCCGAGCCCTCACCCAGGGCACGACGCCACAGAGCCTGAATGTAGGTGTTGGACTGATCGAAGTCCCGGAGCGGATTACCGGGGTCATCGCCGCCGGTGAGCACATCAACCCCATTGACTTCCTCTTTATTCAGACGCCCCTGAATCGTGGTGGCCTCGATATGGCCAAAGCTCAACTGCAGCTGATCGCTGTTGCTGAGCCAGAATCCGGCGTTCAGGTTGACGAGACGCGAATTGAACGAGTCCTGCCAGTCAAACTGGTCGGTGAAACCAGTATCGTTCTTCTCCTGGTAGGTGAAGCGGAAATCGCCACTCTCGCCCAGACGTCCGCCGGCTCGCAGCGTGGTATCGCTCACACCCTGGTTGCCCTGATTGGTGCTGACCGACACACCGCGCACCAGGGCCGGATCGACGGTAATGATGTTGATCACACCAAGGAATGCATTCGAACCATAGGAGACCGCGTTGGTGCCGCGCACGACCTCGATGCGCTCCACGTCCTCAAGCGCTACAGGCAGCGTCGCCCAGTTCACCCCGTTCTGGAACAAGGGCGAATACTGGGAACGCCCGTCGATCAGGACCTGCACCCGGGGGGAGAAGTCCTCATTGGTCAGACCATGGTAGGTGACCCGTGCCGCATCGGTATTGTTCGGATAGGTCAGAAAGCCCGGAACGATGCGAAAGACATCATTGAGGTCGCGCGCGCCGATCGCCTTGATCATCTCGCGATCGATCACGGTGACCGAGGCAGATGCGTCGGCAAGGCGCTGTGGCAGACGGCTGACCGAGGCAACGATGGGCAACTCGGCAAAAAACAGGTTTTCTTCAGCAAACGCGAAGGCGTCGATGCTCGAGGCACAGAGCAGGACCGGCAGCAAACTTGCAAGCATCCGCCTTCGAACAGGCGCGCCTATAACTAATTTATTAGTTCTGGCGTTTCCCGAACGCAAGCCAGAAGTTCCGAAGTGTTTTGCACCACAGTTCATGAATACATTGTCCGCATGTTTTTCCGAGCGTATCGGGACCGACACATTCGCTTCTTGGACGAAGTATCCATTGCGTTTCCGGGAGCGTCAATCGCATACCAACGCCCCGGAATGAGCGAAAAGCATGCATTCGGGCAGAAATTCCGTACTTCACCGTACGGCAATCCGGCAGGAGCCGCACCAAGCCTGAATGGCGCTTTAACCGCAGCCTCCTTCGGGGCCGTTTCACAGAACTGGATACTGGCGTTGCACGCTGTCGCAAAAATACGACGCGATTCCTGGCACCAATATACAAAAGGTATTAATTTTCAGCTTGACGAATACACCAGATCGGTGATTTCAACGCCCATCCGGAAGCCCTGTCTGGGCCATCGTTCCACGAAACCTGGCCGCATCCACGCCAAGCTTTGCGAGCTTGTCATAGAGTGTCTTGCGCGGCACACCAAGTGCCTCGGCAGCACTTGCAACATCCCCGAGCGTTCTTTCAAGCGCGCTTTCGATCAGGCGCAGTTCGAATGCCGCGACCCGCTGCGGCAAGGTTTCGCCTGACGGCGCGCCTCCCGACCCGGGCCGCCACACACCAAGCACGTAGCGTTCAGCCGCGTGCTGCAGCTCCCGCACATTGCCCGGCCAGTCGCAGCTCATCAGCCAGTCGACCACTGCCGGCAGGACCGGCGGCTGCGGACGACGGTAACGCTCGGCCGCCTGAAGACAGAACGCGTTGAACAGCAGGGGAATGTCTTCGCGCCGCTCGCGCAGGGGCGGCAGGTTGAGCGGAACGACATTCAGACGATAGTAGAGATCGGCCCGAAAGCGGCCGGCCTTGCTTTCCTCGGCCAGATCGACCTTGGTGGCGGCGACGATGCGGCAATCAACGGGAACAAGGCGGTTGGAGCCAAGGCGCTCGACGACCCTCTCCTGCAACACACGCAGGAGCTTTGCCTGCAGCGCCAGCGGCATGCCCTCGATTTCATCGAGAAACAGGGTGCCGCCATTGGCGTGTTCGATCTTTCCCGCGCGGCTGCGTGTGGCGCCGGTAAAGGCCCCCGGCTCCACCCCGAACATTTCGCTCTCGAACACGGTTTCGGGCAGAGCCGCACAATTGATCGCAACGAAATTGCCCTGCCGTCGGCGACCGGACTCGTGCAGGCCGCGGGCAACACGCTCCTTGCCCGTACCGGTTTCACCATGCACCAGCACATCCACATCGGTGTCGGCCAGTTCGGCGACCAACTCGCGCACCCGGCTCATCGCCAGGCCATTTCCAAGCAGGCCGTCAGTACCCGTCGTCTGCGCAAGCTGCCTGCGCAATGCGCGATTCTCCAGCACCAGGCGACGCTTCTCCATCGCACGGCGGACGACATCCAGCAGTTGCTCGGGCGCAAAGGGTTTCTCGATGAAGTCATAGGCGCCGGCTCGCATGGCCTCAACCGCCATCGACACGTCACCATGACCGGTCACAAGGATTACCGGCAGGTCAGGGTCGATGGCCACAACCCGCTGCAGCAGCGCCATGCCATCCATGCCCGGCAGGCGCACATCGGTCACCAGCACTGCGGGCGTCGCAGTCCCCACGCGCGCGACGACCGACTCTGCGCGGGCGTGGCCCTCCACGTCGATGTCGGCCAATGCAAAGGTCTGGCATCCGGCCGCCCGCACCGCATCGTCGTCCTCGACGTACAGCACCTTCAACTCCCCGCTACTCATGCTCTCAACTCCTGATCCCTGCTTTCGTCATCCACATCCGACCCTGTCGGCCAGCTCGCACGGACGACTGCACCTCCCGCCTGACGCTGGTCGAACGTGATCTGTCCGCCCGCAGCCACCACCAGATCGCTGACGATGGCCAGACCCAGCCCCAGCCCCTGGCCAAGCGGTTTGGTGGAAAAGAACGGCTGGGTGATCTTCTCTCTCAAGGCGGGATCGATACCAGGGCCATTGTCCGCGACTTCAAGCACCAGTGCGCTACCACGTTTCCCCACCCAGACCTCGATCTCGGCACCCGATCGACCGACGAGCGCATCCAGCGCATTGCCAATCAGATTCAGCAAGACCTGCTCGAGCGCCTGAGGCTGCAGCGGCAGCGCGATATCCTCCGCGTAGGTTTTCAGATCGACCCCTCCCGCATCAATCCGGTGGGCCAGCCAGCCAACCACGGTGCGCACGGTCTGTGCCGCAGGCGCAGAGCCACGCACCGACTGCTGACGGGAAGCAAAGACCTTGAGCTGGGCCGTGAGCCGTGCCATGCGCTCTACCAGACCGATCATCTGCTTCAGGTTGTCGCCCAGCGGCTCATACCTGCCGCGCTCCAGAAAGGTCAGTCCATTGCCAGCAAATGCTCGCATTGCGGCCAATGGCTGATTCAGTTCATGCGCCACACCGGCCGCCATCTGTCCCAGGGCGGCCAGCCGGTTGGCATCGATCAGTGCGCGCTGCGCCCCACGCAGCTTCTTTTCCGCCGCGGCTCGCTCTCCCACTTCACGCAGCAGTTGCGCATTGGTGGCGGCAAGATCCGCCGTGCGTTCGGCCACCGTGCGCTCCAGCACGGCCTGCGCCGCAAGGCGTTCGCGGATGCGGCGCGCACGCTGTGCCCAGTACATGCCAGCCACGCCAAGCACGCATAGCGCCAAGGCAGCCGCAAGGATTTCCACTCGTGCAGCCTCGGTCGCCGGCGCCGTATCGAGCATGATCATCATGCGCCAGTCTGCCCAGCCCAGGTCCTGCTGCCTGACCACGAAGGCCTTTCCATCAAGACGCAGCCGGTTGGCCTCCCGCCACACCAGGGGCAGCGGCTCAAGGCGCTCGGTAAAGTACTGGCGGGTACTGCTCAGCGCCTGTCGCGATGCTTCGGACAACGGTGCGAGGGTGGAGAACTTCCATTCACTGCGTGAAGACAGCGCCACCACGCCATGGCGGTCCACGACCATGATCGACTCACCGCTCTCTGCCCAGGTACGTTCAAGTAGCGTGAGCTCGACCTTGACCGCAAGCACACCAACGACGCTCGTGCCATCAAGCACCGGATGCGCAATGAAGAAGCCTGGAATGCGCGTGGTCGCCCCGACGGCGAAAAACGCACCGGAGTCGCCCCTCAGTGCATCCTTGAAGTAGGGTCGGAAAGCGTAGTTCTCTCCGACGAAGCTCTCCGGAAGCTGCCAGTTGCTGGCCGCCAGCGTGCGACCGGATGGGTCGATCAGATACAACACCCCGGCCCCCGTTCGCTCGTTTACCTGCTCCAGCAGGCGGTTGGCGAGATCGACCCGGCGTGGATCGTTCGCATGCGCCAGAAGCTCGCGCAAGCCAGGATGCTGTGCGAGCACCACGGGCAGACTTTCATAACGCTGCAGTTCGGAGTCCAGGCTGGCCGACAGCAGCGCCAGACGCTGTCCGGCGCTGCTTTCGAGCTCGTCCATGCCCGACTGCAGCCGCCACTGATACCCGAACCACAGCAGCGGCAGGATGGCCAGGATCAGCGCCCCGCCACGAACCCGGGGCGTCCACCACGATGATGAGATGCGAAGGAACATTGATCAGGGCCTGCCGGCCGGCCACGCATCACAGGCACGAAGCTCGGTCACCCCGCCGTCGGAGGGCAGCACTGCCGACATCGGCACACAGGCAGTGCCTTCGGCACACCACTGGTAATCAGCGGTAAAGCCGGAGCGGGTCAGGCGCAAGCGCTCGTGAGTAGTGCGGGGATGCCATTCCCATACCCCGTCATGCAACACCGCCTCCGGCGCCGGTTCCATTCCAGCGCCGTAACCACGCACCCGGACCGATTCGAGCACCAGCACGGTGTTTTCCACCCGCCAGTCCTCTTCCCACAGGATTTTCTCGATCGAGTGCGTCCACCCGAGGGTAAAGCTGTTGGCCGCGAGCGTTACCGCGGCCACCGCCGTTGCGAGGCAGACACCCATCAGACCGTCAGCGGCGAGAGCCTGCGCGCCCGCCACAGGTGCCAGCCGAATACCAACGAGGCCAGCGCGAAGCCCAGCTCATCGGTGATCGGCAAGGCGACCACCAGCAGCGATGCCGCCACGAAGGCGAGCACGCGCTCGATCAGGTTCATCGGCGTACGGAAGAAACCCACCACAGCAACTCCCCACAGGGTCACGGCCAGCAAAGCCTTGAAGAATACATAGATTGTGGCATCGAAGCCCTTGTCACCCTGCAGCATCAGCTCAGGCGCGAACACGGCCATATACGGCACGACGAAACCGGCCACCGCAATCTGCACGGCCCGCACACCGATCTTGAGCCCCGACTCCTTGGCAATCGGCGCAGCCGCAAATGCAGCCAGCGCCACCGGCGGCGTCAGGTCGGCAAGAATGCCGAAATAGAACACGAACATGTGCGATACCACCAGCGGCACACCAAGCTCCAGCAGGGCCGGCGCCGCAATCGAGCTGGTGATGATGTAGTTGGGAATGGTCGGAATCCCCATGCCCAGCACCAGGCAGGTCAGCATCGTCAGCACCAGCGACAGCAGCAGGCTGTGCGCACCAAGCTGAATGATATACCCGGCAAAGGCGGTCGCCGCACCGGTCAGCGTCAGCGAGCCGATGATCACACCCACCAGCGCGCACGCCACACCGACCGGCAGCGCATGCATGGCGCCATCGGCGAGCGACTGCACCGCCACCTTCAGCGTGGTGCGTCCATCCTTGTAACCGGCCAGCAGGACGGCGAGCACCGCGATCACGCCCATGACCGCAACGATGCCGACCGAGGCAAAAGCCGAGCAGGCGAGGCCGAGGACGATCCAGAACACCAGCCGCAGGGAGAGGCCATTGAGGCGACCGGAATACGAGGCACCGAAGATCAGCACCACGGTGAGCGCCAGGCCGACCATGCCCGAGAACAGCGGCGTAAAACCGGCGAACAGCAGATAGACGAGGGAAATCAGCGGCGCCAGCAGGTACCAGCGCTTGCGAATCGCCACCCAGGGATCGGGGCAATCTTCCTTGGCCAGACCTTTCAGGCCGGCGCGGCCGGCTTCCAGATGCACCATCCAGAACACGGTGAAGAAGTAGAGCACGGCAGGAATCGAGGCTGCCTTGCAGATCTCGATGTAGGGCACGTTGATGGTCTCGGCCATGATGAAGGCCACGGCGCCCATCACCGGCGGCATGAGCTGCCCGCCCATCGAACTGGTGGCCTCGACCGCGCCGGCAAAGTCGGCGCGATAGCCGAACTTCTTCATCAGCGGGATGGTGAACTGGCCGGTGGTCACCACGTTGGCCACGCCCGACCCGTTGATTGTGCCCATCAGACCGGACGACACCACCGACACCTTGGCCGGACCGCCCTTGGTATGGCCGACGGTGCCGAGGGCAAAGTCGTTGAACAGGTGAATCATGCCTGCCTGCTCGAGGAAGGCGCCGAACAGGATGAACAGGAAGATGTAGCTCGACGACACATAGGTCGGGGTGCCGAAGATGCCCTCGGTCCCGAAGGCCAGCTGGCCAACGACCTGATCGAGACCGTAGCCGCGATGTGCGAACACACCCGGGAGGTACTCGCCGAACAGTGCGTAGGACAGAAAACCGAGGCAGATCAGCGGCAGGGCGAAGCCCATGATGCGCCGCGCCGCTTCGAACACCAGTACCAGCGTGACAACACCGACGAACATGTCGGCATCCGTGAGTTCGCCTGCGCGCTGGACCAGCTCAGCCTCGTACACCCAGTGATAGGCGCCCAGTGCCAGCGCACTGAAACCGACCAGCTTCGTCAGTATGTTCGTGCCCGCTGCACTGCCTCCACGCAAGGGATAAATCAGGAAGGTGAGCAGCAACAGAAAGCCGACGTGCATGGATCGCACTACCGAGCTCGAGACTGGGCTGAAGGCTGCGGTTATGATCTGGAAGACGGAAAACAGGATGGCGACGTAGAAGACAACGCGCAGCATCCCATGGCCGGCTTCAGCGGCCGGCGAGGAGGCAGTTTGAGTCATGGAAACTCCGGACTGGATGTCGCTGGGCGACGGGGCAGACGGGTGCAGGCACCCTGCTCCACTCCACGGTCTTCCGCGGAGTGGAGCAGGGCGCGAACGGATGATGCAGGCTTACTTGATCACGCCCTTTTCGCGGTAGTACTTCTCGGCACCGGGGTGCAGGGGAATCGGCAGCCCCTTTACCGCATTCTCGAGCTTGATCTGGCGTGCGGCGGCATGCGACGTGCCGAGGCGCTCGAGGTTTTCGAAGATGCCGCGGGTCATCTCGTAGGCCACTTCCGTGGACACCTTCTCGTGGGTCACCAGCAGGTTGTTGATTGCAGCCGTCGGCACGTCGACCGACTGCCCGTCATAGGTGCTGGCGGGGATGACCGCAGCCCCATAGGCTGCATCGCCCACCTTGGCCACGACGTCGGCCGGGATCGCCACGAAGTTCACCTTCACCGCCGTCGACAGGTCGCGCAGCGCAGCCACGCCGAGGCCGGACGATTGCAGGGTGACGTCGATCTGGCGGTTCTTCATCAGTTCGACCGATTCACCGAAGGGCAGGTATTCAACCTTGGAGAAATCGCTGTAGCTCAGACCGGCGGCCTTGAGGATGGCGCGGGCATTGATCTCCGTGCCCGAGCGCGGCGCACCGACCGAGATGCGCTTGCCCTTGAGGTCGGCAAGGGTCTTGATGTTCGCATCGCTGAGCGCGACGATCTGGATGTAGTTCGGGTACACCGAAGCGACCGCACGCAAGCGGTCGAGCGGCTTGCTGAAGCCGGCATCGGCATCGCCCTTCCACGCATCGGACACCGAGTCGGCCAGTGCAAAGCCGATCTCACCGCGCCCGCTCTGCAGCAGGTTGAGGTTCTCGGCCGAAGCCTTGGTCGATTGCACCTGAACCTTGGCGTCAGGAATCTTCTCGCCATAGATCTGCGACAGCGTCACGCCCAGCGGGTAGTACACGCCGCTGGTGCCGCCGGTCAGCACGTTGACAAAGGTCGCCGCCGAGGCGGTCTGGGTGGCTACCGTAATCAGCGCGCCAAGCAGGCAGTTGCGCACAATGCTCTTCATCGATCGTCTCCTTCAATAGACTTTTTGAATTCGCCCATAAATCCTGAGCTCTCAATACATCGCAATCGTCGTGCCAGAAAGCATCGACAGGAAGACGCTCGTAAGCAGCTGTTTTTATTTGCTTATTCATTCTTCGCCTGCACCCGCCGAGGCGCAGATTCCGAACTTCCCGAATGCAGCCACCAAAGCCGTCCGGACTTTCGGACAAACCGGGGGCGCGCTGCGATACCGTGTGCCGTTCAGCCGCTACCTGACGGCCGAACAATCTGGTAGAAATCGGCGCGCTCAACAAGACCCGCCACGCATGGCGGAACAACAGCGATACCGGAGGCATGAAACATGGAGACAATCGACTGTGTGGTCATCGGCGCAGGCGTGGTGGGCCTGGCATGTGCCCGCGCGCTGGCGCAGGCGGGACGTGAAGTGATCATCCTCGAACGCGAGACCACCTTCGGCAGCGGCATCAGCGCGCGCAACAGCGAGGTGATCCATGCCGGCCTGTATTACGCCCCGGGTTCGCTCAAGGCACACCTGTGCGTAAGCGGTCGCGACATGCTCTATCGCTACTGCGCCGAGCGCGGCATCGGCCACCAGCGCTGCGGCAAACTGCTGGTCGCTCCTCAGCCACAACAGACCGATGCCCTGAAGAACATCCACGCACGTGCGCAAACGAATGGGGTGCACGATCTGCGCTGGCTCAACAGCAGCGAAATCCGTGACATGGAGCCCGAGCTCGACGCGCACGCTGCGCTGCTGTCGCCCTCGACCGGTATCGTTGACAGCCACGGCCTGATGCTTGGACTGCTGGGGGATGCCGAGCATCACGGCGCCATGCTCGCACTTGCCAGTCCGGTGCGTGGCGGGCGGGTAGACGGCGACGGCATCGTGCTGCAGATCGTCGATGACAGCGGCACCGAAACCGAGCTGCGCGCCGGGTGCGTGATCAATGCCGCAGGGCTCGACGCCATCGACATCGCGCACCATATCGAGGGCGTGCCGACTGCAGCGCTGCCGCAGGCGCACTTCGCCCGCGGCGTGTACTTCACCTACCGTGGCCGCGCGCCCTTCTCCCGCCTCATCTATCCGATTCCGGAAGCCGGCGGACTGGGCGTGCACCTCACCCTCGATCTTGGCGGACAGGCAAAGTTCGGCCCCGATGTGGAATGGATCGACGCCCCCGACTACAGCGTCGACCCGGCACGCGCCGAGCGCTTCTACACCGCGATCCGCAAATGGTGGCCTGCACTGGAAGATGGCCGCCTCGACCCTGGGTACGCCGGCGTGCGCCCCAAGATTGTCGGCCCCGGCGAGCCCGACGCCGATTTCCGCTTCGACGGACCGGCACAGCACGGCATTCCAGGGCTCATCCAGCTGTTCGGGATCGAATCACCCGGGCTGACCGCGTCAATGGCAATCGGGGAGCATGTCGCCCAGCTCGCCCGGCGCGCCTGAGGAAGCGATCGGGGCCTTACCCGCCCAGCAGCTTGCGCAGGTGATTGGGCAGCGCAAACTGGGCGCGATGCACCTCGCCGTTGTAGTGCTGCAGTTGCCCGATACCGCGCTCGGCGATGCGCCGATCGACCTCGTCAGCGTCCAGCGCAAGCGGGTCGAGCGTTGCCGATGCGGTGGCGAGGCCCCACAGGCTGCCGTACAGCGGAATGTAGAGAAAATACGGCCTGACCACGGCAAACACGTGACGCAAGCGAGCGACCAGGTCGCGCACGCGCTCGGGCTGGAAAACCGGCGCACCGATATGCAGGCTGAGCGCACCGCCCGGAGTCAGCATGGCCGCGCAAGCGCGCAGGAAGTCCTCAGCGTACAGCGCTTCGGCCGGGCCGACCGGGTCGGTCAGGTCGAGCACGATGAGATCGTAGGTATCGCCTGCAGCGGGGCCATCCTCCATCACGTAGCGCAGCCCGTCGCCAATGCGGATCTCGAGACGGGGGTCGTCGAGGGCGCCGTTATGCACCGACTGCAGATGGTGGCGGGCGATGTCGATGACCTTCTCGTCGAGTTCGGCCAGCACTACGCGTTCCATGGTCGGGTGCTTGAACAGCTCGTCAGCCGAACCGCCGTCACCACCGCCGATGATCAGCGCGCTGCGTGGCGCCGGATGGGTGATTGCCGGCACATGGATGATGTTCTCGTGGTAGTAGAACTCATCCCGCTCCGAGGTCATGAAGCAGCCATCGAGCCGGAACAGGCGGCCGAACTGGGGTGAATCCCAGACTTCGTAAGCCTGGAACTCGGAATGACCTTGCTCGATCAGCTCCCCGCCGCGGTAGAAGTACCCGGAATCGTCGTTAAGCTGCTCAAAGATCAGGCCTTCGGCTTCGGGCAGTTTCGCACCGCTCATCGATCAGACCTCGGCGGGCAGGCGACCGCGCACCACCTGGTGCTCGACACGGTCTTCGGGGCCCATTGCGGCGATCACACGCTCGAACACGCGACGTGCACGGTCGCTGTTGTCGCGCGAGTAATTGCACACATACACGTCGAGGGTGACATCGCCGCTCTCGGGCCAAGTATGGATTGCCAGATGCGATTCGGCCAGCACGACGGTACCGGTCACGCCTGCGGCCTCTCCGGTATTCTCATCGCGAAACTGGTAGAAATATGCGCCAAGCGGCGTGAGCCCCGCTTCGCGACATTCCGCGACGCACAGGGACTCTAGATTGGCGCACTCGCACATGAGCTTGCCGGCGTCAGCGCACCGATACAGATCGGCAATCAGATGAAGACCATTCATTTACGGGTTCGATATTCCAGGTTGAGTCAAGCTGGCAATTCTAGCATGTCGTGCTTCGTTAATATTCGTGCAAATATTACGTATTGCAGCGCCTGTCATGCCCCGTTTCCCTGCATCTGCAGCCAGCTTGCGCTGGAAAAGGTGAACGACTCCCGGTCGCGCCGCCACACCACGGCATCCGGATACACCATCAGCCACCACGTCTGCGTACCCGGATACGGCGCAGCGCGCGCAAAGCCCTCCGGCTCCAGCAGGGCAACACACCACGACGGACGCGGATCGCGAACCGACTTGTAGAGAATCGCGCCAACGCCTGCGTCGCGCACGTGCCGCGACAACGCCTGGGTTGCAGCGTAATCGGTGGGGTGCTGCCACAGCGCCGCATCGCGACTGAACGGCGCCGCACGCAGATCGACGGCAGAGGTGGCGATGGCAGCGCGAAAGGCCGTGTGGGCGACCGGCTCCATGCGCTCGAGATCGACCGCATCCATCAGAAAACGCCAGCGCCAGTACCCGAGTTCGGCACAGGCCGTACGGACGGTTCCGGCACCGTAGAACACGCCCGGATCGATTGCGGCACGAAAACGCGAACCACCGCGCCGCGTCGGATAACGAAACGGCGCAGCCAGCAGATAGTCCAGCCGTCCTGCAGCGCCGGGCAACGCCGGCTTGCTGTCATCGAGCAGACGCTCCAGTACGTCCTGCTCGTCCCGGCTGTCGACGATCTTCATCGTGGACGCGACGTGCTGTGCCTCCACGATGCGCCAGGCCGCGCCGCGCCAGGCGCGCGCCTCAGACGAGACCGCGAGAGGCGTCCAAGTACTGGACGACACGGACCAGCCCCTCCGTACTGCGAATGAGATCGACCGGACGGCCGTTGAGTGCGCGGTTCTCGCTGTTGAGCCATGCGCGGGCACTGGATTCGTTGCCGACAATGGAGTCGAGCGCACGGAAAGCGCGCACGAACAGCAGCGCAAACTCCCACTCCTTGCGCCCCTGATCGAGCACATAGTCGCCGCTGTAGAGTCGCGTCACCGTTGCCGGGCTGACGCCGAGCACCCGCGCCAGCAGCGCGCGCGAAACATTGAGCTGTTCGGCGGCACGTGCGACCGCCTTGCTCAGCACCGATGCGGCTTCAGGCCGGACTGCAAGCCCGGGGGAAATGACTGCCATAGGGCACCTCCTTTCTGCAGAAATTCTAGCACATCAATATTTCTACAGAAACCACGCCTTCACTCAGACCCGCTTCATTTCCTCAGTCAGCGCGGCGATGCTCACAGCCTCGTCGCGCGCGAACGCGACAAGCTCCGGATAAAAACGCAGAAAGCCCGCCTCCATTTCTGCCCATCGTGCATCACTCAGGGTGTCGAGGCTGGCACCGAGTTCGAGCGGCCGGCGCAGACGACTGCCAATGCCGTTGAGCGCGCGGCGCAGGCCATGCTCGCTGCGATAGGTCGACAGCCAGTCCTGCTCAGCCATGCGCCGCAAGGGCAAGGGCAGGCCATCGGGCAGCACCTCCGGATGACGCGCTTCGCTCGCCAGCAAGGCAGCATAGTTCTCGCGCAAGAAGGCATCCAGGGGTTGCGTATTGAATCCGTCCCAGTGCAGCGTGAGCCAGTGATCGTAGAGCATGTCCACCAGCACCCCGCCAAAGCGTCGCCAGGGCGGCTCGAAGCAGCGCACCGCAGCACGGTGTTCATGATGCGCATCGGTAAATGCGTCGACCCGCCGGTGCAGGCGGATGCCGATCGCCAGCGCAGGTGCAAGATCTGCCGGCAGCGGCCCTTTCACGAAATCGCCCAGCAGGTTGCCTGCAGGCGAGGTGCGGCTGACCTGAGCAAGCTGCAGATGCGCGAGAAAGTTCATCCGCAGCTCATGCTGATATCGGGGGCGAGCCCTTCTGTTGCGACGCGCTTGCGCGCCAGCTGGCGATCATGCCAGCGCGCCAGTAACAGCACACTCACCAGCGCACCCAGAAAAGCCATGAACATGTCGGACTGCGTATCCCACGGATCGCCCTGGGTGCCGAGAAACTCGTCCGCCCCCTGCCCCATGAGCAGGGCTGCGCCCCACTCCACCAGTTCGTACCAGGCGCTGACCGCCATCGCAACGCAAACCGACAGGAAGCCGGCCAGCCACCTGCCGCTGACGCGCCCTCCCTGCAACAGGATTTCCCGCGCCAGCAGCGCTGGCACCACCCCCTGAGCGAAGTGCCCGATCTTGTCGTAAGGGTTGCGACCGGTCGCCAGCACGTCCTGCAGCCAGAAGCCGAACGGAACCCGCGCATAGGTGTAGGCCCCGCCGACGATCAGGATCACCGCATGCACGAAGATCAGCCCGTACAGCAGATCGGTGAGCGGATGCCGCCGGTGGGTCAGGAACAGCGTCGGCAGTGCGATCAGCACTGGCGCAACCTCCATCAGCCAGGTGGCACGGTCATACGGCTCGATGCCGGACACCACCAGCAACACACAGCAAACTCCTGCCGCAGCAAGCAGCACGGTCTCTCGGGATCGCACCCGGTGGTTCTTCGCGTTCATCGTTTGCCTCACAGCGGACATCTGGTCGTCATGCCAGACGAGAAGCGAATTCTACAAGGCTCGCGTGGGGCCGGACTCACCGCATCCAGAACTTTGCCTCTTCGCTTACCGTCACGGTCGGATCTTGCGCATCCACCACCGAGAAGCGGAACGGGTGAGAACCCACGCGCAGCGCACCGGGTTCGACCCTGACTTGCGCCGTTGCCGACGCCGAGGCCGCCGCCGGCACGACGACCTGCAGCGGTGCGGAGAGGTGAATGCCGTCGATGCCCGTGACGCTGACATCGAAGGTCCGAGCCTGCTCGCTGGCGTTGATCAGGCTCAGCTGGAAGGCATTCTCGATCGAACCGTCAGCGGCTTCCGTTGCGAGCACGGCGCGGTCGCGTTCGATATCGAGCTTGAGCGGAACGCGCGTGGCGAGCGACCAAACCGTCACCGCCAGCAGGGAGAAAAACACGGCAGAGTAGATCAGCACGCGCGGACGCAGGCTGCGGCGAATGATCGTATTCGTCGACGAGCGGTTCTTGAGCGCATTTTCGGTTGAGTAGCGAATCAGCCCGCGCGGGTAGTTCATCTTGTCCATCACCTGATCACAGGCGTCGATGCAGGCTGCGCAGCCGATGCATTCCAGCTGCAGTCCGTCGCGAATATCGATGCCGGTCGGACACACCTGTACGCAGATGCTGCAATCGATGCAGTCGCCGAGCCCCTCCTCGGCCGGTACCGCCTTCTTCGACCGCCCGCCACGGGCCTCGCCCCGCCTTTCGTCATAGGCCACGATCAGTGTATCGGGGTCGAACATCACGAACTGGAACTGCGCGTAGGGGCAGATGTACTTGCACATCTGCTCGCGCATGAAGCCGGCGTTGCCGTAGGTCGCTGCACCATAGAACAGCACCCAGAATGTCTCCCAGCCACTCAGCGAGAAACTCAGTGTCGCATCAGCCAGTTCGCGGATCGGCGTGAAATAGCCGACGAAGGTAAACCCGGTCCACAGTGAAAGCACCAGCCAGGCGCTGTGCTTGGCCGTTTTCAGGCCGACCTTGCGTGCAGACCACGGCGCGGCATCAAGCTTGATGCGCCTGGGTCGATCGCCCTCGATCCGCTGCTCTATCCACAGGAAGATCTCGGTATAGACGGTTTGCGGACAGGTGTAGCCGCACCACAGTCGCCCGGCCACCGTGGTAAAGAGAAACAGCGCCAGGGCGGACAGCACCAGCAGAATCGCGAGATAGATGATGTCCTGCGGCCACAGCACGAAGTCGAAGACGAAGAAACGGCGGGCATCGAGATCGAACAGCACCGCCTGACGCCCGTTCCATGGCAACCAGCACAATCCGTAGAATACGATCTGTGTAAGCCATGCAAACATCCAGCGCCAGCGCTGAAAGAGGCCGCTGACCGTGCGCGGATACACCTTGGGATCGGACGCAAAGAGCGGCTGTATCGGGATGACACGCTGGGGGCTGTTCGGCTCGGACATTGGGGCGACCACGGGGTTGGAGAACACCGGTCATGACCGCCGGCTTAAGGTTTATTTTCGATGCATGTTAAGGTTAGCAGCGTCCTGACTCATAATCAATACTTCGGATACACCTTATAAAATCATGCGCCTCAGTGCCTTCTCCGACTACTCGCTGCGTGTCCTGATGCATCTGGGCACGCATACCGACCGACTCGCCACGATCGGCGAAATCGCCAAGCTGTACGACATCTCGGAGAACCATTTGACCAAGGTCGTGCATCAACTCGGTCGTGCCGGTTACATCGACACCTTGCGCGGCAAGGGTGGCGGCATCCGCCTGGCCCGCGCCCCGCGGCAGATCCCGCTCGGCGAAGTGCTGCGCCACACCGAGACCGACTTTGCGCTGGTGGAGTGCTTCGGCGAGGCTTCGCGCTGCCACATCGAACCCGACTGCCAGCTCAAGCCCATCCTGAACGAGGCGCTCGTGGCAATGTTCCGGGTGCTCGATGGCTACACCCTGGCCGACATCCTGACACCGGGCATTGAACGCCCCGCGGTGATCAAGGTCATCAGACACTCCATCGCAGAAGACAAGGCCTGAGCAGCGACTGCGCCCGGCTCACGCCGTTACCGCAAGCCGCCCCCGGTACAGTTCGGCAATCAGATCGCGTGGGGTGACGATGCCGCTCAGCCGGCCTTCGTGATCCACGATGGGTATATGGCTGTGCCCCGCGCCGCCCAGCAATGCAATCACATCGATCAATGGCGTGAGCTCTTCCGCCGTCTGTACCGGCGTACTCATGACCTGACCGACAACCTCGGCCTTGTCGCTGTGCGTGCGTCCGCTGCGGCGGACAAAGCGCCGCAGGCGCTCGTCGAATCCGCGATAGCCTCCAGGACCGGCCCGTCTCATCAGGTCGGCGCGGGTCATCATGCCCACAACCCGCCGCGCCCTGTCCACCACCGGCAAGGCCTTGATCTGGTGTCGCTGCATCACCTCCCAGGCCTCTTCAAGCAGGGTTCCATACTCGACCGAGATCACGGCTCGCGTCATCACGTCAGCACAGCTCACACTGCCGAAGCGGCGCCGGTAAGCATGTGCTTCTGCGCGCAGAAACAGGTCCCGCAGGTCTTCGCGGCTGACGTCGAGCACCTGGTTGTACTCGTCGAGTACCGCATCCAGATCCTCCGTAGCCAGCCCCCCGAGCGATGAGGGTGCAGCGCCCGCCGGTTCGGCGCCAGCGATCACGGCCTTTCGTTGCGGGTACTCACGCCCGGTCGCGCGGTTGTAGAGCACCGCCAGCGTGAGCAGGCAGACGGAATTGATCAGTACGGGATAGATCACGAAGCCGAAGCCGAGGCCCTCGATCGCGGGGCCACCGACCACTGCGGTCAGCGCCACCGCGCCGGCTGGCGGATGAATGCAGCGCAGCACGAACATCAGACCGATTGCAGCGGAGACCGCGACCGCAGCGGCCATCATCGGCTCCGGAATCCCACGCGCGCACGCGACGCCGATCACCGCCGCCAGCAGGTTGCCGCCGAGCATTGCCCACGGCTGTGCCAGCGGACTCGCCGGTACGGCGAACAGCAGCACGGCGGAGGCGCCCATCGGCGCGATGATCCAGGGCAATGCAGCCGCATCGACAAACAGGCGTCCGAGCAAGGCGGTTGTGAACAGCCCGAGCAAGGCACCGAACGCTGCACGCAGACGCTCCTGCCCGTTGACGTGCTGCTGGTTTGGCAGAAATCCGTGGCGTGCCGCCCAGACGCGACGCGGCACCCCCGTCATGGGGCGCAGACGCCCGGCCATGTTCGCCCGGGCGACGCACTGTGCCGTTGATTCAGGGCAATACAAACGTACATGGAGACCGGCTTCCTCGTATCGACTCGAATCCGAAAGCACCCACCGCGCACGTTCTCGCGCAGATGGACGATGGGCAGCGATTGGAACCGAGGACGGGCAAAGACGGAATGACGGTGGTCAAGCGTCAGCGCACCCGCATCGACACCGACGGGGCGCATGCCGGTATTGCACCGGCACATCACAATCAGTCGCAGCGATCAGCCCTTGCCGGACGGACCCTCGGCGCCAAGGCCAAACGCCGTGCGGACCTTGCCGACAAGCCTGAGCGCAGCCAGGGTCAGGGCGCCCGCGATGATGCCGACCACCACGTCGAGCACAAGCGGTGTTGCCACACCCAGCACACCGCCGATGCCGGCCACCGCGCCGGCCACCTCTGCAGCGTTTTCGATACCATGGTGCAGCAGCGGAACACCATGGGTCAGGATGCCGCCTCCCACCATGAACATGGCCGCCGTTCCGATGACCGCAAGCGCCTTCATCAGGCGGGGCGCCGCCAGCAGCAGCCCGCGTCCGACAAGTTGCCAGACAGCGCTCGTCTTCTCCAGCAGGTGCTGACCGACATCGTCCATCTTCACGATGCCCGCCACCAGGCCGTACACCGCAACCGTGATCAGCACCGCAATAGCCGACAAGACCGTAAGCTGGGTCACGAAGGGCTGACCGGTCACGGTACCCAGTGCGATCACGATGATCTCGGCCGAGAGCACAAAGTCGGTGCGGATCGCCCCCTTGATCTTGTCCGCTTCAAACTCGGCCAGATCAACACTTTCATCCGCCACCGCCGCCAGTTGCTTGGCATGGTGAGCAGCATCCTCGGCCGGATCGTGCAGAAACTTGTGCGCCAGCTTCTCGACACCTTCGTAGCACAGGAACAGCCCCCCCAGTATCAGAAGCGGCGTCACCAGCCAGGGGATGAAGGCGCTGATCGCCAGTGCCGCCGGCACCAGAATCACCTTGTTCAGCATTGACCCCTTCGCAACCGCCCACACCACCGGCAGTTCGCGCTCGGCTCGCACGCCCGAAACCTGCTCGGCATTGAGCGCAAGGTCGTCGCCGAGCACACCAGCCGTTTTCTTGGCAGCGACCTTGGTCATTACCGCGACATCGTCAAGGACGGTCGCAATGTCATCCAACAGGGCAAGCAGACTGGCTCCGGCCATCAGGGCATCCGTTCTCGGCAAGCGCGCGGCCGGTCAGGTCGCGCAGAATTGAAAGGTGTCACTATAAGACCTTAAGCAGGCAAATCCACGACTGCCGGGCTCAAGCCCGGTCCGGCATTCGATCCGACCCTCACAAAGGCGTCCGGCACGGCACTCAAAAGTCCCGTAGCCGTGGGCTTTCGACCCGGGCGGCAGGCCTTCATTTTGCCTTGACTATCAGGCACCTCGCCACCCTCCTAATCCAAATGGAATTCCTGCCACAAGTCCTCTATGCTTCCCAATACAAGGCGGGACAAGAGGAGACAGACAATGGACAGGAACGGACGAGTGGCAACGTGGCTCGAACTCGCGGTTGCGCCCGAATGGCGACGCAAGTCGATGCATGTGTGTGTGCACCCGGTTGGTGCGGGAGACGAGCAGTGCTTTGCGATCTCCATGGACGGTCGTCGCCTGTGCGCGAGCAACGGTCAGCTGACCACATTTCGCGGACGCCTGGCAGTAGAGCGATTTCTGCATATGGTGCAGATTGAAACCTTCGATCTTTCCGAACCCGATCCGGGGATGAACTCATTCCCGCGTGGCTATTTCTGCCTGTGCCTGAACCGGCAGAACTGCCTGAGCCCCTGCGCTGAGCAGGTCGATCACAGCGAACCAACCTGCTCCCCGACCTGCAGTCTCGGCCAGGTCGAATGGCATCCGCACACCCCAGCCTCCGACAGGGGGCTGAGACGGAGCGCGCAGCGCAACTGAAGCCCTGAGGCGCACCGCGAACGATCGCGGTGCGCCCGATTCACAGCCGCTCTGACGGCGTCACCGAAAACGGCGCGTCGAGAAACTCCTCGGGCGTCGGCAGCGGCGTCGTGGGCAGCACCATGTCCTGCGGACGCAGCTGCTCGGTGAAGCCTTCGAGCGAACCCATCGAGTGGCTGTCACGACGCGCAACCGGCTCGCTGATCATGTAGGCAATCACCAGCTGCGTCAGCGCCACCAGCGCATCACGGTGGGTGCGCTCCTGCCCGTGCGAGGCATCCGCACCGAAGCCGATCAGCGCGGTTCGAATGTCGTTTCCGGCTTCGACAGCCGCCGCCGAGTCGGAGCGGTAGTAGCGGAAAATATCGCGCCGATGGGCGATGTCGTTTTCCTTCGCCAGGCTGATCAGCTTGTGCGTCAGGTGATAGTCGAAGGGTCCGGACATGTCCTGCATGCAGATCGTCGCCGCATGCTCCGAGGTATTCTGTCCCGGCGCCGCGATGGAGATGTCGAGGCTGAGCATTTCGGCAATCTCGCCGTGCAAGGCGGCCGACGCCCCCGACCCGACCTCTTCGGTGATGGTAAGCAGCGGATGCACATCGACCGGCAGCTGCAGCTTGTGATCACGCACCGCCTTGCATGCGGTGAGCAGTGCGGCCACCGCGGCCTTGTCATCGAGGTAGCGCGAGTTGATATAGCCGCTGGCCAGGATTTCGGGCTCGGGGTCGAAAGCGATCCAATCGCCGACATTGATACCGGCCTGCTCAAGACCCGCCTTGTCGGCGACGGGCAGATCGACCCTGACCTCGACGAACTCCCAGCCGACAGGCTGGGTATCGACCTCGCCACCGAAGGCGTGCCCCGATGTCTTGAGCGGGAGGCAGGTTCCCCGCACATGACCGCTGTCGGTAAAGATCGTCAGCCGCGAGCCTTCGGCGAAGCGCGAGGACCAGTGCCCGATCGGCACGATCTCGAGCCGACCATTGGACTTGAGACTGCGCACCATGCCGCCAAGGGTGTCGAGGTGGGCAACGATGGCGCGTGCAGGCTGTGCTTCGCGTCCGCGCAAGGTGCCGCGAATCGCGCCACGGCGCGTCAGTTCGTAGGAAATCTCGAGCGCTTCCAGGCGCCCCGCCGCATAGCGCACCACGGCATCCGTAAGCCCGACCGGACTGGGGATGGCCAGCAGTTGCAGCATGGTTTCCTCGAGGTACTCGTAATCGATCGGCGGTATTTTCTGCGTCATGTATGAAGTTCTCCTGTGAGCTGCCGACTGCGCGGAAACAGCAGGTCGACAAAGCGCTCCGCGGTGGGCTGAGGCTCATGGTTTGCGAGCCCGGGGCGTTCGTTGGCCTCGATGATGACGTAATCCGGGCCATCGACCGCCGGCACCAGAAAGTCGAGCCCGGTCACTGGAATATCGAGCACGCGGGCAGCCTTTTCGGCGGCTTCGCGCAAGGCCGGGTGCAAGTCCGCAGTCACATCGTGAATGGTGCCACCGGTGTGCAGATTGGCAGTGTTGCGCACCCGCAGACGGGTTTCGGCGGGCAGCACGGAGGACAGCGTCCAGCCTTGCGAACGAATGCAGCGCTCGGCTTCGTCATCGAGGGGAATCTTCGACTCGCCCCCTGTGGCCGCGGCGCGACGCCGACTCTGCTTCTCGACCAGGGTCTGCACCGAACTCTCACCATCGCCGACCACCACTGGCGGGCGCCTCACTGCAGCGGCCACCACGCGAAAATCGATGACGACGATGCGCAGATCCTCGCCGCTGCAGAACTGCTCGACGATGACGCGATCGCAGAAACCATGCGCACGCTCCACCGCAGCCGTGACTTCATCCGCGGCCGTGAGATTGACGCTGATACCCTTGCCCTGCTCACCCTCGACCGGCTTCACCACGACTGCGCCATACCTGGCCAGAAATGCGGCGCGCGCGGCGGGATCATCGGCACCGATCTGGGCCGGTACGCTGACCCCTTCTGCCGCCAGCAGTTTCAGCGTCACGCGCTTGTCCTGGCACCGGCTCATTGCGATGGCCGAGGTCAGCTCGGAGAGCGACTCGCGACAGACGATGCTGCGCCCGCCCAGTGTCAGGCGGAAGTACCCGCCCTCGGCATCCAGAATCTCGGCGTGAATGCCGCGCCGTATGGCCTCGTCGACAATCAGCCGCGCATACGGGTTGAGCCCCTCGAGGCCCTCAGACGGGCCGGTAAACAGCGCCTCGTTGATCGCATTGCGCCGCTTCACTGCAAACGCCGGAATCCGCTGAAAGCCGAGCTTTTCATACAGACTGATCGCCTGCACGTTGTCGTGCAACACCGAAACGTCCATCCATGCCCGGCCACGTGCGAGGTAGTGCTCGGCGAGATAGCGCACCAGCGCCTCACCCACGCCGGGATAGGTCGCCTGCGGTGCCACAGCCAGCGCCCACAGACTGGAACCGGCCTGGGGGTCGGCAAAGGCTTCGACATGATCCATGCCCATTGCCACGCCGATCACCTCGCCGGTGCAGCGATCTTCGGCCAGCGCATAGGTGATCACCCGGCTCGCGCGCTCACGCCACACCCGTTGCGGATCGACCGGCACCATGCGTCGCATCCGGTACAGGGCATTGATCGCGGCCACATCGGCGCGGGTGCGCAAACGCCGCACATTGAATCCGCGACGCGTCGCGCGTTGAGCGCGATAGGCGCTCAATTGCAGGCGGAAGGCATCGGACGGGTCGAGAAAGAGCTGTTGCGGCGCGGAGCCCACGACCACCTGCGGCTTTTCGACATAGAAGGCAATATCACGCTGGCCCGCACGCTCAAGCAACAACTGGCTGGCGAGCGCGGCCGGATCGCGCCAGGTCTGTGCCGGCAGCCAGCGCCCCCAGCCACACTCCACGATGACATCCTCCGGCATCGCCACGGCTTCGGGCTGACCGGCGGGCAGATGCAGCGCCTGATTTCCGGCGCGTCTCACGCGCGCAAGCTGTTTGCGGATCATCACCCGCTCCTCAGGAAACATGCGTCTGAAGCCACCACTCGAGCAGGCCGAGCTGCCAGAGCTTGGAGCCGCGCAAGGGCGTGATGTGCGCCATCGGATCGGCCAGCAACGTGTCGACGTAGTCCTTGCGGAACAGCCCGCGCTCCCGCGCCGAGCGGCTGCTCAACGAATCCCGGACCCGCTCCAGCACCGGCCCCTGAAGATACTTGAGCGCCGGCACCGGGAAGTAGCCCTTGGGACGGTCGATGACCGCCGACGGAATGACCTTGCGCGCCGCCTCCTTGAGCACACCCTTGCCCCCATGGGACAGCTTGTGACGCGAGGGAATACGGGCAGCGAGTTCGACCAGCTCGTGGTCAAGGAAGGGTACGCGCGCCTCGAGCCCGAACGCCATCGTCATGTTGTCAACCCGTTTCACCGGATCGTCCACCAGCATGATCGTGGTATCCAGGCGCAAGGCCTTGTCCACCGGATCGTGCGCTCCGGGCCCGTTGAAGCTGGCGGCAACGAAGGCGCCGCTGCAGTCCACACCCTGATAGGCCGGACTCACGACACGGCTGTACTCTTCAAAATCCCGGTCGCGGAAGGCCGCAAGATAATCTGCCACCGGATCATTGCTGTTGGCGACCTTCGGATACCAGTGATAGCCACCGAACACTTCGTCCGCGCCCTGCCCGCTCTGCACCACCTTGCTGTGGCGCGACACCGCTTCGGAGAGCAGATAGAAGCCGATGCAGTCGTGGCTGACCATGGGCTCGTTCATCGCATCGACCGCCTCGGGCAGGCGGGTGAGCAATTCGGACTCGGGCACGAAGATGCGCTCATGAATCGTGCCGAACTCACGCGCGACGATGTCCGCATACTCGAACTCGTTGCCCTTCTCGCCGCCCACATCCTCGAAACCGACGTTGTAGGTGCGCAGATCCTTCACCCCGGCCTCGGACATCAGGCCCACGATCAGGCTTGAATCAACCCCGCCGGAGAGCAGGGCGCCGACCGGCACATCCGCCACCAGCCTCCGCTTGACCGCGCCTCGCAGACTGTCGAGCAGAATCTCGGTCCATTCTTCGAAGCTGCGGTTCTCGTCGGCTGCATCCTGCGGATACACCAGCGACCAGAAGCTGCGTTCGGTGCGTCGCCCATCCGCTTCGATGCTCATCAGCGTGCCGGGCGGCAGTTTGCGCACCCCCGACAGCAGCGTGTAAGGCGCCGGAACCACCGCATGAAAAGACAGATAGAAGTTGAGCGCGGCCGGATCGATGCTCGTGTCCACCCCACCCGCCTTGAGCAAGGCCGGCAGGCTGGATGCAAAGCGCAGTCCGCCCGGCAGTTCAGCGTAATACAGCGGCTTGATGCCAAGCCGGTCGCGGCCAAGCAGCACCTTGCCGCTGTCGCGCTCCCAGAGCGCAAACGCAAACATGCCATTGAGGCGCTGCACGAAGTCCGGCCCCCAGGCGTGATAGGCCTTCAGCAGGACCTCCGTGTCGCCGTGCGAGAAAAACTGATAACCCTTGCCTTCAAGTTCACGCCGCAGTTCGGGGTGATTGTAGATCGCACCGTTGAACACGATGCCAAGGCCGAGTTGAGGATCCACCATCGGCTGCTGCGCAGATTCGGAGAGGTCCATGATCTTGAGTCGCCGGTGGCCCCAAGCCTGTGCGCCCTGCGCAAACACGCCGCCGTTGTCCGGACCACGCCGCTGCTGATGTTCGTTCATCCGCGAAATGGCGCTCAGATCGGGCGTCTGCCCATCGAATCTCACCTCACCTGCAATTCCACACATATGGCATTCCTGTTTGATGACAATCTATACATTCTAACAAATATATTTTGTCTGAATTTGTGCATCGCCATCCGCCCCCCCATCTGTCATAGCACTTCCCTGCCCGTCCTGCCCGGAACAACAGCCAATCAACTCGCCGGACATGCACGGAAGTCGGGTAAAATCCCGCCCTCTCTTGCTGCGCATGAATGCCGCCCAAGCGCTGGCACACGCAAGGCGGAACGACGCAGGCCCACCCTATTCCGGAGTACACCGATGAGCCTCCTGGCACAACTGAAAAAGGATTCATTGCTTGCACGCAAAGCGGCAGACAGCGTTCGCGCCACGCTGCTGAGCACCCTGATCGGCGAGGCCGAGATGGTGGGCAAGAACGCCGGCAACCGTGAAAGCAGTGACGACGAAGTGCAGCAGACCATCCGCAAGTTCCTCAAGAACAATCAGGAAGCGCTTGCAGTGATCAAGGATGAAGCTCGGCTTGCCATTCTGCGCACCGAGTCCGACATCCTTGCGAGCTATCTCCCGGCCATGGCGTCGGAAGCCGAAGTGAAGGCCTTCATTGCGGAAACCGTCGCGGGTCTCGCCGATCGCAGCCCGAAGTCGATGGGTACCGTGATGGGTGCGCTGAAGGCAAAGTACGGAACCAACTTCGATGCCAAGCAGGCCAACGCCTGGGTGCGTGAGGCCCTGGCCGGCTGATTTGCCGCGGCAGGCGCCCGTTATTGGGGGGCGCTGCCTGTCGTACAGGCCTCGATCCGATGGGCAGGCCTTGCCCTCAGCACGGGCGCGGGACCAGGGGTTTTCGGCGTCGAGCGCCCCTTGGCTCGCAGGCGGAGCAGGAATCACCGCCCTGGACAACCGGGTTCGGGAGTGCCGCCGAGCAGCACCGACGCAGCCGGCATCGATGCCCGCAATCAGTCATTCGCACATGTCAGCCCTGCAACTCAAACTACCGCCTCCTGTCGTCGCTGCGCTTGTCGCCCTGGCAATGTGGCACCTTGCCTACCTGCCTCCCGAGGCGCAGTCCACACCCTTGCAACTGGCGATAGGCGGCCCGATTGCCCTCGCTGGGGGCCTCATCAGCGCAAGCGGCATACTGACCTTCTGGCTTGCGCGCACGACGATCAACCCGATGCATCCGGAGAGGACGTCATCCCTCGTCACCACGGGTGTTTTCCGGCTGAGCCGCAATCCGATGTATCTCGGGCTCGTGATCACACTCGCAGGCTGGGCGGTTCATCTGCCCCTGTCCGCAGCCGTCCTCGGCCCGCCGGTCTTTGCGCTCTACATCCACCATTTTCAGATCCTGCCCGAGGAACGAATCCTCGCCTCGGTTTTTGGCGTGGAGTACGAAAACTACAAGACCAAGGCCCGGCGCTGGCTCTGATCTTCCTGCTGCCGGTAGTCGAAGCGGTCAGGGCTTTCATCTCGCACACGCCCACAGTGCAGCAAGAACCATCAAACCACCACCCAGCCAGCCCGCAACACTGAGGCTTTCCCCAAGCCAGAACACCGCAAAGAGCGCACCAAACACCGGTTCGCTGCTGGTCAGCAAGGCCACCCGGCTCGGCGAGCTGTGCCTGAGGGCCCAGTTCTGGACGTAGAAGGCAAACAGGGTGCAGCCAAGAACCAGATAGGCGGTGGATTGCCAGAATGCGGCTTCCGCGGGCAGCGCGGGCAAACCATCGAATGCAAGAACGGCCAGCCCCAGGCTGCCAAAACCAACGACTGCAGCCTGAACCGCCGTCAGCACCAGCGCTGGCGCAGTGCTGCCGCGAGTCAGCCTGCTCGTCTGGCAGACGGTGATCGCACGCAACAGCGCGGCTGCAAGCATCAGGCAGTCCCCGAATCCGAGCGTGCCCGACAGTCCGCCGCTGAGCAGCAGTGCGCCCGCCAGGGACACACCGGCAAACAGGAACATGGCCCGCGGCGGGCGGACTCGCTCCATCGACCACTCGACAAATGGCGTGAATACCACGCACAGGCTGATCAGGAACGCAGCGTTGCTGGCCTGTGTGTTCGCCACCCCGAAGGTTTCACACAGAAAGATCGCCAGCATCAGCGCACCGAGCGGCAGCCCGGTACGAATCGCATCGCGCTGCTGCCGGGCCGACGCACGCAGCACGGACGGCAGCAGCAGGGCAAAGGTCAGAATGAAGCGCACCGCAAGAAAGCCCAGTACGGGATAGAAGACCAGGGCGCTCTTGGCGACGCCGTAACTGCTCCCCCAGACAATCGCCACGAGAATCATGGCGACATCGGACGCACGGAGCAGACCTTGGGGCACGGAGCCAACACGTATCGACATGGCAGGAACAACGCAGATGAACTGGAAGCGCAAATTGTCAATTAAGGCACTCAAAGCGATAATCCTGCGATCTAGAACAACACCTGTTCCTCATGCGCATCAATCATCCCCCTGAATGCTTGTCTGACATGGCAGCCTTCGCCTGCGTGGTCGACTGCGGCAGCTTCTCGGCTGCTGCGCGGCGCATGGGGCTCACCCCGTCGGCAGTCAGTCGTCAGGTGGCGCGACTGGAAGCCGTGCTGCAAGTGCGACTGCTTGAGCGAACGACGCGCAAGCTGCGCCTGACCGACGCCGGGACTGCCGCATATGCCCGCTGTCAGGACATGGTGTCGGCCGCGCGCGAAGTCCTGGCGCTGAGCGATACCCACACGGCCGAGCCTCGCGGCCTGGTGCGCGTGAGCATGGCCAAGGCGCTGGGGCGTCTGGTCATCCATCCCCTGATGCCCGAGTTCCTGCGCCGCTATCCGGAGGTGGACGTGCAGATGGTGGTGACCGACCGCACCGTGGACCTGTTTGAAGAGGCCATCGACCTCGCCATCCGCGTCACCGATGCGCCGCCGCCGGGCCTCGCGGGACGGCCCTTGATGCACATCCGCCACATCGTCTGCGCCACCCCGCAGTATCTGGCAGACGCAGGCACGCCCTCCCACCCGCATGACCTGGCGCAGCATCGTTGCCTGTATCTCGGGGAGGATGAACGCGACCGCCACTGGCGCTTTGATCGCGCAGGAGACAGCGCCCGCGTCAAGGTGAGTGGCCGCTATGTTGCCAATCACAGCGAGATCAGGCTTGAAGGCGCACTGCAGCACCTTGGTATCGCCAGCCTGCCCGAATTCACTGCGCGGGCAGCGCTGCAGCGCGGAACACTGATCGAAGTGCTCCCGGGCTGGGAGCACAGGACCGAATACGCCGGCACGGCGTGGTTGCTCTATCCCTCAAACCGCTTTTTGCCGGCAAAGCTGCGAGTCTGGATCGATTATCTGGTGGAAAAACTGGCCACTGACACCAAGGCGCCGGGAATGCCGCGCTGATCAGCGCTGCCAACAAATCACATTGACTCCTGCGTGTTCCTCGGCCGTAATACATGCACAGGAACAGACAGCTGAAACCACGCTGACGCAGACGACGTCGGACGTGTGCTGACTCAAACCCCGACCCGAGGCAAGCCATGAGCAACCCGACCCGGCAGGTGGAGCACGACTGCACCGCAGCGCAAGG
This sequence comes from Parazoarcus communis, assembly GCF_003111645.1. Taxonomy (NCBI): domain Bacteria; kingdom Pseudomonadati; phylum Pseudomonadota; class Betaproteobacteria; order Rhodocyclales; family Zoogloeaceae; genus Parazoarcus; species Parazoarcus communis. The sequence goes on from NZ_CP022187.1 coordinate 1,582,732, forward strand.
CTGCGGCGCGATTGAACACATCATCCAGCCCCGCGACAAGGATCTGGGCGGATTCTCGGTGCGGCGGACGCTACCCACCGCACAGCGCAAGATGGTGGGCCCGTGGATCTTCTTCGATCACATGGGGCCGGCGGAATTTCCGGCCGGTAAGGGCATCAATGTCAGGCCGCACCCGCACGTCAACATCGCCACCGTCACCTATCTGTTCGAAGGCGAGATCCTGCACCGTGACTCGCTCGGCAGCCTGCAGGCCATACGCCCCGGCGACATCAACCTGATGGTGGCAGGCAGCGGCATCGTGCATTCCGAGCGCGAACGTCCGGAACTGACCGCCGTGCCGCATCGCCTGCACGGCCTTCAACTCTGGCTCGCGCTGCCGGAAAAGGACGAAGAAATCGACGCCGCCTTCCATCACTACCCCGCAGCGGCGATCCCTTCGGTCACGGTCGAGGGCGTCCCAGTGCGCGTCATGATGGGCTCGGCCTTCGGAGTCAGCTCCCCGGTGAAGGTCTTTGCCGAAACCCTGTACCTGGAAGCCCATCTGCACGCGGGTCAGTCGCTTGCGCTGCCTGCGGCTGAAGAGCGTGCGGTGTATGTGGCCCAGGGCAGTCTGAAGGCCCAGGGCACCGACATACCCGAGCATTCGATGGCAGTGTTCGCCAATGTCGCAGGTGTCGTCCTGGAGGCGACCCGTGAATCGCGCATCGCGATCATTGGTGGTGAGCACCTTGGCACGCGCTTCATCGACTGGAACTTCGTCTCCAGCCGCAAGGCGCGTATCGAGCAGGCGCGGCAGGACTGGAAGGCTGGCCGGTTTCCCAAGGTGCCTGGTGACGAGACGGAGTTCATCCCCTTGCCCGAGTGATCCCCTGGTCGGCCCGGGTGCGCACCGGGCAAATCGAGCCGCCGGTCGCGTTATTCGATCAAAAGAGACTCGATCCAGCGCTCGCCCGGGGCAACATCATCGCGCGTGGCCGGGTCGTACGGCGCCACGTCGGCGGCATCAGGCGGCGCACTGATGTAGTTGAGGTCGATCGCTTGCGGGCTGCCCACCCACCCGCGCTCATCCGGTTCAAGTCTGAAGTACAGGCCGTTTCTCATGCTGGCACCGAACTCGCCCGGACGCTTGAAGAGAAACAGCAGATCGTGCTCGAGCCAGCTCATGTCCTTTGCGCTCACCGTGCGCGGGTTCGAGTAGGGATAGGGCACATGGCAGACGATCTCGACCTTGCCGTCGAGACACTTGAACTCCTTCATCGACAGAAAGTAGTCCGCGAAGCGCGCGTGATCCATGCTGATCTCAAACGAACTGACACCCCCACCCCGCGGCGAAAAACGAACCGTCCCAAGCGGGATGCGTTGCTTGTCGCGTGTGTTTGCAAAGATGGTCTTCGTCCCGTCCAGCTCTGCTGCGGATACAACGGCAGGCCAGCCTGCAAGGAAAGCGGCGAACAGACAGACCTGAAACCTCACCCGCAGACGTATTGGATTCATCAGGGCGCTCCCGTGAGTCTGGGCCCAGGAACATCGGGCCTCGACACCAGTCTGAACCCATTGATTTATCGACTCAAGCCTCGAGCATGCAGGCTACCGACCGGTCCGCAGCCAGCGTGCGATGCAGCACCGGCTGAGCGCTCCCGTGCTAGCGCCTGGTGCGGTCGCCCGGTGTTATCGCCCGGTGTTATCGCCCGGTGTTATCGCCCGGTGTTATCGCCCGGTGTTATCGCCCGGTGTTATCGCCCGGTGTTATCGTTCTTCACCGTGTCACCCTACCTAAGGGCACTGACAATGAAACGCACCTGGCTTCTGTTTTTCCCGCTCGTGTCCGCGTCATCCCTGCTGATTGCGCAGGACAGCAGCCGCAGCGACTGGATCAGGAATCCGGCGATGGGCAACTACAAGGCCTACGCCGAGTTCAAGATGGCCAACTACGATGGTGCTCGCCATGTGTGGGAGGTGCTGGCGGGCGTTGGTAATACCGACGCCTTGTTCAACCTCGCTGTGCTGGCGGAAGACGGTCTCGGTGAGCCGCGAGACCTCGCCAAGGCCGAGGCGCTGTACATCGCGGCAGCAGACGCCGGCAACTTCAAGGCCCAGTATCGCCTGGGCATGCTCTACAGCAGCGGCGGAATACTTGGTAAGGACCTTGAGAAGGCACGCTACTACCTGAGCCGTGCGGCAGCGGCGGGAGATCGCGATGCCACCGCACGGCTGCAGTCGCTGTCCATGCCCGAACGCACACCCGGCGATTTCGAGCGGGCCGAAATCCTCTCGAGCAGCGGCAGACACGCCGAGGCCGCGAGCCTTTACCGGCAGCTCGCCACACAGGGCGACGCCAGATCGCAGACGCGTCTTGCGTGGATGTACGAGGCCGGGCTTGGCGTCGAACGCAGCCTGGACGAAGCCGCTCGACGTTTCGCCATCGCAGCCGAGGCGGGCGAAGCCGAGGCGCAGTACGCGCTGGCCGTCATGTTCCGCACCGGCAAGGGGCAGCCCGTCGATATCGCGCGCAGCCGGCACTGGCTCGAACGCGCAGCGGACCAGCACTATCCGCCGGCGCTTGCGGCACTCGCAGCCGCAAGCGAGGCGGAGGGCGGTGAGTAGTCACCCGCCCCGTACCCCGCGCCCCGCGCCCGGCACAACGCATTCGGCATTTTTCTTTCGGGGCGCACTTGCTAGACTTTGGATTTTCGTTCTGCCACCGATCCCGCCATGTCAGAAACCGCGCTGCAATCGCCCCAGACCACCTCTGCATCCCGCACCCGGGTTGAACGCGCCCTGCGCACGCTCGGCATGCCATCCGACATCGTCGAATTCACCATTCCGACACGTACCAGTGCAGAGGCCGCTGCAGCGATTGGGTGTGGTGTCGAACAGATCGCCAAGTCGATCGTCTTCACGACCAGGCAATCGGAACGCTGCGTGCTGGTCATCGCCAGCGGAGCCGACCGCATCGACGAGAAGAAACTGAAGGAAGTGCTCGGCGAAGGGGTCAAGCGCGCCGACGCCAATTTCGTGCGCGCTCAGACCGGGTTCGTCATTGGCGGCGTGGCGCCGGTTGGCCACACCGGCGAGGTGAGCGTACTGGTCGACGCCGCGCTATGGGCGCTCGACCCGATCTGGGCTGCAGCGGGCACACCGAACACGGTTTTCAGGCTCGCCGCAGACGACCTGCACCGGATCCCCGGCATCCGCGTGGTCGACGTCCGGCAGGCGCCATGAACCGTCCAGGCTGAAGGCTCTGAGCGATCAGGCCTCGGCCATGAGCGCGCGAATGTTTTCGAGCAAGGCATCGACACTTTCGACCTGCGTGTCCCAGCCACACATGAAGCGTGCCCCACCGGCCCCGATGAAGGTGTAGAAGCGCAGGCCCCGCGCGCGCAGACCATCGAGCACCCGCGCAGGCAAGTGGACGAATACGCCATTGGCCTCGACCGCAAACAGCAACCCGGCCCCCGGAATCGCCGCCAGCCCGGCCGCCAGTCGCTGTGCCATGGCGTTGGCGTGGCGTGCATGCTTCAGCCACACATCGTCTTCGAGAATGCCGAGCCAAGGCGCGGCAAGGAAACGCATCTTCGACGCAAGCTGACCCGCCTGCTTGCATCGCCAGGCGAAGTCCTCGGACAGACGGCGGTCGAAGAAGACTACCGCCTCACCCATCGGCAAGCCCATCTTGGTACCGCCAAAACACAGCACATCGACGCCGGCACGCCAGGTCACATCGGCTGGCGACACCCCAAGCGACGCCACTGCGTTGGCAAAGCGGGCACCGTCCATGTGCACGCGCAGATCGCTTGCATGCGCGAGGGCGGCGATGGCGGCAATCTCGTCGGGACGATAGACCGTGCCAACCTCGGTGGCCTGCGTCAGCGTCACCACGCGTGGCTTCGGGTAGTGGATATCGCTGCGCCGCGCAATCACCTCTCTCACCGCGTCCGGTGTCAGCTTGCCGCCTGCGCCCGGGGCAGTGAGCAGCTTGGACCCGTTGGAAAAGAACTCCGGACCGCCACATTCGTCGGTCGCGACGTGCGCCAGTTCGTGGCAGATCACGCTATGGTAGCTCTGGCACAAGGCCGCCAGGGCCAGCGAATTTGCCGCGGTGCCGTTGAAGACGAAGTACACATCGCAGTCGGTTTCAAAAAGGTCTCGCAGGCGCTCGGACACCCGTCGCGTCCACTCATCGTCGCCATAGGCAGGCGCGTGCGCCGCGTTGGCCGACACGAACGCCTCCATCGCCTCCGGGCAGATACCGGCGTAGTTGTCGCTGGCGAAATGCTGCATGCTGAACTCCCAAAAAATCCGAAAAGCACTGCTGTCCGTCATCGACGTTTTCCGCCGTGGCGTTTGACTCATGCCCAGATTACGGTAGGCTCTCCGCTTTCTCAAAAGGAGCAATCCACATGGCAAAAGCCACTGCACGTCACATCCTGGTCGCCAGCGAAGCCAAGTGCAACGAACTCAAAGCCGCCATCGAAGCCGGCGCCGACTTCGCGCAAGTCGCGAAAGAGAACTCGACCTGCCCGTCAGGCCGTCAAGGCGGTGACCTCGGCTCCTTCGGCCCGGGTCAGATGGTCAAGGAATTCGACACCGTCGTGTTCAGCGCACCGATCAATGTCGTGCAAGGCCCGGTGAAGACCCAGTTCGGCTACCACCTGCTCGAAGTCACCAGCCGCAGCTAAGCACTGAGCTGTTTCAGCCGGTGCCGGTGTTGAAGGGGCTGAGCCCCTTCAACACTTTCATCCGCGCCATGTTCCGGCGCGCGTTCAGCCGGTCTGGCGCTGCTCGAAAATCTCGAAAAATCCTTCTCCCTCGCTGACCACCACCTCGCGTACCACCGCGTCTGCCGGGCCCACCTTTGCCCACTCGATCAGCGTCTGCAGCACAGCCTCTTCGCCGGCGATCATGGCCTGAACCGAGCCATCCGGCCGATTCCGCACCCAGCCCTTCACACCCAGCGCGGTCGCCTGTTCGACCATCGACGCGCGGTAGTAGACGCCCTGGACACGACCCCGAATTTCAAGATGCAGCACACGTTCAGACATCACCCCTTCCCCAGCTCCCACAGTTTCAATTGACTTCACCCCGTCCGCGCTTCATGCGTGGAAAGGTCCATTTGACGGCATGAATGCCACCGCCGTCCATCCTCAACGTTCGATGAGCGTCAGCCCCGCCGGCAGCGATTCGCCAAAGGCACGGCGGCGGTCCGCCTCGTCCAGCGCCACCAGCTCGCGTACCTGCTGGATCCAGCTCTCCGGCGCATTGATCTGCACCAGACGACGCCCCACCTCCTCGCGCACCGTGAGCGACAGATCGCGCGCTCGATCACAGGTGAAGCGCGCCAGCTGCGCCGCAGCAAAGGCCGCGGGTTCAACCTTCTTCCAGTCCAGCGCAAGCACCGCACCCAGCCATTCGGCAGCGACCTCGGCCGGTACCGCCGTGTGCGGGCTGGCATAGAGCGGCGCGCGCGCGCCCACCCGACCGAGCGCCCACCATCCCTGTGCTTTCTCTGCCGGCTGCGCCAGACGTTCGAGCAGCCAGCGCCCCACCTCCACCTTGTGCTCGAGCGGTACCCGCTCGAGCGACGCCGCCAGTCGCACCATGTCGTCGTAGGCGGCGAAGGCCGGGTTCTGATTCTGATTGCGCCTGGAGGCGGACACCAGCGCCTCGAGCTGGTTGGCCAGCACCTCAAGCAGGACGAGCTGGGCCGGCTCAGCGAGTCCGGCTGCGGCGCGCCGCCACAGCGTCCACCACTCCGACCAGTTCTGGCGCTCATTCACATACTGCAGGCCTTGTTCAAACAGCGGCCACAACTGCTCGATGCGCCAGTCGTCGAGCGGTGCGCCATACCCCGGACGCAGGCAGAATCCCGCCAGATTGAGCCACACCCGCTCATGCTGGGCGGAACGCCGGCGGCGCTTGGCACGTGCCCAGAGGGCATCGAACAGGGCGCGCGCAAGCGCCATGTCCCAGGTCTCGCGCTTGCCCAGCAGCATTTCGAGCTCGCCGCGCAACTGCCGCACCGGCGTGACCGCACCGGCACTCGAAGCCCCGCCCGAACCGCCACCTGAGGGTGCACTGCCAAACACCCGGTCGATGCACGCCACCGCCTCGGCAAAACGCGGCGGCAACCCGGCCTGCGGATCCGCAGCCGTGTCAGCCTCGGTATCGGCGCCACGCAGCTGGAATTCGAGCAGCCAGCGCCGATCAGGCTCGTCCGTGCTGACACAGTGCATCTGCAGGGAGCCGACCTCCGTAATCGTACTGATGAGTTCGACCGTCACGTCTCCGCGCCCGCTGCCCTCGCCCGACTTGCCCACGACGGTTGCGATCGGCGGCAGACGGACGAAATCCTCGCCCGAGAGCGACACCACGTCGCCCGGCTGATGCGCCAGACCGGCACTGGAAGCAACCAGATGGAAGCGCACCGGCTGCCCGAGGCGCAACGCAAAACGGTGTTCGCTGAGGTGAATCTCCCGATCTTCCTCCGTGCCGCGCGGCAGGACGCAAATGCCGCGCGCGCCACCCGCGTCCGCGCCCTGCCTGTCGTCCAGCACCAGAAAGTAGCTTCGCGCCGAGCCGCCGCCAATCGCCGGCGCCAGACCGTCGCGTACCAGCGAATAGGCCACCGCTCCGCGTGCCACGGCCACCTCGGCATCGTTGGCCAGCACCTGTGGCGATGTCCCGCGCCACTGCGCGAGCATCTCCACAATCCGCGACGCAAGCCTTGGCGAGCGGAACACGCCGCCGTTGAGCAATACCGTATCCGGTACCGGCAGTGCCTCTGCGGCCGGCGCGGACTCGCCGAGTGCGGCGCGTGAAGCGCTGGCGTGACGACCGAGGAATGCCGCAAGGTGGCGCGTGATCGCTGCATCAGCTGGATAGGGCAAGCCGAACTCGACGATGCCGGCGCGGCGACGGCGGGGTTGCTCGTCTGCGCCCACCAAGGGGAAGAAACCGTCGGCAACGAGACGCTCGACCTCGTCGCGGGTGAGTTCGGCAGAGCGCGCGCCACCGATCAGCCTGGCGCCGGCGCCCAGCAGGGTCACCGTCACCTGCGCCGGCGCACCGTCGGCGAGCAGCTGTTCCTTGGCGTTGCGGCATTGCTGCACGAGCTGTGAAAAGCGTGCTGCCGTCAGCCTTTGTCCTGCTGCGCTCAGCCACGGCTCGAGCAGATGCGCCAGGGCCAGATCCATGTTGTCGCCACCCAGCATCAGGTGATCGCCGACCCCGATACGGGTGAGCTGCGGCATGTCTGCGCCCGACTCAACCTGAATCAGGGTGAGGTCGGTCGTGCCACCGCCAACATCGCACACCAGCAGCAGCCGGGTGTGCTGCAACTCGGCGGCAAGGCTGGCGCGCTTGCGAAACAGCCAGTCGTAACATGCGGCCTGCGGCTCTTCGAGCAGGCGCAGCGTGTGCAACCCTGCCAGCCGCGCGGCCTCGACGGTCAGCGCACGCGCACCCTCGTCGAAGGATGCCGGCACCGTGAGCACGATCTCCTGTGCTTCGAGCGGAGCCTGCGGGAAATGCTGCAGCCACGCCGCACGCACATGCGCAAGATAGCTCGCACTCGCCGCCAGCGGCGACACCTTGGCTACATCATCGCCCGCGCCCCACGGCAGGATGGGCGCGAGCCGATCGACTGCGCCATGCGACAGCCAGCTCTTGGCGCTGGACACCACTCGCCCCGGCACCTGCGCCCCGAGATCGCGCGCGAGGGCGCCGACCACCGCCTGCTCGACACCGGCGAGATCGGGCGCTGCCCATGGCAAGGCAGTGTCTCCCGCCGCCAGCCCCCCCTTTGCGGGGTGATAGCGCAAGGAGGGCAACATCGGCCGCCCGGCCACCGCGCCCGGCGCGACGAGCTGGGTGATGGACAGCAGCTGAATCTCGTCACTGCCCGGCGCCGCGTAGGCGACGACCGTATTGCTGGTGCCGAGGTCGATACCGACGCGGTAACGCATCGACCGCCCGGCACCGACATCGCTGGAACGCTTGCTCACTTCAGGCGGACGCCTCCGCACGCACCTCGAACTCGACCTTCCAGCGCTGATCGCCATCGACCGGCACGGCCTCCAGCTCCAGCGTACCGGCCTCGGTGACCCGTGCATGCAGCCTCACCCGCACGATTTCGCCTGCAGCACGACCTTCGGCAGGCAGGGTGGCCTCGATCTCGTCGAGCTCCTGCAATTCATCGACCGACCACATGTCGAGCAGCGTGCCAACCTGATCCGTGCGTCTCACCGACGAACCGAAGAAACGGAACCGCACCGGTTCGCCCACCACCAGGCCGAATTCCTGCGCCGGCAGCGCAGCCTCGGTGCCCTCCTCCATGCCGAATGGCGCCAGGCACAGGGCTTCGATCGGCGGCTCCATGCCGGGTACGGCAGGCATGCTCGACTCGACCGCCACGTAGTAGGCCCGTGCCGTACCGCCGCGAATCCGCACACCGCTGCCACGGCGCACGTATCCGTAGTAGGCCGCACCGCGCGCCACCGCGAGATCGAGATCGGCGCCGCCGAGCAGCCGTGCCGGCGGCGCACCTTCGGCCGTCAGCCAGGATTCGAGCGTGGCCAGCAGACGGTCGGCAAGCAGGCCGGACTTCAGCACACCGCCGTTGAACAGCACCGCGGTGGGATGCAGAAAGCTCGCGTCATGTGGCTGCGCCCTGTCGAAGCCCTCGAGCGCGGCCGTGGCCTCACGCTGACGGGTCAGGAAAGCGGCCAGATGACGGGTGATGGCGGCATCCTGCGCATAGGGCAGGCCCAGTTGCGTGAGCGCTGCACGCGCACGGACCTGAGGATGCTCGGACACTGACACCTGGGGGAAGAAGCCATTGAGCAGCACGGCATCGAGTTCGCTGCGGGTCAGCTCGGTGCGGACCGAACCGCCAATCAGCTTGGCGCCGCGGCTGGGCACCACAAGCGCAACCGCGTCAACATCGGGTTCGGCCAGCAGCTTTTCCTTGGCCCCGCGGCAGGCGTGCGCGAGCGCCCGGGTCTGCCATGCGTCGAGCCGCGTTCCCTGCTCGGCCAGCTTGCGCACCACGCCATAGGCGAGGGCCAGATCCATGTTGTCGCCGCCCAGCAGGATATGGTCGCCCACTGCCACCCGGTGCGGCTCCAGGTTACCGTCACGCTCGACCACTGCGATCAGCGACAGGTCAGTCGTGCCCCCGCCGATATCGACCACAAGGATGATGTCACCCAGCTTCACATCCTTGCGCCAGCCGCCCCCGCTGTTCTGAATCCAGCTGTAAAGCGCCGCCTGCGGCTCTTCGAGCAGGGTCAGACGGGTGTAGCCGGCAGCGGCAGCGGCCTCGGCAGTCAGCTCGCGCGCCACCGGATCGAAGGATGCCGGAATGGTGACGGTGACGTCCTGCTCGGCAAACGGCGCCTCGGGGTGCGCCGCATTCCAGGCCTCGCGCAGGTGCTCCAGGTAGCGTACCGACGCATCGAAGGGCGAAATGCGCGCAACCTCTTCGGGCGCATCGGCGGGCAGAATGGGCCCGCGCCGGTCCACGCCGGGATGGCACAGCCAGCTCTTCGCGCTCGCCACCATGCGGATCGGCGTACCCGCGCCACGCGCACGCGCAAAGGCGCCCACGGCGAAATCCTGATCCGCGGTCCATGGCAGGGCAAGATCGCCCGGCGCGAGTTCGCTGGCATGCGGCAGATAGACGAAGGACGGCAACAGCGGCATGGCCTCGACTGCGCCCGGCCCCGTCAGCTGCGGAACGGAGAAAACCTCCAGCGCGGCCGCCTCGCCGTCACTGATCGCGGTGTCGACGTAAGACAGCGCGCAGTGAGTGGTGCCAAGGTCGATGCCGATCGTATAGCGTGGCGCGGTTTCCCCGGCGCCACTCACCACTTCAGTGTTGTCGCTCATAGCTCGACCTCCGCCGGGGCGATGATGGAGGGGTCGTGACAATCGGACAGACTCGGCAGACGCGTATCGCTGACACGCCAGCCGCGATGCGTCAGCTGCCCGCTGAAGGGCGGCTGGCCGACGACCTTGCCGCTCAATCGAATCGCCGCAGCGTCGAAACCGGCGGCCAGGGTGATGCGCTCGCTTTCGTTCTCCGCGCGCACCGGCTGCAGGCTGAAGTGCTCGCGCAGGGTCTTGCGACAACCTTCATGCACCAGACGTGCGGCCGCACCGATGTCGGCATCGGAGTAGGCAGTGATGTCTTCCTCGACGAAATCGACCAGGCGCGCCTCGCGCTGCAGCAGGCCGAGCAGTTGCAGCGCCGATTCCGGCGACGTCTGATGCAGGGTGCTGACAGCGGGCGCGACAACTGCAACGGCGGGTTCAGGCTCGGCTGCAGGTGCGGGCTGTGGTTCGGGCGCGCCAGCGCGCAGGCGGCGAATGCCGGCGGCCAGTTCGGCATCGCCGATGATCGCGAAAAAGGTGCCGAAGGCGAGCGAAATACGGCCGAGCAATGAGGGGTTTGAGTCAGTCATGCGGGCGCTCCTGGATCATGGGGTGAGCTGGCGGATCGTCGAATCGCAGTTGCGAAGGCACGCTGCGTCCTCGCGCCGGGTGCGCGGGCGTCGATACCGACCGGTATTTTGCACCGCAATATAACCCATCCGCGACCATCTGCCAGCGCCCGACCGATCTGCGGGACGACAATGCCGTCAAAGTCAGGCCGCACATTCCGCAGCCCGCGCAGGTCGCCCGGCGCACATGACCTGAATACGCGCTTTGCATCGAACCTCGAACATCGAGCGGATGTTCCTGGCTGCGACCTCGCCTTCAGCCGCGCACAAGACCGGATCGCAGGCTCAGTCCAGGCCGGTCACGCCTGGGACGGAGGGTGCGGCGGAATCGACGCCAGCACGGCCACCAGCAGGCGCCAGGCCTGCGCCACGCTGGCCACCTCGACCCGCTCGCCCGGCGCATGCGCCCCGCGAATGTTGGGACCGAAGGAGATCATGTCCATGTCCGGCCAGATCGCGGTCAGGATGCCGCACTCCAGACCGGCGTGGATCACCTTTACCGCGGCGTCACCACCGAACTCGCGTCGATATACCGTCTGAAACAAGGTGAGCAGGCCGGAGTCCGGGTTGGGCGCCCAGCCGGGATAGGGCTCGCGCACCGCAGCGGACATTCCCGCAAGGGAAAACAGACTGACGATCTCGGACGCCAGTTCGCGGGTACCGGCGTCGAGCAGGGAGCGCACCATCAGCGTGGCATGGATGTGTTCTGCGTCCACCCGCAACACGCCGAGATTGCTCGAGGTCTCAACCACGCCGGGCACCCGCTGACTCATGCGCCTGACGCCGTGCGCCACCACGTGCAGCGCGGCAAGCACACGCCGGCCGGCCTCGTCGCTGAGCACCCGTGACGGCACACCCGGTTCCGGCAGCAGGCGCAGACGAAACCCGTCATCCACCCCGCCCAGTTCTTCGGCAATCTCGTCGCGGGCACGCGCCAGCGCAGCCTGCAGTGCCTCGGCACCGCCGTCCGCCAGCACGATCAAGGCCTGTGCTTCTCGCGCAAGTGCATTGCGCGCAGTACCGCCCTCCAGCGTCGCCACCCGGTAGTCCACCCCGGCTGCAGCCAGCATCTGCAGCACCCGCAGCAGCAGCTTGATCGCATTGCCGCGCTGCAGATGGATATCCACGCCCGAGTGCCCGCCGCGCAGGCCATCCACCACGATACGCAGCGCCTGATGTCCCGCGGGCACGGGCGCGGCCTCCAGCGCCGCGTCGACCACCACGTCCGCGCCACCCGCACAGCCAAGATAGAACTCGCCCCAGTCCTCGGTATCGATGTTGATCAGCAAGCGCCCGCACACGGCATCCGGCTTCAGCCCGTGGGCGCCGCTCATGCCCGATTCCTCGTCGAGCGTCAGCAGGACTTCCAGTGCAGGATGCGCAACATCGTCCGATTCCAGCGCGGCCAGCGCGAGCGCGACCCCGATGCCGTTATCCGCCCCAAGCGTGGTGTCGTCGGCCACCAGCCAGCCATCACGCAGTTCCGCCCTGATGGAATCGTGCATGAAGTCATGACTGCTGCCGGCATTCTTCTGGCACACCATGTCGAGATGGCCCTGCAGCACCACGCCAGGGCGGTTCTCATAGCCCGGCGTTGCGGGCTTGGACAGGATCAGGTTGCCGGTCTCATCGACCTTTGCGCCCAGCCCGCGCACCTGCGCCCAGGCCGCAAGCTCATCCCGTATCGCCCGTTCATGCCGGGAGGGCCGCGGAATGCGGCACAGCGTGGAAAAATGCCGCCATACGGCAGCAGGCTCAAGACCGGACAAATCCATCCTGCACATCCTCTTCAGTCGAAACAGCGGACGACACTGCGTCGCCCGCGCGCACATCCTTCTCGCGAAAAGGATAGCGTGTTTGCAGTGCGAGGTCGCATCCCTCATGGGGGACGGGTCCGCGGCCTCCGGCGCACCGGTCACTTACCCCGTAAGACATAAGCCTTTACAAGAAATTACCTTGCGTAACAGCCCGGATGCAAAGGATGGCCTAATGTCGGTCTGACGCTGCGGGACTCGACGCGGAGTATTTTCAGCCTTACCGGGAGCAGCCAGACATGAACATCCGCATTCCGAAACAGACCGCTCGCTGGACGCTTCCGCTGATTCTCGCGCTGTCGGTGAGCGCCTGTGTGGTCGCACCTGCAGAGCCCTATTACGATCGTGGCGACGCGATCTACATCACACCGCCGCCTCGTGTCGAATACCGCGGTTATCCGCCATCGATCGGCTACATCTGGATAGAAGGCAACTGGATCTGGAGCGGACATCGTCACGAGTGGGTTCCGGGACGCTGGGCGCCTCCTTCCCGTCATGCCTACGAGCTCCAGCGCCGGGAGCGCATGCTTGAGATCGAACGCATGCGGGTGCAACAGCAGCGTCAGGCGCTGGCGATAGAGCGCGAGCGTGCTCAACGCGCCCGCGCCGCCGAGCAGGCGCAACGCGAACGCGCTCTGCGGGATCGCGCCGCGCACGATCATCGCGGGGACTCGCGGCGCGAGCGCGCGGCAGTTCAGGAACAGGACCGGAGCTCGCGCGACCATGACCATGACCGTGATCGCGACCGCGACCGCGGACGTGAGCAGAACACGCGGGAACGGGGCCAGGAACCAAACCAGCAGCGCAGCGAGCGACGGGAAGCCCGCCAGACCGAACCCGAAACGCGTAACCGGCAGGAACGCAGCCGCGACGAAGCCCAGACAACCGAGCGCAGTCGCGACCGGAGCGAGTCGCGCAACGGGCGGTCGAGAGATGAGGAGCACGGTGACGGCGAGCGTCGGAACTAGCCCCCCGACAGTCCACCGGCGCGCACTGCGGGAACGAGGACGCTGACGCCGGGGTCTCCCGGCAGGTGACGCCGGCATGCCGGAAGCGCACAATGGCCGGCGCGGCAGCACTGGGGCCCGCCTCAGGGCTTTACATGCACATCCGGTTTCGCCGCTGCGCCCTCATTACGTCGACCCGAACATGATCGAACCCCTGCTCCTGACCTCTGCGCGAATTGTCACTTTCTTCGATCAGCAACTGCTGACCAACGCGAGCGGCTTCTTCTTCGAGCGCAACGACCGTCTGTTCGTGGTCACCAGCAGGCATGTCGTGTGCGACTTGGCCAACATGCACCAGCCGAACCGGATCGAGATCGAACTGCACATGGATGCCGACAACCTCGCCGAATCGACCGGATTCTCGATACCGCTTTACTGCGATGGCAAGGGCCTCTGGCGCGAGGGGCTCGACAATGCGGGCGATATCGATGTTGCCGTGATCGAAATCGACCGCAAGGCGCTGCCGGAACAAGCCCTCTATTACGCCTTCACCCCTGAGCACCTGCTAGGGCACTTCGACCAGGTCGAAGTCGGAACCTCGCTGCTGGTGGTCGGCTTTCCGCTGGGCTTTCACGACACTCTCAGCCACATGCCCGTCGTCCGCCATGCAATCATCGCGTCCTCTTTCGGTTTGCGCTTTCAGGGCAACGGCTACTTTCTCACCGATGCGCGCACTCATCGCGGCACCAGCGGCGCCCCGGTCGTCATGCGCATTGAGCACCCCGACGACGAACACACCGAACTACCGTGGATGCTGCTCGGCATTCATTCGGCGCGCCTGGACGTCGGCTCCCGCGACCAGCAGGTGGACGAGGCTCTGGGTCTGAACTGCGCATGGTATGCCGACATCCTGCTGACACTCACCGAGAACTAGGCCACGCGGGCACGGTCCGCACCAGCATATTTTCCTGAAGACGGTTTCCCCGCCCTGCACGGCCTATACTGGATGAGCACCTGCAACAGCAGGTGCCCACCAGGAGAAGCATCATGGGCAAGTCACAACACAGCAACAAGGAAGCGCGAAAACAACCCGCGTTGAGCCCGAAGGAAAAAAAGGCGGCCAAGCAGGCCAAGAAACACGAGTCCGACGTAAAACCGCTCGTCCCCGGGCGCTGAGGCAGCGCTGACTCACCGGCCTGCCGTTCGCGAGGCGGGCACCCGGTCGAGGCCAGCATGCAGCCACTGAACACGCCCGGCTTCCAGGTGTTCGGTTCGTGCACCGCATGCGCAGGCTGATTACTCTTCCAGCAGCATCTTCTTCAGATAGTCCGGCAGGCCGGACAGCACCAGCGTATCCGAGGCGCGGTCATACTGGATCGCGCCCGAACGCAATCCGCTGCGATCAAATTCCAGCTTCCATTGTTCGCCACTGGCGCGAAAGCGCACCAGCGGGCGAATGGCACGGCGGTCGGGCACAAAACCGCTGCTCAGCTTGATGGCTTCGGAATTGAGCGCCGTATCCAGGCGCTCCGGCTGCTCCGGCCACACCTGACGCGCGATCTCATCCAGCGCGACCGGCTCGCCCGTCTCCCCAAGTTCATCCAGATAACCGTGGGCACGCTCCAGCAGCGCATCCCGCGCCGGCGCCTCCAGCCGCTCGGTCTCCACAAACTGGTTGAGCGCGAGCACCAGCTTCTTGGTTTCCTTGAGCGCAATCACGATATCGCTGCAGCCGAGAAAGCGCTTGAACCAGGCAGCGACATCGCCGCGCCCCTTCAGAAAGCTGATGTAACGCTCGTCGCCACGCTGCCACCCCGCGAGGTCGATGCGGCCGGCCGCCCGCAGGCTGGAAAAATCGAGGTAACTGCAATCGACGATGTCGAGCGCGCCGCTGATTGCAGAGCCAATGCTCTCGCCCACCAGCGCCACCCACAGGCAGTCGGTGCCGCCCTCGGTGATGCGTGCGACCACCACGAACGCGCTGGCATCGAGCTCCTCATCGTGCGCGCAGATCTGCAACTGCTCCATCATGTGCCGGGACAGCGTGATGAAGTCGGTGCTGCGCTCGACCACATGCTCGCGCAACAGCCGTGGCATCGGAAAGCTCTCCTCGTCCTCCTCGAAGCGGCCGAAGCCCTTGCTCGAACGATCGGCGTAGTGGGTACACAGGCGTTCGACGAGTCGCACCGCGGCATCGTCGAGCGGACAGCCCGCTGCGCGCAACTCGATCGCGGCCGGGGCCTGCGCCTCCTTGATCAGACGATGAACGACAAGATCGGTAATGGTGTGCTGGATCTGGCTGGGCTGATTCGGGCTCATGCGACGGACTCGGGGGCATTCGGGGGGGCGAATTCTCTCATGCCTGCGCCCACCGCTCACAGCATCCCGGACATGTACGCTTCGGTACAAAGTCGCTTAACCATGATGGCTAGAATGTTTTGTGCCGGATGACCGACTCCGCCCGAGACGGAATCGCGTTCTGGACCGGCATTCACCACGCTCAGAAAAGAGTCTCATCATGAAAAACATCAAACTGGCTTACCTGCTCCTGATCGCGGGGCTGACTGCGCTTTGGCTGCTGGCCGACAACATCCTCTCGATTCCATACGATTTCTTCGCTTACCGCGCATCGCTGATCAATTACAGCGGCATCATCGGGATCGGCGTCATGAGCATCGGCATGATCCTCGCCATGCGACCGGCCGCGCTCGAACCCGTGCTCGGCGGACTCGACAAGGGCTACCGCCTGCACAAATGGCTGGGCATCACCGGACTGGTGGCCTCGGTGCTGCACTGGCTGCTGGCCAACGGGCCCAAATGGATGATCGGCTGGGGCTGGATGGAACGCCCGCAGCGCGGCCCGCGCGTCGAGCAGACAAATGCAGTGTTCGCCTTCCTCGACAGTCAGCGCCACCTTGCCGAGTCGGTCGGCGAATGGGCCTTCTACGGTGCGGTTGTGCTGATGGTGCTTGCGCTCGTGAAGTGGTTTCCCTACCGCTATTTCTTCAAGACCCACCGCATTCTCGCCATCGCCTATCTGGCCCTGGTCGCGCACGCCGTGGTGCTGATGAAGTTCACTTACTGGGGTGAAATCATTGGACCCCTGATGGCCGTGCTGATGGCCGCGGGCAGTGTCGGGGCGGTGATCTCGCTGACCCGGAAGGTTGGCAGCCGGCGCAAGGCGCACGGCACGATCGAAGCGCTCGAATACCACGCAGAGAACCGGGTGCTGAAGGTTGCCGTCAAGCTCGACGGCCGCTGGGCCGGGCACAAGGCAGGCCAGTTCGCCTTCGTCACCTTCGACCCCGCCGAAGGCCCGCACCCCTTCACCATCTCTTCTGCATGGCAAGGCGACGGCAAGCTGTTCTTCCTGATCAAGGGCATCGGCGACTACACCCGCCAGCTGCCTGACAGCCTTAAAGTGGGCGATTCGGTGAACGTCGAGGGCCCCTACGGCCGCTTCGAGTTCGAGAGCGACAAGCCCGGCCAGATCTGGGTTGCCGGGGGCATTGGCATCACCCCCTTCATTGCCCGCATGCAGAGCCTGATCGGTAAACCGGACGCACCGGCGATCGATCTCTTCTACAGCACCAGCGCACCCGACAAGGGCTTTATCGAGCGCATCCGCCAGATTGCGGATGCCGCCAGGATCCGCCTGCATGTGCTGGTAGCGGACAAGGATGGGCGCCTCAATGCCGAACGGATCCGTCAGCAGGTGCCCGACTGGAAACGCAGCGACGTCTGGTTCTGCGGCCCGGCAGGCTTCGGCAGTGCGCTGCGCAGGGATTTCGCCTCGAGCGGTCTGAGCGCAGACGACTTCCACCAGGAGCTGTTCGACATGCGTTGAGCTGCCGGACGCTGTCCACGCGCAAGGGGCCGGGTGTCGCAATGCGACACCCGGCCCCGACTTGTTTCTGATTGACGGAAACCGTCGCAGCGATCAGAGCGCGCCGGTGTACTCGCCGCGCGCCGGGTAGTCCGCCTTGATCGCGAAGTCGATGGCGCCCAGCAGATCCTGGAACTGGGGACGGGCAAACGGCATGGTCTGCACTGCACCGTAGTACAGCGTGCCGTCGGGACGAACGAGGAACACACCCGGCTCGCTGAAGAGCCCCGGCTCCTCGATGCCGATCGAGGTCTTGCCACGCGAGGTGCTGATATACAGGCCCCACTGGCGCGCACTGTGAAGGTTCAGGCCATAGCCGAACTTGATGCCGCTGGCGCTGACCTTCTCGGCCATCAGCTTGGCGCGCTCCTCGACGTCACTGCTGACGGCAATGATCTGTACGCCGCGCTCAGCAAACTGCGGTGCCAGGCGCTCGAGTTCGATCAGGTACTTGGCACAGATCGGGCAATGCAGGCCACGATAGAAAACGACCAGATCGAAGCGTTCGCCGGGCGCAGCGCCCAGGACGAAACGACCGCCGTCGGTCAGCGGAACCTTGAGTGCGGGGACGGGCTGGCGGGGAATCAGGGCATTTACGGTCATTGTTTCTCATCCATGAAATCGGTTTGAGGCGCCACCGTACAGCAGCACCGGAAAAAGGACCCGGACACGAGGCCGTGTTGTTGAAACGGACGTCGTGCTTGATCCGACGGATGCATTATGATGTACTTAATGCAACACAAAATACGAATTTGATTGCAGTTCGTACAATCACAGTGGTCATTATCGACATGCCTGATCGCCTCGACAGACTCTCCGCCCTGATTGACGGTCTCGCACCGCGCGTCGGCGTCATGCGTCCGCGCAGTGGCTTATCGACGCTCAGCTTCGATGCCACTCAGGCATCCCGTTTGCACCTGCACCTGATCGCGCAAGGTGATATCCGCCTGCAGACTCAGGCAGATCCGGATGCCCGTGCAAACGCGCCCGCGATCGTCGTCTGCCGCGCCGACATCGCGCACTCGATCACGGTGTCGGAACCCGATGCGCTGATGTGCGCCGAGGCCGCGCTGGAGGGGCCTGCCGCCGCCCTGCTGCTCAACGAGTTCTCCAAACCGCTGGTTCTCGAGCTCGACGAATCCGATGCCTCGCTGGGCTACGTCGTGCGCCTGATCGCGTCCGAACTGAGCAACCCGCGTTGCGGACAGCCAGCACTGCTCGACCGTGCGGGCGACATTCTTTTCATCGGCCTGCTGCGTCACCTCGTTGCCCAGCCTCAGACAACGAGCGGACTGTTCAATGGCCTTGCCGACACCCGTATCGCCCGTGCCCTGGTCGCGATCCATGCTGCGCCGCAGACGCAATGGACACTGGAGATGCTGGCCGAGGAAGCCGGCATGTCGCGCACCTCGTTCGCCACGCGCTTTCGCGAACTGATGCACCAGCCGCCCGGCAAGTACCTGGCACAAGTCAGGCTGTCGATTGCGAGCCAGGCCGTACGCAGCGGCGCCGGTCTCAAACAGGCCGCGCGCGACAGCGGTTATGCCAGCACCGCGGCGTTATCGCGCGCGCTGTCGCGCTCGAACGCACGCGGCAGTGACGCGCTCGCCGCAGAAACTTAGACTGACGGTCGCGCCTCGACGACAAGGAATACGCAAGTTGAAGAACGACAGACCCGGCAAGCAGAACATCGGTCCGGCCATGCGAACACAGGCAGTGTCATGAGCACCTCGTGCTACTGGCTGCTTCGCCACGAAAACCGCCTGCTGACCATCGACGATCCGACCGGCGTGACCGCGTTTCCGTTCGGCCTGCCACACGAGCTAGACAACCCCACCGACGCCTTGCTGATCGGTGAATGGCAGGGCGCGCCATGCTATGCGGCCGATATCGACACGCTGCCAGCCGGCCTCAACGCCGAACTGACTCCCGTGCGCGCCCTCTTCGGGCTGGCCGGTGCCGAAGCATTTGCGCTTGCCGGGCGCGCAACCCAGCTCCTGGACTGGCAGCGCAACCACCGCTTCTGCGGGCGCTGCGGCACGCCGACGCATATGGCGGCGGGCGAACGGGTCATGACCTGCAGTGCCTGCGGGCTGGTGGCCTACCCGCGCATTTCCCCTGCGGTCATGGTGCTGATACGCCGCGGTGAAGAACTCCTGCTGGCACGCAGCCCGCACTTCGCACCGGGTGTCTTCAGCGCGCTGGCCGGCTTTGTCGAGGCTGGCGAAACCCTGGAGCAGTGTGCCGCGCGCGAGGTACGCGAAGAGGTGGGGATCGAGATCACCAATCTGCGCTACTTTCACAGCCAGTCCTGGCCCTTCCCCAATTCGCTGATGCTCGCTTTCTTCGCCGACTACGCGGGCGGCGAGATCACACCGGAACCGTCCGAGATCGAGGCCGCAGACTGGTTCCTGCCCAGCGCACTCCCCTTGTTGCCCGCGCCCTTGAGCATCGCACGGCAACTGATCGATGCGGCGTGCATACAGGGCAGCGGACGCGATCACGCATGACATGACAGCAGGCCCGGCGACGGCGCCTTCATCCATTGCGGGCTGAGCGCGGCCCCCCATGTCCTGTGGTGAGCTGGCATCACCGCGACTGATCGCGACATCGGACATTTCGTTTGCCGAAAGCCTTTCACGCCATTTAATCCGGGCATGAAGCGGCGTAGCATGATGCCAATGGCGACAGCATTCGGCAGTTCCATGACTCCCGCACCACCCGTTCGCAAAATCGGCACCATCGAGGCGGTCAAAGGCCCGGTGGTCGATATCGTGTGCGACATGCCGCCGCCCCTGCACCGGGCGCTTTACGCCCAGCCCAATGGCGAGCGCTGCATCCTCGAAGTGTTCCGCGAACTCGGGGAGGGCCATGTCCGGGCCATCGCGCTGCACCGCACGGCGGGTCTGGCGCGCGGCATGCCGGTCATGGATACCGGCGGCCCGTTGCAGATCCCGGTCGCGTCGGCCTGCCTCGGACGCCTGCTCGACGTCTTCGGCAATCCCCTCGATGGCGAAGCCCCCATCGACACCGCAGCGTACCGCCCCCTGGTCGCCCCGCCCGGCCCCCTCGCCGACGCGCGCGCCGCCGAGAGCGTGCTGGAGACCGGCATCAAGGTCATCGATCTGCTCTGCCCCTTCGTGCGTGGCGGCAAGACCGGCCTGTTTGGCGGTGCAGGCGTGGGCAAGACCGTGCTCATCACCGAATTCATGAACGCCGTGATTCAGCTGCATGAAGGCGTATCGGTGTTTGCGGGCATCGGCGAGCGCATCCGCGAAGGCCATGAACTGTGGCACGACATGCGCGAGGCCGGCGTCATGCCGCGCACGATCATGGTGTTCGGACAGATGGACGAATCGCCCGGCGTGCGCTTTCGCGTCGGCCTCACCGGCCTGACCTACGCCGAATACCTGCGCGACACGGTGGGCAAGGACGTGCTGCTGCTGATCGACAACGTGTTCCGCTTCGTCCAGGCCGGCAGCGAGATCTCCGGCCTGCTCGGGCGCATGCCGGCAACCGTCGGCTACCAGCCCACGCTGCTGTCCGAGGTCGCCGAACTCGAAGAACGCATCTCCTCGAGCGCAGCCGGCAACATCACCTCGGTGCAGGCCGTGTATGTCCCCGCCGACGACATGACCGATCCTGCCGTGAACGCCATCTACAGCCACCTCGACACCATGGTGGTGCTGTCGCGCAACCAGGCCGCAAAAGGCATCTACCCTGCGGTCGACCCACTGCTGTCGAACAGCAAGATGATGGATCGCCACTTCCTCGGCGAACGTCATTACCACGTGGCCGAGAACGTGCGCGAACACCTCGCCCGCTATCGCGAACTGGAAGACATCATTGCCATGCTTGGCGTGGAATCGCTGTCCGAGACCGATCGCCGCATCGTCGGGCGCGCGCGGCGGCTGCAACGCTACCTGACCCAGCCCTTCCACGTCGTCAGCCCGCACACCGGCATTCCCGGGGTATCGGTGCCGCTCGGCGACACCCTGGACGACTGCGAAGCCTTTCTGCGCGGCGATCACGATTCGGTGCCCGAGGCCGACTGCTACATGCGCGGCAGCATGCAGGGGACAGGAAGATGAGTACCTTCAGCCTGCACATCGCCAGCGCGACCTTGCAGACCCGCTTCGATGCAGTCGCCAGCTTCGTCGGCAGCGATGCCTCGGGGCAGTTCGGGCTCATGTCGGACCATGTCCCCATGGCCACGATACTGGCCCCCGGCCTCGCCCGCTTCCGCGAAGCCGGGGCGGCCCGCTGGCGCTACCTTGCACTGCCGGGTGGCACCCTGCGCTTTGCCGACAACGTCCTCGCCATCGCCGCCCACAGCTTCGTCGTGGGTGAGGAGCTGAGCAGGGTCCGTGCCGAACTGGATGCAGCGCTCGAACGTGAGACCCGGCAGCACGCCGACCTGAGACACAACCTCGACCAGCTGGAAACCGCACTTGCACAACGGCTGTGGGATCTGGAGCGAAGATGATGCGCCCCGCAGAGCGCAGGGACACGCCTGCTGACACATCCGGACACCCAGACGGGAACACACCTGCAGCGTCCCGTCGCGAAGCGCTCAACGACGCGGTGGACAAGGACGTCGCCCGCATCGAGAAGGGCGAGCGCGAGCGTCGCAGCGTGCTCGGCTATACCGTGTTCATGGGCACCATCGCCGGCCTGTTCGTGCTGCCGGTGGTCGGCGGCGCCTATCTTGGGCGCTGGCTCGACGGCCTTGCCGAAGGCTATTCGGTGCGCTGGACGGTGAGCCTGATCCTGCTCGGCGTGGTCATCGGCGGCATCAACGTCTATCGCTATCTGGAGGAGCACCCATGAACGCCCGATTTCCGGCACCGACCAACTGAGCCGATCATGGATACCGAATCGATCATCTTCACCATCGGCCCCCTGGCGATCACCCGCCCGGTGGCCACGACCTGGGCGGTGATGCTCGGCCTCACAGTGCTGTGCGCGCTTGCGACCCGGCGCCTGAAGCTCGACCCCGGCCCCTTCCAGACCCTGCTCGAGGGAATCGTCGGCACCATCCACGACGCAATCGACGACACCCTGCCCGACTACGGCGTGCGTCTGCTGCCCTTCATCGGCACGCTGTGGATCTTCATTGCCCTTGCCAACCTGGTGGGCGTGCTGCCCGGCGCAAGTTCGCCGACGGGGGATCTCTCCACCACGGCAGCCCTGGCGATACTGGTGTTCCTGTCGGTGCATTGGTTCGGCATCCGTAGCGAAGGGCTTCGCGCCTATCTCGCGCACTATGTTCAGCCCAGCCCGATCATGCTGCCCTTCCACATCATCAGCGAGATCTCGCGCACCGTGGCGCTGGCCGTGCGCCTGTTCGGCAACGTCATGAGCCTGGAGACCGCCGCGATCCTTGTGCTGCTGGTCGCCGGTTTCCTGGTGCCGGTGCCGGTGCTCGCCCTGCACATCGTCGAGGCGCTGGTGCAGGCCTACATCTTCGGCATGCTGGCGCTGGTGTACATCTCGGGCGGCATCCAGTCTCAGCAAACCCGATCATCCCGTATCAAGGCAGGAGTCTCTTCATGAACGACATGACCTATTTCACCACGCTGTCTACGGTTGGCGCACTGTTTGCAATCGCGCTCGGCGTGTTCTTTCCGGCGCTGGCCATGGGCCGCGCCATCAGCCAGGCACTCGACGCAATTGCCCGCCAACCCGAAGCCGAGAAGTCCATCTCGCGCCTGCTCTTCATCGGTCTGGCAATGATCGAATCGCTGGCCATCTATGTGCTGGTGGTGGTGCTCATCGTGCTGTTTCGCAACCCGTTGCTCGAATACCTGCTCAAGTAAGGACGACCGATCATGCAACTGGACTGGACGACTTTCCTGCTCCAGATCGTCAATTTTCTGGTGCTGGTATGGCTGCTCAAGCGCTTCCTGTACCGGCCTGTGCTGGACGTGATCGCCCGCCGCCGCCAGGGAATCGAGAAGGCACTGAGCGACGCCCGCGACGCCGAGGCGCGCGCGGAAACCCTGCGTCAGGACTACGAGCGCAAGCTCGCCGAACAGGACAGCGCACAGGCAGCCGACATGGCCAGACTGGGAGACGAGATCGCAGCAGAACGCCGCCGCCTCATGGCCAAGCTCGATGCGGAACTGGCCGCAGAGCGCGAGCGCCAGGTTGCGCTTGTCGAAAAGCAGACGGCCGATGCCGGTCGCAAGGCAGGCGATACCGCACGCGCCGCCGCCCTGAGTTTCGTCAGCCGCCTGCTCGGCCGGCTGTCGGGCGCCGAGCTCGACTCCCGGCTTGTGGACATGCTCATCGAGGACCTCGCCACACTGCCTGCCGAGCAGCTCGAGGCCTTGCACGACGCTGCCGCTGCACCCGAGGCCAGCCTGCAGCTCACCACCGCGCGCGCCCTGAGCGAGGCCGACGAGTCGCGTCTGCTTGGCGCACTCGCGGATACGCTGGGCCGCAGCCTGCCGATCACGAAACAGATCGATGCATCCATGCAGTCGGGGCTGCGCGTTGGCATCGGCCCCTGGATGCTTGCCGCGAGCCTTGCCGACGAGCTGGCATTTTTCCGCTCGGGAGCCCGCCGTGCGTGCTGAGCATCCTGATCCGCCCGCGCCAGCGGACAGCGCCAGCTACAGCCCGCGCTTGCGCATCGTCGAGCGCGGCAAGGTGACTTCGGTCGGTGATGGCGTGGTGTGGATCGAAGGCCTGCCTTCGGCGCGCATGGATGGCATCGTCAGGATCTCGGACGGCAGCGAGGCGCTGGTCTTTCATCTCGCGCCCGACCGTATCGGCGCCATTCTGCTCACCACCACACCCGCGCTCATGCCCGGCTGCGAGGCACGCCAGTCCGGCGACATCCTCACCATGCCGACAGGCGACGGCCTGCTGGGCAGGGTCATCGACCCGCTGGGCATGCCACTCGATGGCGGCACCGCGCCCGACTGCAGCGGCCGCCGCGCGATCGAGGGCGACTCCCCACCGATCATCGCGCGCGATTTCGTCGACCACCCGCTCTACACCGGCAGCAAGATCGTCGACACCCTGATTCCGATCGGCCGCGGCCAGCGCCAGCTGCTGATTGGAGACAACGGCACCGGCAAGAGCGCACTCGCACTGGACGCCGTCATCAGCCAGCGCGACCAGAACGTGCGCTGCCTCTACGTCATGATCGGGCAGAAGCGTTCGTCCGTCGTGCAGACCATCGACACCCTGCGTACCCACGGCGCACTCGCCTACACCACCCTCGTCGTGGCCGAAGCCACGGCCAGCACCGGCATCCGTTACCTGGCCCCATTCGCCGGCTGCGCGATTGCCGAAGAGTGGATGAACGCCGGCCACGACGCCCTGATCGTGTATGACGACCTCACCACCCATGCGCGGGCGTATCGCGAGCTGTCGCTGCTGCTGCGCCGCCCGCCGGGGCGCGAAGCCTATCCGGCCGACATCTTCTATCTGCACGCACGGCTGCTCGAGCGCTCCACCCGCCTCAGCGCCGCCAACGGTGGCGGCAGCATGACCGCGCTGCCGATCGCCGAGACCGAGCAGGGCGAGATTGCGGCCTACATCCCGACCAACCTGATCTCGATCACCGATGGCCAGATCCACTTCGACAGCAAGCAGTTCGCCCGTGGCGTGCTGCCTGCCATCGACATCACGCGCTCGGTCTCACGCATCGGCGGCAAGGCCCAGCACGAGGCCATCAAGCGCGAAGCCGGGCGCATGAAGCTGGACTACCTGCAGTTTCTCGAACTCGAAGTGTTCACCCGTTTCGGCGCCAAGCTCGAAGCGTCGATGGAAGCCCGTATCCGACGCGGACGACTGCTGCGCGACATCCTCGCCCAGGACCGCCTCGACCCTCACAGCGCCCTCGACCAGCTCGCCTGGCTCATCGCCTGCAACGAGAAGCTGCTCGACGGACTCGACGATGGTGAGCTCGACACCGCGCTGCACCGCCTGCGCACCGGAGCGGCAGGCACTGGCCTCACGCTCGACAGCCCGCGCACCGAATGGCTGACGGCGGTGCGCGGCTGGCTGAGCACCACCGCCGAACAAGCATGAGCAAACGCCGCGAGCTGGAGAACCATATCGACAGCCTCGCCGACATCGGCGAGCTGCTCGGCGCGATGAAGAACCTCGCCCTCGTCGAGAGCCGCCGCATCAATACCTTCATCGATGCCCAGCGCGCCGCCGCCGACATCGTGGAACACACCCTGGCCGATTTCATTGCCGACTATTCCGGCCACATTGCGCCCGCCGCCCCTCATGGCGAAGTCGTCTGCCTGATCGGTTCCGAGCGCGGCTTCTGCGGCGACCTCAACCAGCGCCTGATTGCTGCAGCAGAAAGCATCCGCGAAGACGCGCAGATCGTGCTCGTCGGCAGCCGCCTGGCCGACGCCTGGACCAGCGACTTCGCGGCCAGCATCCCCGGTGCGGGGTTTGCGGATGAGGTGCAGAACGTACTGGCAAGCCTCGTCGCTCAGCTCACCCCCTTGCTCAAGGGCGCACGCCCGTTCGGTCCGCCCGCACTCAGCCTGCTCTATCTGGCGGAAGGCGGCACAAAACACCATTCGCTGCTGCCCGCACCCGAGCCGCGCCGGGACGGGCCGCGTCGCACCCATGCACTGCAGCTGAACCTGTCGCCGCAGGCGTTTCACGCCGGCCTGATCGACCAGTTTCTCGAAACCGCGCTCGGTGGCGCACTGTATGACGCACTGCTGCACGAGAACCAGCTCAGGCTCGAACACATGGAGCAAGCCGGCCACCGCATCGACGAACAGCTCGAAGAGCTTGGCCGGCGCAGCAACCGGGCACGCCAGGAGGAAATCACCGAGGAAATCGAGATCATCCTGCTGTCGAGCCTGGGCAGCAGGGAGCCCTGACCCAGGTTGCGACGGCCGCGCGCGCCCGGCTCAGAGGTCCAGTTGCAGCGCCGCGAGCCGGGAATACAGCCCGCCCTGCTTGCGCAGATCTTCCGGGGTGCCGGTTTCGACGACACGCCCGCCCTCCATCACCACAATGCGATCGACCTTCTGCACGGTGGCGAGGCGGTGGGCGATGATCAGCGTGGTGCGCCCCTCCATCGCGGCGTTCAGCCCCTGCTGCACGAGAATCTCGGATTCGGCATCGAGCGCACTGGTGGCCTCGTCCAGCAGCAGCAGACGTGCATGCTTGAGAATCGCACGTGCAATGGCAATGCGCTGGCGCTGCCCGCCCGAAAGCCGCGTGCCGCGCTCGCCGAGGAAGGTCTGGTAGCCCTCGGGCAGACGGCCAATGAATTCATCCACCAGGGCCGCGCGCGCCGCCTGCATCACTTCTTCGTCGGTCGCATCCATGCGCCCGTAGCGGATGTTCTCCAGCGCGTTGGCGGAGAAGATCACCGGGTCCTGCGGCACGATGGCGATGTCCTTGCGCAGATCGTGCAGACTGAGCTGGCGGATGTCCTGCCCGTTGATCAGCACGCTGCCGCCGGTTACGTCGTAGTAGCGCAGCAGGAGCTGGAACAGACTGGTCTTGCCCGCACCCGACGGCCCCACCAGCGCAACGCGCTCGCCCGGACGGATGTCGAGGCTGATGTCGTCCAGCGCACGCACCTGCGGGCGACCGGGATAGGCGAACACCACATGATCGAGACGGATGCCAACCTGCGCTGCGGGCGCCGGCTGCTGGGGTTCGTCCTGCTCGCGAATGGCGGACTCCGCATGCAGCAGATCGAGCAGACGCTCGGTCGCGCCGGCCGCGCGCATCACGTCACCCCACACCTCCGCCATGGTCCCCACCCCGCCTGCCACCAGCGCCGCATACAGCACGAAGGAGGCCAGCTCGCCACCGGTCATCAGGCCGTCGTGCACCTGACGCGCACCGATCCACAACACGAAGATGATCGTCCCCATCACCGCGGTGATGATCAGCGCAGTCAGCGCGGCACGCACCCGCGTGCGACGGATTGCAGTGACGAAGCTGGTTTCGGTGCGGTCTGAATAACGCCGCGCCTCTTCCTGCTCCTGGGTACAGGCCTGCACCGTGGGCATGGCATTCAGGATCTCGCCGGCCAGCGCCGAGGTGTCGGCGATGCGGTCCTGCGATTCGCGCGACAGACGCCGCACCTTGCGCCCGATCACCATGATCGGCAGCACCAGCAGGACCATCAGCACCAGGTTGAGCGAGAACAGATAGAAGCTGGTCACGGCCAGCATGATCATGCCGCCGATGAACTGGAACAGGCTACGCAGCCCCATCGAGATCGAACTGCCGACCACGGTCTGGATGAGCGTGGTGTCGCCAGTCAGACGCGACAGCACCTCGCCCGTCTGCAAGGTCTCGAAGAACTGCGGCGACTGCGACAGCACCCGCGCATACACCGCGTTGCGCAAGTCCGCCGTCGCCCGCTCGCCCACCCAGGACACGGTGTAGTAGCGCATCGCCACCGCCAGCGCCCACAGAAAAGCCAGCCCGAACAGGGCAACGAAGTGGCCGTTCAGACTCAGGGCGCCCAGCAGCCCCTGGCCCGCTGCCTCGCGGCTCTGCGCACCGAAGCCAAAGTCGATGAGATCGCGAAACGCCAGCGGAACGAGCAGGATGGTGCCCGACGCCACGCACAGCAGCACGAAGGCCAGCGCAATACGCACGCGGTAGGGACGCAGAAAAGGCCACAGCCCGCTCAGCACCGAAAGCCGCCGCGGGCCCTTCCCGGCATCATTCCGCGCCTGTTGCATCGCTGAGCCTCAGGCCGGTTTGCGAAATTCGTTCGCAACCCATGCGTTTGCGCTGCTGGTCGTGAGCTTGAAGCCCGCCGACACCCTCAGCCGCGCCAGTTCCTCGCCGTTGGCATCAAAGGCGGAGAGCATCGCGTAGGGGTCGTATTCGTCGGGTTCGATATCGAGGGTGACGTCGATGCGGCCGTCGTCGGTATTCACCGTGACTTTCTTGTGAAACATCGCGTGCAGTTGCTGCTCGTGCCGACGCCTGAACTCGGACGCGGTCTTGACCAGCGTATTGAACGCGTTGGCGTCGAGCGGCTTTGGATTCTTCTTGTCGCGCCCCATCGTCCACGGGCCGACCAGCGCAGGCTCTGGTTCGCCGTCGATGGTCATCGACACCGCCCAGCCCTCGTCATCCTCGTTCTTGATCACGCGCGCGGTCCAGCCGTCGTCGCACCACAGTCGCGCCTCTTTGATCGGCGCAGATTCGTCGAGCCCGTCGGACTCGCTGCTTGTCATCTCAGTCATCGCGTCATTTTACTGCTGCAGCGCACCTGGGAGGACGTGCGTTCATGGAAAAGACCGCTGCCATTGACGCGACCGGACCCCGGGTCTCACCATGGCTGCCCACTTGCGCTGGAGTTTTCACATGACAACCGCCGTTCTGCTCTTCGACTCACAGGCAGCCGAGATCAAGCGTCTGCTTGCACTGTCAGCCGCTGAAATCGAGTTCGTCGAAGACCTTGATGATCTCGAATCGGTGCGCAGCTGCGATCTCTGGCTTGGCACACCCGACACGGCCGCCAAGCTGCTGGGCAAAGGATGCACACCGCGCTGGCTTCAGTCGACATGGGCCGGAATCAGGCCTTTGCTGGCGACAGGCCTGCCCACGGATTACCGGCTCAGCCGGGCGGTCGGCATCTTCGGCCAACCGATCGCGGAATATGTTCTTGCGCGCCTGCTGGAACACAAACAGCAACTGCGAGCGCGCGCACTGAGCCAGACCAGGCGTGAATGGAATGCCGCGGCGCCGGGAATCCTGTCCGGCAGCAAGGTCCTGATTGTCGGTGCGGGCGAAATCGGTCAGTCGGTTGCGGGCTATCTGCGGCCATTTGGCGTGCGCCTGACCGGCGTTGCGACGAGCACAAAGCCCGTCACGCATTTCGATACAGTAGTGACGATGGATGATCTGTGCACCGCGGCTGCCGATGCAGACTTCGTAGTGAACATCCTGCCGGAAACGGCAGCGACCACTGACATCTTCGACGACGCCTTCTTCGCTGCGCTCAAGCCCGGGGCGATCTTCATCAACGTTGGGCGCGGCAGCGCAGTTGTCGACCGCGCGCTGATCAGCGCACTCGAACAGGGCCGGCTCGCGGGCGCCGTGCTGGACGTCTTTCGCGAGGAACCCCTGCCTGCGGCACATCCGTTCTGGACAACGCCGAACCTGACCCTCACCGGGCATATTGCCGGCCCCACTATTCCTTCCCTGATCTGCGAACTGTTTGTCGAGAATCTGCGCAGATTCAATGCAGGTGAAGCGCTGAAAGGCGAAGTGGACTTTCTCAGGCCCTACTGAACTCGCTGCCCCGGCATCATCCCGCCCATCTCTGCGCTGTCCCGATGCGCAGGGACGCAGCGAGAGACTCGCTACGCCAAGGTCGAACCGCAGCCCTTAAGCCACGTAGAACAGAATCGCAAAGTAATGCACGGCGCTTCCTGCGATCACAAACAGGTGCCAGATACCGTGCCAGTGGGCGAACTTTTCATCGAAGGCGTAAAAGACGATCCCCAGCGTATAGATGAGCCCGCCCACCGCAACCCAGGCGAAACCTGCAGGTGACAGGGCTTCGATCAGCGGGAAGATCGCCGCCAGTGCGGCCCAGCCCATCAGCACATACAGCACCAGCGACAGCGCTCGTGTGCGCTTTCCGAGCACGAACTCCTGGACGATCCCCACCAGCGCCAGCCCCCAGATCACGCCGAACAGCGACCAGCCCCATGGCCCGCGCAAACTGACCAGCGTAAAGGGCGTATAGGTGCCTGCGATCAGCAGGTAGATGGCGTTGTGATCGAGCTTGCGGAAGAAGCGCTTCAAGTCGCCCTTCGTGCTGTGATAGGCGGTGGAGAAGCCATACAGCATGACCAGGGTGGCGCCATAGATGGTAAAGCTGACGATCTTCCACGGATCGCCGCTCAGCGCGCCGATCACGATCAGCACGACGGCGCCGGCGAGCGCGAGCAGCGTGCCCACGAGGTGGCTGTAGCTGTTGAATCTTTCGCCGTGATACACGACTGCTCCCTTTCTCGGACGATGCGTCGCAAACGGCAGCAGTTGCCACGTTTCCGGTTCGTCACAGTAAAAACAATGGCTGTGAGCCCCTCCGAACGGATTCGTTCGGGCCGGAAACATGTCCTGACAACACAGTCAGCGAGCGCTACAGGAAACGCTCACGACAAGGCGATCAGGCTGTGTTCTCAGGCGCTGCCGAT
The DNA here is from genome assembly GCF_003111645.1 of Parazoarcus communis. Taxonomy (NCBI): domain Bacteria; kingdom Pseudomonadati; phylum Pseudomonadota; class Betaproteobacteria; order Rhodocyclales; family Zoogloeaceae; genus Parazoarcus; species Parazoarcus communis. The sequence continues at coordinate 1,613,059 of NZ_CP022187.1, forward strand.
TCCACCGTCACTTTGACTTCAACCGTCATGCCCCTGAATGCGTCGGGCGAACCGATGTAGCTGCCCGTCAGCGGCGCCGCCTGTGAAGGGTCGCGCACCACTGCAACCCGGATCAGGTTGCGTCCACCGACGATTGCGTTGGTCGGATCGAACGGCAGCCAGCCCGCGCCCGGCAGATAGACATGCACCCAGGCATGCGACGCGCCACCGCCAACCATGCCACTTTCGGCACCGAGCAGGGACTCGTCGTAGAGGTAACCGGACACGAAGCGCGCAGCCAGACCGAGACTGCGTACAGCCTCCATCATGAACAGGGCGAAATCGCGGCAACTGCCGCTACCGAGATTGAGGGTTTCGATCGGCGTGCGGGTGCCCTCCTCGTTGCGCGACTCGTAGGCAAACTGCGCCTTGATCGCATGGGTAATGGCGATCAGTACATCCAGCGTGCGGTCAGTGCCCGCATCAGCGCAAACATTGCGCACCCAGGCGTCGACCCGGTGCTCGGGGTCCCTGTACTGGCGCTCGTTGCAGCGCGCCAGATCGGGTATTTCACTGGCGTCGTAACTGAACGGGAGCCGCTCCGCATAGGTTTCGATCATGTCGACATCGGGCGTGGTCGGATAGTGCTCAGCCACGAAGGTGGAATCGAACACCAGTTCTGAAGCCTGCTCTTCGAAGCTCGCAATCAGCACCGAATTGCTGAACACATCGTGTATCCAGCGCAGCTTGGCCGGCGGATTGATGCTGATCCCGGTATCGACCAGGCGCAGGTCGTGACTGTCCCGCGGACGGCACATGAAGCGGTGCTCGCTGAATGCCACCGGCTCGCTGTAACGATAGACCGTTTTATGCGAAACCTTCAATCGTGCCATGTGCTGCTCCTTTGATACTTCGTGTCTCGATGTGTGCGGGCACCGCCCGCGCAACATTCATTTTCCGGCTTCTGTGGGTCAGCGGCGTGTCAGCAGCAGCCCGCATTCGAGGTGGTGCGTGTACGGAAACTGGTCGAAAACCGCTGCAGCGCTGATCTGGTGCGTGTCCTGCAGCGCAGCGACGTTGTCCTGCAGCGTCAGCGGATTGCATGAAATGTACAGGATGCGGTCGAATCCGCGTGCAAGTTCCACCGTGGGCGCGTCCAGTCCGCTGCGCGGCGGATCGACAAACAGCGTGGTGAAGCGGTAGCTGTCGAGATCGACGTCCTTCATGCGCAGGTACTCGCGCGTGCGGGCCAGCGCGCCGCTGATCTCCTCGCTCGACATGCGCACCATCTGCACATTGTCGATGCCGTTGGCCAAAAGGTTGTAGTTGGCGGCGCCCACTGAAGTCTTGCTCACCTCGGTCGCGAGCACATGACCGAAACACGGCGCAAGGGCGACGGTAAAGTTGCCATTGCCGCAGTACAGTTCGAGCAGATCGCCGTCCAGACTGGCCGCCTGGGCGCAGGCCCAGCCCAGCATCTTGCGATTCACGCCGGCATTGGGCTGGGTAAAGCTGCCTTCGATCTGCTGGTAGCGCAGCTGACGTCCGTTGAGCTCGAGGGATTCCAGCACCCAGTCCTGCTCAAGCACGATCTTCTGCTTGCGGCTGCGTCCGATCAGCTTCACCCCCAGCTCAGCCGCCAGCTCGCGTGCGGCCGGCTCCCAGCTCTCATCCAGCGGGCGGTGATACACCAGCGTGATCAGCATCTCGCCACTCAGCGTCGCCAGAAACTCGATCTGGAACAGCCGGTGCCTGAGTACCAGGCTGCCCTGCAGACGCTCGCGCAGTCGCGGCATCATTGCACTGATGGATTCGCAGGCTTGCGGGAAATGCTCGATCGTCACCGGCACCTTGGGCTCGGCGGGGTCGAACATGGCGTAATCGATCCGCTCGCCGTCGTGCCACATCCTGAACTCGGCCCGCATGCGGTAGTGCAAGGGCTCGGAGGCAAACACCTCGGGTTCGGGAAGCGCGAAGGCCGCAAAGTTGTGCTTGAACTGCGACACCTTGTCCGCGAGCTGGCCTGCGTAGGTAGAGGGGTCGATGGTGGGAATGGGCATGATGTCCTTGGGTGTTGAGGCCGTCCCGAAGGAAAGCAGCCGATGCGAGTCGAACGGACCTGGCCGTTGGCAGAGGGCGGAATATACCCTTGTCAGCCGTCCGCCGGGAGGCTCATCGGTCAGCGTCCGTTCAATACCGCGCGATCTGTGGCGCTTGCAAACAGCGCGTCCGCCATGTCGGCAATCTCCGGCGGAATCCGCGACAGCGGCCCGCCAGCCGCCTCTGCCGCGCGGATCAGGTTGGCAACCACGTCTGCCAATGGCAGCGAGGGGCCGAAGTAAAACGGCGCACCATCGCGGAAGATTGCCAGCGTCGGAAAAGTCTCGACGTCGAGATCGCCGGCCAGCGCAGCCTCGTCTTCGATATCCAGCCACGAGAACACGATATGCGGGTGCTCTGCGGCAAGCTGCTCCAACACGGGACGGAATGAACGGCAGGTACCGCACCAGTCGGCGCACAGCGCGAGTACGACGTGGTGCTGCGCGGGCCGCGAAGCGGCAGTGTCACTCAGCTGTGCGAGGGGAAGGAGGATGGACATCGGCGTGAACGCGGGAGAATGGATCGAACTTCGACAGCTTGTCCGAAAAATGGCGCCCAGACCAGCCCGGATGTCCCTTACATCCTCTGCAGTGGGGGATGAATGCTGGCAAACGGGCGCCCTCGCGCATCAGTTGAAGATGCGTAGCGCCACCAGTGAAATGCCCGGAAAGAACACCAGCAGGGAGATTCGCACGATGTCGGAGGCCAGGAAGGGCATCACCCCACGGAAGATGGTTGCCATCGGAATGTCTTTCGCGATCCCATTGATGATGTAGACGTTCATCCCCACTGGGGGGGTAATCAGGCCAATCTCCATGACCACGAGTGCAACCATGCCGAACCAGATCGCCTTCTCTTCCATGCCGAGGCCCCAGTACTCCATGCCGAGCACGATCGGCAGAAAGATGGGCACAGTGAGCAGGATCATCGACAGGCTGTCCATCACGCACCCCAGCAGGATGTAGATCACGATGATGGCGAGCATGACGGTGAAGGGCCCGAACCCCATTTCCTGCACCCAGGCGGCCGCCTCCTGTGGCATCTGGCTCACGGCCATGAAGGCGTTCAGCATGTCCGCGCCGAGCAGGATGAGAAACATCATCCCCGTTCCCTTTGCAGTCCCGTACAGGCACTCCAGGAAAGCCGGCCCCTTCAGCCCACCCGACCGCCACGCCGCAATACCGGTCGCCAGCACGCCCACGGACGCCGCCTCGGTCGGAGTGAATACACCACCGTAGATCCCGCCGATGACGACCAGGAAGATCAGCAGCACCGGCCAGGTCTCCATCAGCGTCACCAGCCGCTCGCCCCACGAATGCTTCGCCGTCCCCGGGCCAGCTGCACCAGGATCAATGCGGGTCACAATGGCGATCACCAGCATGTAGCCCATTGCGGCCACCACGCCGGGCACGAAGGCGGCCAGGAAAAGCTTGGCAATGTTCTGCTCGGCAAGAATTGCATAGATCACCAGCGGCACCGAGGGCGGAATCAGAATGCCGAGCGTGCCGCCTGCCGCCAGTGAGCCTGCAGCCAGGCTTGGCTTGTACTGATGACGCTTCAGCTCGGGCAGTACCACATGCGACATGGTCGCCGCGGTTGCAAGCGACGAGCCACAGATCGCGCCGAAGCCGGCACACGATGCAACCCCCGCCATTGCCATGCCGCCACGCCAGTGGCCGATGAAGGCATTGCCGGCCTTGAACAGCGCGCGCGACAGGCCGCCCTGGGTGGCGAACTGACCCATCAGCAGGAACAGCGGCACCACCGACAGGTCGTACAGCGAAAAGCGACCATAGGGCGCGTTCTTCAGATAGGCGATCAGCGGATCCCAGCCAGACACCCATGTATAGCCTGCCGCACCGATCAGGAACATCGCAACGCCGATCTGCACGCGCAATGCCAGCATGGTCAGCATCGCCACCCCCATGACGAGACCAATCGACGTTCCGCTCATGCGTGATCACTCCCGCACAGATCAAGCGCAAAGGTGTGGAGTGCGGCAATGCCGAGCAATGCGAATGACGGCGCAACCGGGACATAGCCCCACCACACCGGCAGGGCGATCACCATCGACGTCTCGCCATACTCGCGCATCTCCAGCATGCCCTCCCATGTACGCCACGCGAGCAGGAAGGACATCGCGGCGAGGAGCAGTGCGGCAATCGCATCCAGCACGCGCTTGAGCGAGGACGGTGCCCACACGGTAAAGAAATCGACGAATACATGACCACGCTTCAGCTGGCAGTATGGCAGGCACATCGCAACACCCATCGCCGACAGCATCTGCACCAGCTCGTAGTCGCCCGGCACCGGCAGGTTGAACAATGCCCGCCCGATCACGCTGGTAACCGACATCAGCGCCTCGGCAAGAAAAAACACACCGCCCAGCACCGCCAGCACCGCACACGCCGTCGAGATGCTGCGACCGATGAGCCCCCTGGGGGCAAGTGCCGGCGTATCCATGGACTCAGCCATTGAACTCTCCCTTCAGAATGCAACAATCCCGCCTTTGCCGGCAGCAGCGTGCTGCCGGCAAAGGCGGGACCTTATTACCTGGAATGCTGCTTGACCAGCGCAGCAGCTTCGTCGTGGCGCTTTCTGCCCTCGGCCCCCTTGGCCGAAGTCCCCTGATCCAAACGTCGGCGACGGGTTGAGGCCTGACAAACCGTGTTGACGCACGACCGCTGGCCTCATGAGCATCGGTACCCCTGGACGGGCCCGCCCCCAAGCGTGGGTCTCACGTCCGGTCAAGGTGTCTGTTACCGAATGGCCCGGCCTGCTGCGCGGTGCCGATGACCGGGGAGCGCCTGACGCTCAGGGCGCGATGCGAATGACACCCCAGCGCTCGCTGTCGGGCATGTGTTCGGGCATGCCGATACGGCCGATGCCGGGCAGCTTGATTGCTGGCGGCCAGGCGTCCACCCCGATGCTGAGCCCAAGCAGACTCAATTCGATCCCTTCCTCAGCCGCAAGCATGACCCCGAGCAGGCCAAACAGCGATACCTGCCCGCCGGAACCGCTGGGTGCGGCGCCGAACAGGGCACCTTCCGGCAGATAATCCTTCCCGATCGCCGTCGGCGGCAGCTCGAGCCGGAGCTCGGGCACCTCACGACCAAGATAGGCAATGAAGGTATTGCTGTTGGGGCCGGGCCAGATGCGGTATTCGTTAGCGTGCGGATAGCGGTCGGCCGCATCGTGCAGGCGTGCGATCAAGGCATCCACCTCGGCTCCACCGCGCACATCACGCAGCAGTTCGGGCTCGCTGCCAAACCAGTAGCCGTCCGGAATTCCCTCGCGCACCCGGACCGCACTCCGCCCATGTGCGACACCAAAGCCCATCACCTCGAAGCGTGTGTAATCCGCAGCACCGCGAGGCTTTGCGGCAATCCAGGTATGCACACCGAAAATCCCGCGCCAGCGCACGGCGCGGGCGGCATAGACCTGCACCACCGCCTCGTCCGCCACAGCCGGGTCGGGCGCCAGCCCGCTGCTGTCACGCCGTGCAGTACGCCAGTCCGCTGCCTGCGCGTCCCCGGCAAAATGCATCGCGGTCGATCCCACGAGCGGCACAAAGAACGCGATCAGCACCGCGGCAATCGCTCTGCGTACAGGCCATCTGTTTCCACGGACGGTGCTTTCCTTCATGCGAGCTAAAACTCCTCGGTATCAGTCTCGGTCTGCGTGGCGGCGCTACAGACGCCGACCAGCCGCCCGATCGCACTAGCCGGCTGAACGCAAACTCACTTCCGCCCGCTGGCGATACACGCCGCCGAATCGGTCTCCGGCAGGTCGCCTGGCACCTCCGGGCGCGCCAGCAATTCTTCGAGCAGATGCCCGTGCCGATCCGCCTTGGTGCGCAGGTAGTGCTGGTTGTGGTCGTTGAGCTGGCCGAAAAGCGCACGGCGGCTGACGACGTCGATGCCGGCCTTGCGCAGGGCACTCACCTTCTCCGGATTGTTCGTCAGCAGTTCGATGCGCGGAATGCCGAGATCGTCGAGCATCTGCTGTGCGATCCGGTAGTCGCGCTCATCCTTGCTGAAACCGATCACCTGGTCGGCGTCGATCGTATCCAGACCTTCGTCCTGCAGCCGATATGCTCTCAGCTTGTTGGCCAGTCCGATCCCCCGCCCTTCCTGGGCAAGATAGAGCATCACCCCGCCACCCATCGAACAGATGGTGGTGAGACCGTTGCGCAACTGCGCCCCGCAGTCGCAACGCTGGCTGCCAAAGATATCGCCGGTCAGGCAGGACGAATGCACCCGCACCGGAACCGCGTCGGCCCAGTTCTCGCGCTCACCAAGCACGATGGCAACATGCTCGCGCACGCCGTCCTCTTCGCGAAACAGCACGAAGCGCGCGTCGCCCAGCTTCGCGAGCGGAACACGCGCATCGCTGACGCGCCTGAGCTGTCCGGGGCCGGTTTCACACAACTCGATCGCAGAAGTCACCTTCACGACCAGCAGCGAACCGTCGGCAAGGTGCTGCGCAACCGCTTCCGCTTGTCCCGCACTCACGGCAAAGGCAAGCGCAGCCGGCACCAGTTGCGCGTGCCGCATCAGCAGCAGACCTGCACGCTCCGCAGCGGTCGAACGCACAGGCGCGATACGCGGCGTCTTGGGCAATACGGAAGCACGTCCGAGTGCGAACTGGGTCAGCAGCGGGAAGCCGGGCGCATGCGCCGAATCGAAGTGCTGGGTGGCCGACACATCGCTGACCTCGACACCGAGGCTCGCCAGACGATGGCGTGACAGCACCAGTGCCGGCGCGGAGCCGGTAAGCACACGAGCCTCCTCCAGTGCGGTGGCGCCAAAGCCCTCGACCGGCGCGATCAGCGTATCGCCCTCGTCGTCCCGCAACAAGACGGGCACGCCGCGGCGCAAATCAAAAATGGCGCGCTCTGCTTGGCGCATCAATCATTCTCCAAGGGGTATTCTTCCGCTGCAGACACTTTGCAGCCACATCTGCTCGATACACTGGACTCTGACCGCGGCTATCCGGATTCCGTTCGGAAGCCGCCTGGCGCGTCGGCGCGAGGGCAAGTGAAGTATCGGCTGAAAGTTAAGCCCTGAACTATAGCAACGGCAGGGCCGATGCCGCCAGTCAATCGGCGACCAATCAGCGCTTGCGCTGCCGGCGCTTGGCCGCCAGCGCTTTCCCCGGGTGCGGCGCAGGCTTGTGTACGAGACCAAGTGCCCCACGCGAAAGCCGGTCCGCGTCACCGTTACGATACCGCGGCACCCACTGCCACTCAATCGCCTCAAACAACCCGGCCAAAGCCTGAACCCTGGCGATGAGCGCCGTCAGCCTTGGCACTGCCGTGTGGGCGCTGCCCGCCGCATGACGTACTGCAAAATCGCTGTCGCCACACAGCACCAGGCGCTGCACACCCGCTGCATGTGCGAGGGAGAGCGCGGCGCACACGGCCTGCAGTTCCGCCTCGTTGCTGCACCCTGTGCCCTCTCCGCGCTCGGAGAACTCCACACGACTGCCATCGGGCGATTGCAAGACAACACCAAGACCAAGCTTGCCGGGGTTGGGCAGCGCGGCGCCATCGAACCAGCCCAGCCAACAGTCCCCGGTTTCGCCAGGCGACGGCGTGGGGACCATGCGAGAATCTACCGACTGGGATCGCTTTGACACGCGCTACGCTCTGCAAGGGATGTAAGAGCGGCATATTGCCACCACCTGCCCCTGCGGCAGCACTTTCGAGAGGTTAGTTACATGACGGTATGTGAATTCGGGATCATCGGCATGCGTGACGAACAGTGTCTGCGCACGGTAACGAACGCAATTCAGGACTTGCCCGGCATTACCCACGTCGAGATCACCCTTGCAAGCGGCAGAGCCACGATCGAGTTCGGCACTTTCGTATCCGAAGCAGACATCCGGCAAGCCGTCGAGGATGCCGGATTCGCCACGGAATAGCTCAATCCGGCCCAGGCGGGCACATGGGCCGACGCAATGCTTTCCGCATGAGCCGCTTCACACCCCAATGCGGGGAGCGAGGCGCACAGAACCCTTTGCCATGACAATGACATTCAGGCAATATCTGTAGCGGAACACAAAAGAACAGCTGCAGCATGCCACCACGGCTTGCAGCCCGTACAGAGCATATTTTTTCCCGGGCATCTCGATGAAGGGTCCGCCTCTCAGAAGATCGCGCTCGACGCAGGTATTGCTGCGCTTTCCCATCATCTTCTCCGCCTACTGGCTCGCGTGGCAGGCAGCCAGCCTGTTCGAGGTCTATCCAAACGTCAGCGCATTCTATGCATCAGCCGGGCTGACGGTCTGCTTCACGATGGCGCACGGCCTGATCGGCGTCCCTGCGCTCTATCTCTCGATTGTCGCGGTGCGGATACTGGACCTTCCTGCTCCCGGCTTCAGCGCCATCGTTCTGCTTGACCCGATACGCGAGATCTGTGTTTACGGTCTGGTTGGCGCGCATCTGCGCCAATACTGGACGCGCCCCAATTACCGGTTCTCTCTGCCAATTGCGGTCCGAGTCATCTACAGCGCCTTCCTGGCGAGCCTGTCGTCCGCCCTGCTGGCGACCCGAACTCCTGCGCTCGGCAGCACGCCAGCCGAACTGCTTGGCACCACAGTGCTGTCGTTCTGGGGCGGGGATTTCGCCGGCGTCATGATCACCGTCCCCGCTTTCATGATTCTGTATCGTATCTTCAGCCCCCCGCTGAACGGCGGCAGCATGAACCTCATTGACGCCCTTCGGACAGCGCGGGCACTGTCGCTGGTGATCTACCCCCTGCTCGGCCTGTCCATTGCCTTGTTCTCGGTTGCCTTGCCGGCCCTGCTTGAGGTCGACACACGCATCGCCATCCTCATCCTATTCCCTGTCGTACTGGCAGGACTGTCCCGCGGCACGATTGTCGGATTCCTGGTGGCCACTGTATCGTGTGCAACCCTCCTCGTTGCCGGTTCAGCTCTCGGCTTCAACATCAACGAACCCATTGAGATCCAGTTGATTCTGGCGCTTGCAGTCGCCCTCGGCCTGATGGCGGGCGCCTCCCACGATGACAAGGAACATGCCTGGACGCTCGCCACCTTCGACGCGGTGACCGGCCTCCCCAATCGCTACATGGTGATGGACCGGCTTGAGGACGCGCTCACGAGTGCTCGCCGTACCAAGACCACCGTGGCGGTGATGTACATCGACCTTGACCACTTCAAGGAGGTCAACGACACGCTCGGTCATCACGCGGGTGACAACTTGTTGAAGCAGGCAGGGGAGCGGATCAGAAACGCCGTCCGACGTTCGGATACAGTTGCGCGCATCGGTGGGGATGAATTCGTCGTCGTGCTGTCCTCGGTTGACAGTATCGAAGGGGCAGACCATGTTGCTCGAAACGTCCTGTCCGCGCTGGAGCAACCCTTTTCACTCGGTGCCCGCATGGTGACGATATCCGCCAGTATCGGGGTGGCCGTGCATTCGATCACCAGCCAGACAACCGATGACGTGCTCAGACAGGCAGACCACGCCATGTATCAGGCGAAAAGCGGTGGACGCAACCGCATCTACCATTCATCCACACCGTGCGCAGGCACCGCATTTGTCCTGGGCGAACTGCGTAGCAGCACTTCGAACTGAAGTCACAGTCGCAGTCACGGCCGTAGCGCCTGAACGCCACGTCCGGACTGGACAAAAAATAACCGCATCGATGCCGGGCATCAATGCGGTTTTCATTTCTTATTATCAGCGGATTCCGGTCTTTCTTATGAGAACCGTTCAATACATGATCTGCCACACCTTCTTATTCGCCCATCAGCCAAGTGAGCCGATGTAGCCTGGCGGACGATGGTCAGACATTTAAGCAGTGCAACGGTCGAATGCTTGCTGACTTGCTGGCCGCAACATGTCGACCTCGCATTAACAGCTGTGGCTTTTTTTTCGCCACTGAATGCACCCAACCACCGCCATCCTTCTGCTCTTGTCTCCTCTCTCACCTCTCCTCAATATTCCTCCGCGCACGCTGGCGTCCTCCTCCTCACACAGCCAGCGTGCGTCACTTGCTCATGCGCTCAAGTTCGCGGCCTTCTTCAGATCGGCCACCCGCGCATTGGCAAGCTGCGCAACCTGATCCTGGGTGTCAGCGGTGAGCGCCTGGACATTGCGGGCATAGGCCATCGCGCGCTCAAACATCGGAGAAACAATCTCTGACTGAGCATCCTTGATCGAAGCGCCTTTCGTAACGCCCGTCAGCGCGCACAATGCGGCCGTTCCCTCATTGACCGAATCCCGCAGCGCCTCCATGTTCAACTGCGTCAGGCGTTCGGTCGAATCCAGATAGATCTTCGACATCATCAGCATGGATTCAATTGCGCTGCTTTGCGCTTGGGTAATACTCTCGACAACAGAGGTCTTCATTAAACTCTCCTGAAACCGGTAGTAAGCGAACGGCTATTGAGCTCGCGTCATTGCGCTCATCGCGAGCAGTTGAGACAAGAATAAACCCGAGATCCGACAAAGTGTGTTCGGTGCCGAACATATAGAAAAAACAAGAGGCGTATCCTGCACAATCAATGACATGGCAGCGAATGAACCCTGCGCTGGCGCTCAATCACACTTAGGGAGAACGCCTTGGCTTCTACACCCTGCGATGGCTTCACCAAGAACAAGATTCTTGCAGCCATTCCCGACACTGAGCGCAAGCGTCTGCTCACGGACATCGACTGCGTTCACCTTGAGTTAGGTCAGAATCTGTACGAGCCCGCCGGGGCGAATGAATACATCTACTTCCCGAAGACCTGCGTCGCGTCACTGGTCTTTTCGGCCGGCGACGGCACGTCTGCGGGCCTGGCAACAGTCGGCAATTCCGGCCTCATCGGACTGCCCCTGCTCTTGAGTGGAGAGTCGTCCGTCCACCATGCGGTGGTCCATCTTCCGGGCGAAGCCTGCCGGATCAGCGCCGAGATCCTGCGCTGGGAGTTCTCCCAGGACCAGCCTCTCCAGAGAATCATCATGCGCTATGCTCAGGCCTTGATGAGCCAGTTGGCGCAAAGCGCCGTGTGCAACCGACTGCATACCGTAGACCAGCAGCTTTGCCGTTGGCTGCTTCTCAGTCTTGACCGCGTGGAGGGAAATGAGCTCCATATCACCCAGGGGCTCATTGCCAACATGCTCGGCGTGCGCCGCGAGGGCATATCCGAGGCTGCAAGTAAGCTTCAGGCCATGGGCCTGATCCAGTATCGCCGCGGCAACATCACCATTCTTGACCGAAGCGGCATCGAAGCTCGCGCGTGTGAATGCTACGCCGTCGTCAAAGGCGAATACGACCGCATGTTGAGCGGGCTTCCTCACCACCGGCCAGGCAGAAGGGTGCGGGCGAACCCCGCGAACCTTCGCCGCCGCGCGGAGGACCGCCGACAGTCCCGCGAATTCGCGCTGCCAAAGCTCGACGCAAGTGACGATCGCCTGGTCCACGAACTGCAGGTTCGCAAGATCGAACTGGAGATACAGCAGGAAGAACTCGAACTTGCCTATAGCCAGGCCAACGAGCTCAACAAACGTTATGCCGACCTCTATGACTTCGCCCCTGTCGGCTATGTCACCATCGATGGCGCCGGGACAATCATCGAGATCAACCTCTCCGCCGCCATCCTGCTCGGCCTGAAACGGTCGGAAGCCTGTCAGCACCAGTTTGCAGAAGTTGTTACCCCGGGAAAACGTGCCACGTTCAACCTCTTTGTCGAGCAGGTTCGAACCAGTCAGAAGCAGATTACCTGCGAACTCCCACTGATTCCCACCGAGCGACGACCCAAGGCTTTCATCCGCATACAGGCGGTTACCGACGACAACGGTCACGAGTGTCGCATGGTGATCTTCGACATTACCGCCGAGCGCCTGGCAGAAGAGAAAGTCCGAGAAAGGGATTACTACCAGCGCGCCTTGCTCGACAACTTCCCGTTCATGGTGTGGCTGAAGGATGAGCAGAGCCGGTTTCTCGCAGTCAACACGCCGTTTGCGAGGAACTATGGCTGGAGTTGCGCAGCAGACCTCGTGGGGAAAACCGACTTCGACACCACCACCCCCTCACTCGCGGAGAGTTACCGCGCAGACGACCAGGAGGTGCTGCGTTCGGGCTCTCCCAAGAACGTCGAAGAGCCGATCGAGTCGAACGGCGTCCTTCGCTGGTACGAAACCTACAAATCGCCAGTATCAATCGATGAACGACGCATCGGAACCGTGGGTTTCGCGCGCGACGTGACGGAGCGCAAGAACGCACAGGTCGCACTCGCAGAATCGGAACATCGCTACCGAAGCCTGATCGAACACCTGCCAATAAGCCTGATCATCACTCAGAACAAGATCATCCGCCACATCAACCCCAGAGCGGCCAGTCTGCTTGGCTATACGACAACCGAGTGCGCCGAGAAATCGATTCTCGACTTTGTGTTCAGGGATGATCATCACGGCATCGAGACGGTCCACGTTCTGTACCTCGACGCATCCTCTTCGCCGCAGGAGCATGACGCCCGGATCCTTTCCCGAGATGGGCGAGTGATCGAATGTCATTGGTACATGAGCTCGGTCATGTGGGAAGGCAAACCTGCCGCACTGAACGTGCTTGAGGATGTCACCGAACGCCGGCGCGTGGAAGCCAAACTGCGCATGCTCGCGAGCACCGACACCCTTACGGGCCTTGGAAGCCGCCGTCATTTCATCGACCGCGCCGAGGAGGCCCTGTCTCAGCTCCACAGGGATCCCAGCAGACCCGTTTCGCTGATGGTGCTCGACCTTGATCGTTTCAAGACAATCAACGACCAACTGGGCCATGCTGCCGGCGACACGATCTTGCGATTGTTCGCTGATTCCCTGCGCCAGGAACTGCGCAAAAGTGACACGGCGGGGCGCCTCGGCGGTGACGAATTCGCGGTCCTCCTGCCGGGGACAAGTCTTGCCACAGCAGGCCTGTTCGCCGAGCGCCTGAGATCCAGGTTCGCCAGTGAGTCTGCTGTCATCGAGAGCAAGAAGATCTTCGCCACGGTCAGTATCGGCATCGCAGCAATGGCCGCAACCGACACATCCGTGCATGACCCACTGGCACGCGCTGACCGCGCCCTGTACCTTGCAAAGACCCGCAACCGAAATCGGGTCGAGTTCGCACCGGACTGAAAAAGCTGACCTCAACTCATGTGGGTGAGAAAGCCCCCATCCTCGCTCGCCAATGTCTCGGCGACATCGGCTGTAAAGCACGTCGAAGCGCACGTTCGCATCGTGAGCCCAACCGACCGCGCTTCGATCTTCAGATTTACGAGTCGTGGACAGCAAAAACCCCGCTGAGGATTATCTCAGCGGGGTTAAGCGTAGGGTTAGTCTGACGATGACCTACTTTCACGAGAACGAATCTCACTATCATCGGCGCGATCTTGTTTCACGGTCCTGTTCGGGATGGGAAGGGGTGGGACCAAGACGCTATGGTCGTCAGACTATGACTTGTCACCTGCGCGTTGCAGGCCAAAGCGGGAAGAAGTATATGGGTGTTGTGATTGCGTCGATGGTTGGGCGAAGTTTTTTCGTCCAACAACGAGTATCGACTGTTTTGTAAGGTTATAGGATCAAGCCTCACGGGCAATTAGTATCGGTTAGCTTAACGCATTACTGCGCTTCCACACCCGACCTATCAACGTGGTGGTCTTCCACGACCCTTCAGGGGGCTCTAGGCCCCAGGGAAGTCTCATCTTGAGGCGAGTTTCCCGCTTAGATGCTTTCAGCGGTTATCTCTTCCGCACTTAGCTACCCGGCGATGCGACTGGCGTCACAACCGGTACACCAGAGGTGCGTCCACTCCGGTCCTCTCGTACTAGGAGCAGGTCCACTCAAACTTCCAGCGCCCACGGCAGATAGGGACCAAACTGTCTCACGACGTTTTAAACCCAGCTCACGTACCACTTTAAATGGCGAACAGCCATACCCTTGGGACCGGCTACAGCCCCAGGATGTGATGAGCCGACATCGAGGTGCCAAACTCCGCCGTCGATGTGAACTCTTGGGCGGAATCAGCCTGTTATCCCCAGAGTACCTTTTATCCGTTGAGCGATGGCCCTTCCATACAGAACCACCGGATCACTATGTCCTGCTTTCGCACCTGCTCGACTTGTCGGTCTCGCAGTCAAGCCTCCTTTTGCCATTGCACTATCAGTACGATGTCCGACCGTACCTAGGAGACCTTCGAACTCCTCCGTTACCTTTTGGGAGGAGACCGCCCCAGTCAAACTGCCCACCATGCACTGTTCCCGACCCGGATTCACGGGCCTGGGTTAGAACCTCAACGACACCAGGGTGGTATTTCAAGGTTGGCTCCACGAGAACTAGCGTCCCCGCTTCAAAGCCTCCCACCTATCCTACACAAGTCCCGTCAAAGTCCAATGCAAAGCTACAGTAAAGGTTCATGGGGTCTTTCCGTCTAGCCGCGGGTAGATTGCATCTTCACAAACATTTCAACTTCGCTGAGTCTCAGGAGGAGACAGTGTGGCCATCGTTACGCCATTCGTGCAGGTCGGAACTTACCCGACAAGGAATTTCGCTACCTTAGGACCGTTATAGTTACGGCCGCCGTTTACCGGGGCTTCGATCAAGAGCTTGCACCCCATCACTTAACCTTCCGGCACCGGGCAGGCGTCACACCCTATACGTCCACTTTCGTGTTTGCAGAGTGCTGTGTTTTTAATAAACAGTCGCAGCCACCGATTCTCTGCGGCCCCTTCGCCCTTCGGATGTACTCCTACAAGCTACCGGGGCATACCTTCTCCCGAAGTTACGGTATCAATTTGCCGAGTTCCTTCTCCTGAGTTCTCTCAAGCGCCTTGGTATTTTCAACCTGCCCACCTGTGTCGGTTTGCGGTACGGTCGATTCTAGACTGAAGCTTAGAGGCTTTTCCTGGAAGCAGGGTATCAACCACTTCGTCTCACAAGGAGACTCGTCATCACGCCTCAGATAATCCCCGCGGATTTGCCTACGGGGTACTCCTACACGCTTAAACCAGGACTTCCAACACCCGGCTGGCCTAACCTTCTCCGTCCCCCCATCGCATCTAGAACCGGTACAGGAATATTGACCTGTTTCCCATCGACTACGCATTTCTGCCTCGCCTTAGGGGCCGACTCACCCTGCGCCGATGAACGTTGCGCAGGAAACCTTGGGCTTTCGGCGAGGGTGCTTTTCACACCCTTTATCGCTACTCATGTCAGCATTCGCACTTCCGATACCTCCAGCATCCCTCTCGAGACACCTTCGCAGGCTTACGGAACGCTCCCCTACCACGTGTCATAAGACACATCCGCAGCTTCGGTTCATGGCTTGAGCCCCGTTACATCTTCCGCGCAGGACGACTCGACTAGTGAGCTATTACGCTTTCTTTAAAGGGTGGCTGCTTCTAAGCCAACCTCCTAGCTGTCTATGCCTTCCCACTTCGTTTGCCACTTAGCCATGCATTTGGGACCTTAGCTGGCGGTCTGGGTTGTTTCCCTCTTGACAACGGACGTTAGCACCCGCTGTCTGTCTGCCGTATATCACTTTGCGGTATTCGGAGTTTGCTATCGCGGGGTAGATCGCATTGACCCCCCCAACGATTACAGTGCTCTACCCCCGCAAGTGTCCGTACGACGCACTACCTAAATAGTTTTCGGGGAGAACCAGCTATTTCCGGATTTGTTTAGCCTTTCACCCCTATCCACAGCTCATCCCCTAATTTTTCAACATTAGTGGGTTCGGACCTCCAGTGCGTGTTACCGCACCTTCATCCTGGCCATGGATAGATCATCCGGTTTCGGGTCTACGCCCAGAGACTATGTCGCCCTTATCAGACTCGCTTTCGCTACGCCTCCCCTATTCGGTTAAGCTCGCCACTGAACGTAAGTCGCTGACCCATTATACAAAAGGTACGCAGTCACCCCACAAGGAGGCTCCCACTGTTTGTATGCATGCGGTTTCAGGATCTATTTCACTCCCCTCCCGGGGTTCTTTTCGCCTTTCCCTCACGGTACTAGTTCACTATCGGTCGATCACGAGTATTTAGCCTTGGAGGATGGTCCCCCCATCTTCAGACAGGATTTCTCGTGTCCCGCCCTACTTGTCGCACGCTCAGACCCGCCACCTAATTTTCACATACGGGGCTATCACCCTGTGTTGCCGGACTTTCCAGACCGTTCTGCTAATTAGATGGTTTAGTCGTGCAGGCTCATCCGTGTTCGCTCGCCACTACTTACGGAATCTCGGTTGATTTCTGTTCCTGCAGCTACTTAGATGTTTCAGTTCGCTGCGTTCGCCTCCACGTACCTATGTATTCAGTACGGGATACTCCTTGCGGAGTGGGTTTCCCCATTCGGATATCGGGGGATCAAAGCTCCATTGCCAGCTCCCCCCCGCTTTTCGCAGGCTTGCACGTCCTTCATCGCCTGTGATCGCCAAGGCATCCACCACATGCACTTAGTCGCTTGATCCTATAACCTTAGATCCTCGGTTACCCAAAGATCCGGTCACAGGTCGAACTCGTTTGTGCGAACCTCGTCGCGCCGCTGACACAGCACGCGAGATTCAATGCAATCACGCTACCCGTGCAACGCATCTACTGATACGCTGCACATATATATACTTCTTCCACTTTGTTAAAGAGCGAGCCAATCGAGAAGTTTGACCTTCCCGAGAAGTCAGGCATAAACACCAGAAGCTTTCCTGGCCATGCATGACTGACTTCTCGAACCTCGTTGTGTGTCTGACCACTGTCTGACCAGCGTCTGGTTTGCATCAGATACTGGTGGAGCTTGTCGGGATCGAACCGACGACCTACGGCTTGCAAAGCCGCCGCTCTCCCAGCTGAGCTAAAGCCCCATTCTGACCAACGCACCTTCGATAGTTTGGTGGGTCTGGTTGGGTTCGAACCAACGACCCCCGCCTTATCAAGACGGTGCTCTAACCAGCTGAGCTACAGACCCTCACACTCGAGGCTCTTCGCTTGAACAACCGATAAGTTGTGGATACTTGACCACTGCGACCTTTCTCTTGAAAGGAGGTGATCCAGCCGCACCTTCCGATACGGCTACCTTGTTACGACTTCACCCCAGTCATGAATCTCACCGTGGTAAGCGCCCCCCCGAAGGTTAAGCTACCTACTTCTGGTGAAACCCACTCCCATGGTGTGACGGGCGGTGTGTACAAGACCCGGGAACGTATTCACCGCAGCATGCTGATCTGCGATTACTAGCGATTCCGACTTCACGTAGTCGAGTTGCAGACTACGATCCGGACTACGATCGGCTTTAAGAGATTAGCTCCACCTCGCGGCTTGGCAACCCTCTGTACCGACCATTGTATGACGTGTGAAGCCCTACCCATAAGGGCCATGAGGACTTGACGTCATCCCCACCTTCCTCCGGTTTGTCACCGGCAGTCTCATTAGAGTGCCCAACTAAATGATGGCAACTAATGACAAGGGTTGCGCTCGTTGCGGGACTTAACCCAACATCTCACGACACGAGCTGACGACAGCCATGCAGCACCTGTGTTCTGGCTCCCGAAGGCACCAAGTGATCTCTCACAAGTTCCAGACATGTCAAGGGTAGGTAAGGTTTTTCGCGTTGCATCGAATTAATCCACATCATCCACCGCTTGTGCGGGTCCCCGTCAATTCCTTTGAGTTTTAACCTTGCGGCCGTACTCCCCAGGCGGTCAACTTCACGCGTTAGCTGCGTTACTCAGAAAGTTACCTCTCCGAACAACTAGTTGACATCGTTTAGGGCGTGGACTACCAGGGTATCTAATCCTGTTTGCTCCCCACGCTTTCGTGCATGAGCGTCAGTACAGGCCCAGGGGGCTGCCTTCGCCATCGGTGTTCCTCCACATATCTACGCATTTCACTGCTACACGTGGAATTCCACCCCCCTCTGCCGTACTCTAGCCTTGCAGTCACAAACGCAGTTCCCAGGTTAAGCCCGGGGATTTCACATCTGTCTTACAAAACCGCCTGCGCACGCTTTACGCCCAGTAATTCCGATTAACGCTCGCACCCTACGTATTACCGCGGCTGCTGGCACGTAGTTAGCCGGTGCTTCTTGTCAAGGTACCGTCATCCGACAAAGATATTAGCCTTGCCGTTTTCTTCCCTTGCGAAAGAGCTTTACAACCCGAAGGCCTTCTTCACTCACGCGGCATGGCTGGATCAGGCTTGCGCCCATTGTCCAAAATTCCCCACTGCTGCCTCCCGTAGGAGTCTGGGCCGTGTCTCAGTCCCAGTGTGGCGGATCATCCTCTCAGACCCGCTACAGATCGTCGCCTTGGTGAGCCTTTACCTCACCAACTAGCTAATCTGACATCGGCCACTCCAATCACGTGAGGTCCTAAGATCCCCCACTTTCCCCCTCAGGGCGTATGCGGTATTAGCTACGCTTTCGCGTAGTTATCCCCCATGACTGGGCATGTTCCGATGCATTACTCACCCGTTCGCCACTCGCCGGCAGGTGCAAGCACCCCCGCTGCCGTTCGACTTGCATGTGTAAAGCATGCCGCCAGCGTTCAATCTGAGCCAGGATCAAACTCTTAAGTTTAATCCTACAAAGTACTCAAAATCATTTTACTGACATATGAGCACCTAATCTTTGTGAAACTCAAAACTGCCTAAGCAGTTTCATGGCCACAGCGATCAAGCACCCACACTTATCGATTGTTCAATTTTTTAAAGAACCGCTGCAGTTCCTGCAGCAGAGAAGCGAGATTATGATCAACTTAACTTATCTCGTCAACCCCTGTCTTCGTTTTATTTCAAAACCACCGAAACAACAAAAACAGAAATCCGCTTCAAAAATACCTGCAAAAACAACTGCTTTCCTGCCATCACCCCGTTTCGCCAATCGCGTTTCGCGGTGAAGAGGTGCGCATTATAGACACCTCAGAATGCTCGTCAACAACTAAATTTCAGATTGTTGAAACAAGCCATCCATCCAGACCTGGCCGAACATTCCAGAAAAGAAAAAGTCAGCTGCAGGCAGCTGACTTTCCCTGAAATCTACTGGTGGGTGCTGACGGGGTCGAACCGCCGACATTCGCCTTGTAAGGGCGACGCTCTACCAACTGAGCTAAGCACCCGCACTGGAGCAGCGAAGGTGCTGTCTGCTCAGTGAAGTCCGCTAGTTTACCGAATCCTTCAAACCTTTTCCAGCCCTAAATTTAGGAACTTTTGCTGCCTTGATCTTGATGTTCTTACCGGTGCGAGGATTTCGGCCAGTTCGTGCAGCGCGGTCTCCCACATAGAAGGTTCCGAAACCGACGAGGGTAACGGTATCGTCTTGCTTGAGTGCCTGCTTTACGGAATCGATTGTCGCGTCGAGCGCCTTGCCTGCCGCAGCCTTGGAAATATCGGCATTTTTGGCAATTGCGTCGATCAGTTCGGATTTGTTCACTTCTAGCCCCCTTCTGGTGTGGAACGCGATAGAAATAACCTGGCCAAACCCAGAGAAGACGTGTCTTCCGGCGCCCTCTCTGTCGTCCTGCATAATCTGAGGTCTTTATAGCGTGTGCGATTCCACAGTGTCAAGGCGCACTGCAGCGTGCTTTCGCAGCTATCAGTGCGCCTCGTGGGGGTGCAGCAGAACAGAAGATCAGTGTGCTCGCAAACCCTTCGTCGATGCAGGCGTCTCGTCCGCCGGCTTCACGGCAGTCGGAGGCGTGTCCGGAAGCGGCGTCGGATTGCGTTCGAGGGCAAGCTCAAGAACCTGATCAATCCATTTCACCGGAATGATCTCGATCGCGTTCTTGATGTTGTCCGGAATCTCGACCAGATCCTTGACGTTCTCTTCAGGGATCAGTGCCCGGCCGATACCGCCGCGGACGGCTGCAAGGAGCTTTTCCTTCAGCCCCCCAATCGGAAGCACTTCGCCCCTCAGGGTGATTTCGCCCGTCATGGCTACGTCACAACAGACCGGAATGCCCGTGAGCACCGAGACCAGCGCCGTGGTGATCGCACTGCCAGCCGATGGCCCATCCTTGGGGATGGCGCCTTCCGGCAGGTGGATATGGATGTCGCTCTTCTGATAGAAGTCGTCTTCAATACCCAGCGAACGGGCGCGCTTGCGTACGACCGACAGCGCAGCCTGAATGGACTCCTGCATGACTTCGCCGAGCTTGCCGGTCGTCATCACCTTGCCCTTGCCAGGCAGCACGACGGCTTCGACCGTCAGCAACTCGCCGCCGACTTCAGTCCATGCGAGGCCGGTCACCTGACCCACCTGATTCTGCTTCTCGGCGATCCCGAAGCTGTACTTGCGCACGCCAAGGTACTTGTCGAGGTTCTTGGCATTCACCACGATCTTGCTGCTGCGCGAGCGCAGCACCAGTGCCTTCACGACCTTACGGCAGATCTTGGAGATCTCGCGCTCCATACTGCGCACACCGGCTTCGCGGGTGTAATAGCGGCACACGTCGCGCAGCGCCTCTTCGGTCACCGACAGCTCTTCAGCCTTGAGACCGTTGTTCTTCATCTGCTTCGGCAGCAGGTAGCGCAGCGCAATGTTCACCTTTTCGTCTTCGGTGTAACCGGAGAGGCGAATCACTTCCATGCGGTCGAGCAAAGGTGCGGGAATGTTGAGCGTATTGGCAGTCGCCACGAACATCACGTCCGACAGATCGAAATCGACCTCGACGTAGTGATCCTGGAAGGTGTGGTTCTGCTCCGGATCCAGCACCTCAAGCAGCGCCGACGACGGATCGCCACGAAAGTCCATGCCCAGCTTGTCGACTTCATCGAGCAGGAACAGCGGGTTCTTTACCCCGACCTTGTTCATGTTCTGCAGGATCTTGCCCGGCATCGAACCGATGTAGGTGCGACGGTGACCACGAATCTCCGCCTCATCGCGCACGCCGCCGAGCGCCATGCGCACGAACTTGCGATTGGTCGCTTTCGCGATCGACTGCCCGAGCGAGGTCTTGCCCACACCCGGAGGACCGACCAGGCACAGGATCGGCGCCTTGACCTTGTCCACGCGCTGTTGCACGGCAAGATACTCAAGGATGCGTTCCTTCACGCGCTCAAGGCCATAGTGATCACGGTCGAGCACCTTTTCGGCTTCTCCGAGGTCCTTGCTGACACGCGACTTCTTCTTCCATGGCAGGCCGATCATGATGTCGATGTAGTTGCGCACCACGGTGGCTTCTGCAGACATCGGCGACATCAGGCGCAGCTTTTTGAACTCTGCCTGGGCCTTTGCAAGCGCCTCCTTGGGCATGCCGGCGGCCTTGATCTTCTTGTCCATCTCCTCGAGATCGGCACCTTCCTCGCCTTCCCCGAGTTCCTTCTGAATCGCCTTGACCTGCTCGTTCAGGTAATACTCGCGCTGACTCTTCTCCATCTGGCGCTTGACGCGACCGCGGATGCGCTTTTCCACCTGGAGGATATCGAGCTCGGTTTCGAGCTGTGACAGCAGCTTGTCGAGCCGCTCGTTGACGTCGAACATCTCCAGCACTTCCTGCTTCTGCTCGAGCTTGAGCGGCAGGTGTGCGGCAATGGTGTCGGCCAGGCGGCCCGGCTCGTCAATACCGGCCAGAGACGTAAGAATCTCGGGCGGAATCTTCTTGTTCAGTTTCACGTACTGGTCGAACTGGGCAATGATTGCCCGGCGCATGGCCTCGACTTCAGTGTTGTCGACCTCGGACAGCGGCACCGGGGTGGCCTTGGCCACGAACAGATGACGCAGATCGTCCACAGAATCGATGCGCGCGCGCTGCAGCCCTTCCACAAGCACCTTGATGGTGCCGTCGGGCAGCTTGAGCATTTGAAGGATATTGGCGACGCAGCCGATATCGTAGAGGTCTTCGATTGAGGGCTCGTCCTTCGCGGCCGATTTCTGGGCGACGAGCAGAATGCTCTTGCCCGCCTCCATCGCGTTCTCGAGCGCCTTGATCGATTTCGGACGCCCCACGAAGAGCGGGATGACCATGTGCGGAAACACCACTACGTCGCGCAGCGGCAGCAGCGGCAGTTCCATTTGCTCGTTGGGGAGGTCAGCAGGACCCGACATTTATATATTCCTTCCGAAAAGGGTCACACCCATATGTGGGCGCGACCCGGGAATTCAAGTGGCGGGTTGTCGGGCGTCAGTTCGAGCCGGAAACCTTTTGCTGATCAGCATAGATCAGCAGTGGCTTGGCGCCCTCCTCGATCGTGCCCTCGTCGATGACGACCTTGCTGACACCCTCGAGCGTAGGCAGGTCGTACATGATGTCGAGCAACGCCGCCTCGAGAATGGAGCGAAGACCACGAGCACCCGTCTTGCGCCGGATTGCCTTGCGCGCCACGGCATGCAAGGCTGCAGAACGAATCTCGAGCTCGACGCCTTCCATCGAAAACAGCTTCTGGTATTGCTTGACCAGCGCATTCTTCGGTTCAATCAGGATTTTGATCAGCGCTTCTTCGTCAAGTTCCTGCAAGGTCGCAACCACCGGCAGACGACCGATGAGCTCGGGGATCAGACCAAACTTGATCAGATCCTCGGGTTCGACCTGGCGGAAAGTCTCGGTGACGCTTCTGGACTCGTTGCTCTTGACCTCGGCACCGAAGCCAATCCCGACCTTCTCGGTACGATTGCGGATGACCTTCTCCAGGCCATCGAACGCGCCGCCACAGATGAACAGCACGTTGGTCGTATCGACCTGGACGAAATCCTGGTTCGGATGCTTGCGCCCGCCCTGGGGGGGAATCGATGCGACCGTCCCTTCCACCAGCTTCAGCAGCGCCTGCTGCACGCCTTCGCCCGAAACGTCACGGGTGATGGACGGGTTGTCCGACTTGCGCGAAATCTTGTCGATCTCGTCGATATAGACGATACCCTGCTGCGCCTTGTCGACGTCGTAGTCACACTTCTGCAGCAGCTTCTGAATGATGTTCTCTACGTCCTCGCCGACATAGCCGGCTTCCGTCAGGGTGGTGGCATCGGCCATCACGAAGGGGACGTTGAGCAGCCGCGCGAGGGTCTGCGCGAGCAGCGTCTTGCCTGAACCCGTGGGGCCGATGAGCAGGATGTTGCTCTTGGAGAGCTCAACCTCGTCCTTGCTGTCGCTCAGGTGACGCAGGCGCTTGTAGTGGTTGTACACCGCCACCGACAGGTTGCGCTTGGCCTTGGACTGGCCAATCACGTACTGATCCAGGATGTCGCAGATTTCCTGCGGTGTGGGCAGTGAGCCCTTGACGTTCTCGCCGCCGGCATCGCCCGCGATCTCTTCGCGGATGATGTCGTTGCACAACTCGATGCATTCGTCGCAAATGAAGACGGATGGACCGGCGATCAGCTTGCGCACTTCGTGCTGACTTTTGCCACAAAACGAGCAGTACAGCAGCTTTTCGCCGCCCGTCTTCTTTTCCGACATGATCTGTTCTCCTGGTTCAGGTATCGGCGCGGCTGGTGAGCACCTTGTCTACGAGGCCATATTCGACGGCTTTCGTCGCCGACATGAAATTGTCGCGATCCGTGTCCTTCTCGATCTGCTCAAGCGGCTGCCCCGTGTGCTTGGAGAGCATCTCGTTCAGACGCGCCCGCAGGAACAGGATCTCGCGTGCATGGATCTCGATATCCGAGGCCTGGCCCTGAAATCCACCCAGCGGCTGATGGATCATCACGCGCGAATTGGGCAGCGTGAAGCGCTTGCCCTTTTCGCCTGCAGCAAGCAGGAACGCGCCCATGCTGGCGGCCTGCCCGATGCACAGCGTGCTGACGTTCGGCTTGATGAACTGCATGGTGTCGTAAATCGCCATGCCGGCCGTCACCGAACCGCCGGGGGAGTTGATATAAAAATAGATGTCCTTGTCCGGATTTTCCGACTCAAGGAAAAGCAACTGAGCAACGATCACGTTGGCCGTCGTGTCATTGACCGGACCGACGAGGAACACCACCCGCTCCTTCAGAAGGCGCGAATAGATGTCATAGGCGCGTTCGCCGCGCCCACTCTGCTCGACAACCATTGGAACCAGGCCAAGACCCATCGGGTTCCATTCACTGCTGTGCTGGGGTGTTCCGTTCATCATTACTCGCTCTCTCGCGACCTCAGGCCGCGTTGCCCATCAATTCATCAAAAGCGACCGGCTTGTCGGTGGTCTGGGCCTGCGAAGCCACCCAAGCCACGACGTTGTCCTCGATCACCACGGCTTCAGCTTGTGCCAGACGATCCGGCTGTGCGTAATACCAGCGTACCAGTTCGGATGGATCTTCGTAACTCTCGGCCATCTCTTCAACCAGCGTGCGAACCTGCTCAGGTTTGGCGTGCAGTTCCTTGGTCTTGACCAGCTCGGCCATGATCAGCCCCAACTTGACCCGACGCACGGCCTGGTCTGCGAACCATGCCGGCTCGACCGGAATGTCCTTGGTCTGCATGCCGCGCGCTTCGAGGTCGCGCTTGGCGTTCTCGGCCAGCTGGCTCGACTCCGCCTCGACGAGTGCCTTGGGCACCTCGATCGGCGTCACTTCGATCAGGGCGTTCATGACCTGTTCCTTGACCTTGGCCTGAATACGACGCTTCACCTCGCGGGTCAGGTTGGTACGGACTTCGTCACGCAGCTTGCTGACATCACCATCGGCAACACCCAGCGCCTTGGCGAAGTCGCTGTCGACCGCCGGCAGCACCGGTGCTTCAACCTTCTTCACCTTGACCTCGAACTGAACGGTCTGACCGGCCAGATGCTTGGCGTGGTAGTCCTCAGGGAAGGTCATGTCGAAGGTCTTGGCTTCACCCGACTTCAGACCGGTAACAGCCGTTTCGAAATCCTTGAGCATCGAACCTGCGCCGATGACGAAGGGGAAGTCCTCAGCCTGGCCGCCGTCGAACAGCTCACCATCCTTGCGACCGGCAAAATCGATCACCACGCGATCACCTTCGGCAGCGGCGCGATCGGCCAGCTCGAAGGAAGTGCGCTGCTTGCGCAGCACGTCGATGGTCTTGTCGACTTCGGCGTCGCCCACTTCCAGAGCGGGGCGCTCGATCGTCTGCGTGCTCAGGTCGCCCGAAACCACTTCCGGATAAACCTCGAATACCGCGCTGAACTCGAGAGCGTCTGCGCTCGATGCTTCCTTGGGCTCGATGCGCGGATAACCTGCCACACGCAGATTCTGCTCGCGCACGGCATTGCCAAACGCTTTTTCTACTGCAGCACCAATGGCTTCGGAGCGCGCTTGCGGCTCGTAAGTCTGGGCAACAATCTTCATCGGCACCTTGCCCGGGCGGAAACCAGGCATTTTTACGGTGCGAGCCATCTTCTTGAGACGCGCTTCGACTTCCTTATTGATCTCCGCCATGGCGACGGACATATCGATACGGCGCTCCAGCGAGCTCGGGGTTTCCTGGTTGGTCTGCATTCAATCAATCCTGAGAAGTCAAAAATACCGCCGGCCGAGCATTCCGCCCTGAGTGCTTTCCTACAATCAGGTGGACGGTGTGGCCGACTTGTTCCAAATAAAACGAAGATTCTAACACAGGGGCCCGGCCTTCCTTCCAGCGCCCGTAAAGGGTCAGAATGCACGTGGAACAGTGAAAAAATGCACGCTCACAGGCGGAACTCGCAAGGTACCGTGGCCTCTCAGGTATGAGCATGCTGCTTGCAACAGATCGAGAAAAGCAGGATTAATGCCAGGTAGCAACCGACGGAATTGAGTCGGGTCAGTACGACCCAATCGACAAGGAGACGTCCCGATGAGCATCTTCAACGCTTACCAAGCCCGATTCGAAGCGGCCCGCGAAGACGAAATGTCGATCCAGGAGTATCTGGAACTGTGCAGCCGCGACCGAGCGGCCTACGCAACGGCGGCCGAGCGCATGTTGATGGCGATCGGAGAACCCGAACTGGTCGACACCCGACTTGACCCGCGTCTGTCTCGCATCTTTTCCAACAAGGTGCTCAAGCTCTATCCGGCGTTTCGCGACTTCTACGGCATGGAAGAGGTCATCGAGCACATCGTCTCCTACTTCCGGCATGCGGCACAGGGGCTGGAGGAGAAGAAGCAGATCCTCTACCTGCTTGGCCCGGTCGGCGGCGGCAAGTCTTCGCTGGCGGAAAAGCTCAAGACCCTGATCGAACACGTCCCCTTCTATGCGATCAAGGGGTCGCCGGTAAATGAATCCCCTCTCGGCCTGTTCAACGTTGAGGAAGACGGTCACATCCTTGAGGACGACTACAGCATCCCCCGGCGCTACCTCGGCACCATCATGAGCCCGTGGGCGGTCAAGCGCCTGCATGAATACGGCGGCGACATCACCAAGTTCCGGGTGGTCAAGCTCACGCCCTCGGTGCTGCGCCAGGTCGCAGTCGCCAAGACCGAACCTGGCGACGAGAACAACCAGGACATCTCCTCGCTGGTCGGCAAGATCGATATCCGCAAACTGGAGCAATATTCGCAGGACGACCCGGATGCGTACAGCTACTCCGGCGGTCTGTGTCTGGCCAACCGCGGCATGCTCGAGTTCGTCGAGATGTTCAAGGCGCCGATCAAGGTGCTCCACCCCCTCCTCACCGCCACTCAGGAAGGCAACTACAAGGGTACGGAAGGCTTCGGTGCGATTCCCTTCGACGGCATCGTGATGGCGCACTCGAACGAGTCCGAATGGACAGCGTTCAAGAACAACAAGAACAACGAGGCCTTCCTCGACCGTATCTATACCGTCAAGGTGCCCTACTGCCTGCGCCTGTCGGACGAAATCCGCATTTACGAGAAGCTGCTGGCGAACAGCTCCCTGTGGGAAGCGCCCTGCGCCCCCGACACCCTGAAGATGCTCGCCCAGTTCTCCGTGCTGTCCCGCCTCAAGGAGCCGGAAAACTCGAGCATCTATTCCAAGATGCGGGTCTATGACGGCGAAAACCTCAAGGACACCGACCCCAAGGCCAAGAGCTTCCAGGAGTACCGCGACTACGCAGGCGTCGACGAAGGCATGACCGGCTTGTCCACACGCTTCGCGTTCAAGGTGCTGTCACGGGTGTTCAACTTCGACCACCGCGAGGTGGCGGCGAACCCGGTGCACCTGATGTATGTCCTCGAGCAGCAGATCGAGCAGGAGCAGTACCCCCCGGAAAACGAGTCCCGTTACCTCGGCTTCATCAAGGAGTTTCTTGCACCGCGCTACGCCGAGTTCATCGGCAAGGAGATCCAGACCGCCTACCTCGAAAGCTACTCCGAGTACGGCCAGAACATTTTCGATCGCTATGTGATCTACGCCGACTTCTGGATCCAGGATCAGGAATTCCGCGATCCGAACACCGGCGAGATCCTTGACCGCTCGGCGCTCAACGAGGAACTCGAAAAGATCGAGAAGCCGGCCGGCATCAGCAACCCGAAGGACTTCCGCAACGAGGTGGTCAACTTCGTGCTCCGCGCGCGAGCGAAGAACGAAGGCGCCAACCCGAGCTGGACCTCCTACGAGAAACTGCGCGCGGTCATCGAGAAGAAGATGTTCTCCAACACCGAGGACCTGCTGCCGGTCATCAGCTTCAACGCCAAGGCCAGTGCCGATGAGCAGAAGAAGCACCAGAACTTCGTCAATCGCATGATCGAAAAGGGCTATACCGAGAAACAGGTGCGCCTGCTATGCGAGTGGTATCTGCGCGTACGGAAGTCGTCCTGAACGCCTGAACGCACCATTGCGAACCACGCAGCCGGCACTCACCGGCAGCGGGTTTGTCATGGGCCACCACGGAGGAAGGCATGGTCCGCATCATCGATCGGCGCTTCGACAGCAAGAAGAAAAGTGCAGTTAATCGCCAGCGTTTCGTCCGCCGATTCAAGCAGCAGATTCGGCGCGCAGTATCCGACGCAATAGATGGCCGCTCCATTCGCGACCTGGATAACGGCGAAAGCGTTTCCATTCCGACCAAGGATCTGTCCGAACCTCATTTCCAGAATGGAAAGGGCGGAATCTGGGAGCAGGTGTTCCCCGGTAACGACCAGTTTTCCAGCGGAGACCAGATCAGGCGCCCGCAGGGCGGCGCCGGCGGCTCTGGCGGTGGGGGCAAGGCCGGGAACGACGGTGAGAGCGAAGACGATTTCGTCTTCCAGCTCTCGCGCGACGAATTTCTCGACATTTTCTTTGATGACCTCGCGCTCCCCAACCTGGTTCGCACCCAGCTCTCTCGGGTCACCGACTTCAAGTCACAGCGCGCCGGTTTTACGTCGAGCGGGGTGCCGGCCAACATCAACATTGTGCGCTCCATGCGCGGCGCGCTGGGACGTCGCCTGGCGCTGGGCTCGCCCTATCGGGCGCGTTATCGCGAACTGCAGCAGGAGCTCGACGAGGCCATCGCCGAGCAGGGGGAAGACAGCGATCGCGTGCGCGAGTTGCGCGAGGAGCTTGGCAAACTGCGGGCGCGCATCGATGCGATCCCCTTCATCGACAGCTTCGATCTGCGTTACAACAACCGCATCAGGATTCCGCAACCCACGACCCAGGCGGTCATGTTCTGCGTGATGGACGTGTCGGGGTCGATGGACGAGGAGAAGAAAGCCACGGCAAAGCGCTTCTTCATGCTGCTCTACCTCTTCCTCAATCGAACGTACGAGCACATCGAGGTGGTCTTCATCCGGCACCACACCATTGCCAAGGAAACCGACGAGGACGAGTTCTTCCACTCACGTGAATCCGGCGGCACGGTGGTGTCGAGCGCGCTCGAGCTGATGCGCGACATCATTCGCGAGCGCTACGCAGGCGGTCAGTGGAACATCTATGGCGCCCAGGCATCGGACGGCGACAACTGGGACAACGATTCGCCCATCTGCCGCAGGATTCTCGACGACGAGATCCTGCCGTGGTGCCAGTACTTCGCCTACATCGAGATCACCCCGGGCGAACCCCAGAATCTGTGGCGCGAGTACGAAAAGCTGCACGCCAGCAGCAAGAACTTCGCCATGCAGCGCATCGAGTCGCCGGCGGACATCTATCCGGTTTTCCGCGAACTTTTCAAGAAGAGCCTCGCATGAAACCTGCCCTCAAGAAACGCATCCCCCTGCCCGCAGGTTCGGAATGGAGCTTCGAGAGCATCGAGCGCTACCACACCGAGATCGCCCGCGTCGCCAAAGACTATGGCCTGGATACCTATCCGGTGCAGATCGAAGTCATCACCGCCGAACAGATGATGGATGCCTACGCCTCGGTCGGCATGCCGGTCAATTATCACCACTGGTCGTTCGGCAAGCAGTTCCTGAGCACCGAGAAAGGGTACCGTCGCGGCCAGATGGGCCTGGCATACGAAATCGTCATCAACTCCAACCCCTGCATTGCCTACCTGATGGAGGAAAACACCCTGCCAATGCAGGGACTGGTGATTGCCCACGCCGCGTACGGCCACAACAGCTTCTTCAAGGGCAACTACCTGTTCCGCACCTGGACCAATGCGGACGCGATCATCGACTACCTGATCTTTGCGCGGAACTACATCGCCCAGTGTGAAGAGCGCCACGGCGTGGAAGACGTGGAACTGTTGCTCGACTCCTGCCACGCGCTCATGAATCTCGGGGTCGACCGCTACAAGCGCCCGCCCAAGCTCTCGATGGCAAAGGAAAAGCTGCGTCAGGACGAGCGCGAGGAATACCTGCAGACCCAGGTCAACGACCTGTGGCGTACGCTGCCGGCCCACGACGTGCGCAGCGACGGCCGCAAGGAACGCCGCTTCCCGGAAGAGCCCGAAGAGAACCTGCTCTACTTCATCGAGAAGAACGCGCCCCTGCTCGAACCCTGGCAGCGCGAGGTCGTGCGTATCGTACGCAAGATTGCGCAGTACTTCTTCCCCCAGCGCCAGACGCAGGTCATGAACGAGGGCTGGGCAACCTACTGGCACTACACCCTGCTCAACACGCTGTACGACGAAGGCCTGCTCGCCGACAGCTTCATGCTCGAATTCCTGCAGTCGCACACCAATGTCGTCTATCAGCCGCCGTATAACGTCCGCTGGTACAACGGCATCAACCCGTACGCGCTCGGCTTCGCCATGTGGACCGACATCCGTCGCATCTGCGAACACCCCACCGACGAGGACCGCCGGTGGTTTCCCGACATTGCGGGCAGCGACTGGCGGGAGACCTTCGACTTCGCGATGCACAACTTCAAGGACGAAAGTTTCGTTGCGCAATATCTGTCGCCAAAGGTCATGCGCGACTTCCGCATGTTTGCGATCTTCGACGACGAACGGGAAGACAAGCTCAAGGTTTCTGCCATCCACGACGACGCCGGCTTCCGACACGTGCGCGAAATCCTGTCAGAGCACTACAACCTTGGCAGCCGCGAGCCCAACATCCAGGTCTGGAATGTCGACCTGCGTGGCGACCGCTCGCTCACCCTGCGCCACCAGCGCTGGCAGGGCCGGCCGCTGGCAGAGAACGCGGAGGAAGTCGTGAAGCATATTGCCCGCCTGTGGGGCTTCACCGTGCGGCTCGAGTCTGCGAACGACGCCGGCGAAGTCGAACTCCTGCACGAAACCCGGCTGGAAAAGCGCAAGGCCGGCAACTAGACCCGCCCTCGCGGAGCACCAGCGTCTGCCCCATGTCGTTGCGACGAGCGCCTTTCCTCGCACGCGGCAAGGGGCGTTCGCGCCTGGTCCGGGGCAGACCGGACGCCCTACGACCGGCGTGACGCAACAAAATGAGCGCACACCGAAGCTGCCGCCCTTAGAATCGGGGGTCACTTTGCAGAAAGCCCGAACATGTTCACTTCCGCACAACCCATCTACCCTGTCTCCGCCATCCGGGAGATCGAGCGCAAGCTGATCCCGAGCGCCCGTCCGCCGCTCATGGAGCGGGCTGGCCGCGCCGCAGCGGAAGATGCCGTGCGCCTGATCATGGACCGCCCCGGCGCCATCCTGATTGCCTGCGGCCCGGGCAACAACGGCGGCGACGGCTTCGTGATGGCGCGCCAGTTGCGGCAGGCCGGACGCGAAGTGATCGTCGCTTTCGCCAACCAGCCGGGCTCCCTGCCGCCCGAAGCCGCCAAGGCGCATGCCGATTTCATACTGGCAGGCGGCAGCACGGTCTCCGACCTGCCCTCGGCACCGGCCAACGGCTGGGCACTGGTGGTCGATGCAATTTTCGGCATCGGCCTCAAGCGTCCACCCGAAGGCCGCTTCGCGACCTGGATCAACACCCTCAACGCACAACGTGTGCCGCGCATGGCGCTCGACGTCCCCAGCGGGCTCGATGCCGACACCGGCCGTCCGCTCGGCCCCTGCTTTCGCGCAACCCACACCACGACCTTCATCGCGCTCAAGCCCGGCCTGCTGACCCTGGACGGGCCCGACCACTGCGGCGAGATCTCGGTTCAGCGCATCGAGATCGACGCACCGGCCTGGGTGCCGACCATGGGTTTCCATATCCGCACCAGCCTGTTCCGCGACCGCCTGACCGCGCGTCCGCGCAACACCCACAAGGGCCTGTATGGCGACGCCGGCGTGCTCGGTGGCGCCAATGGCATGGCGGGCGCGGCGCTGCTTGCCGGACGTGCTGCGCTGATGCTCGGTGCCGGGCGGGTCTTCGTCGGTTTGCTCGACCCGGGCGCACCCACGGTAGATACCAGCCATCCCGAACTGATGCTGCGCGGAGCAGCCGCCCTGCCCGACCATCTCACTGCGCTCGCCGCCGGCCCCGGTCTGGGCACGGACACCGATGCGCGCAAACTGCTGAGCGCAGCGATCGAATCCGACTGCCCCCTGCTGCTCGACGCCGATGCGCTCAATATCGTGTCCGGTGACGAGACGCTGGGCAAGACGCTGAGCGAACGCGACGGCATTACCCTGCTCACGCCACACCCGGCAGAAGGCGCCCGCCTGCTCGGCATCACGACCCAGGAAGTCCAGCACGATCGACTCGCGGCCGCGCTTGCACTGGCCCGCAAGTACAGGTCGCTGGTCGTGCTCAAGGGCGCCGGCAGCATCATTGCCACCCCGGACGGGCGCTGGTTCATCAACAACACCGGGCATCCCGGCATGGCCACGGCGGGCATGGGCGACGTCCTCAGCGGGCTTGCCCTGAGCCTGCTCGCGCAGGGCTGGCCAGCCGAACCCGCGCTGATTGCGTCGGTACACCTCCACGGCGCAGCCGCCGACCGTCTGGCACGCGAAGGTGTCGGCCCGGTCGGACTGACCGCAAGCGAGGTCATCGACGCCGCACGAGGTGTCTTCAACGGATGGATGGTCGAAGCCGCGCGCGAACGCCACTGAGCGACCGCCCCGCATGACGCCCCCTACCCCCGTTCTGGCCCGCAGTGTCCTGTTGCTGCTCGGCGCCCTGCTGCTCTTCGTCCTGCTCGACTCCACCGCCAAGCATCTCGCGCAGACCTATCCGGTGCCGATGCTGGTGTGGTCGCGCTACAGCGTACATTTCCTGCTGATGGTGATCTTTCTCGCGCCGTCGATGCGGCTGCGCCTGATCAGCACCACCCGCCCGACGCGACAGGTCGCCCGCGCACTTTGCCTGCTCGGCACCACATTTTTCGGGATGGCCGCGCTGTCGCGCATGCCGCTGGCAGAGACCACCGCCATCGTCTTTGCCGCGCCGCTGATCGTCACCCTGCTCGCCCGCCCGCTGCTGGGTGAGCAGATCGGGGTCATGCGCTGGGTCGCGGTGATCGTCGGCTTCGTTGGTGTGCTGCTGATCGCGCGACCGGGAAGTGGCCTGGTCGCGGAAGGCATCGCACTCGCACTCGGTGGCGCGATGTCGTACGCCCTGTACCAGATCCTCACCCGACAGCTCACACCGACCGAAAACCCGGTCACGATGCTGTTCTATACGGCGCTGATCGGTACCGTGGCAATGACGCTCGCCCTGCCCTGGATCTGGGGCGGGCCGATCCCGGGCCTGAAAGACGCTTTGCTGGTCGCTTCGCTCGGCATCTATGGCGGCAGCGGACACTTCCTCCTTATCCGGGCGTTTCGCGACGCCCCTGCCTCGGTACTGTCGCCAATACTGTATGTACAGCTGATCTGGGCGATGTTGATCGGCTGGCTGTTCTTCGGCCACATTCCCGATGAAATCGCCTTGCTCGGCATTCTCACCATTGGCTCGGCCGGCGTGATGATCGCCATCGACAGCCGCCGCGGCCGCGCATCCGGCCGGCTCAAGACCTGAACATCGGCGCGCCGCTGCGAGCCCTCCGGTTCAGTTCATCCGCTGCCACGGCATGCGCAGCCGGCTCAACACGCCGGTCGCAAGCCCGGTACCGAGCAGAATCACGGCACAACCGGTCAGCATTCGCAGCGAAATCGTCTCGTTGAGGAATGCGGCACCCCACAGCATGCCAAAGAGCGGAATGAGGAAGGTCACGCTCACGGTACGGGTCGGGCCGAGCCGCTCCATCAGGCGAAAGAACAGCACGTAGGCCAGCCCGCTGCAGACCACGGCAAGCACCACGGCGGCGCTCCACACCGATGCCGATGGCGTCTCCTGCGGCCACGAGGCGATCGCCATTGGCAGCAGAATCAGGCTGGCATACAGCTGGCTCCCGGTTGCAGTCACCATTGGTGGCACCCCTGAGAGATAACGCTTGGTC
The DNA here is from genome assembly GCF_003111645.1 of Parazoarcus communis. Taxonomy (NCBI): domain Bacteria; kingdom Pseudomonadati; phylum Pseudomonadota; class Betaproteobacteria; order Rhodocyclales; family Zoogloeaceae; genus Parazoarcus; species Parazoarcus communis. The sequence goes on from NZ_CP022187.1 coordinate 1,646,643, forward strand.
ATGTTTCCCGCGACCCCGTAGGACAGCGTGGCCCCGAGGCAGGCGAGCACCGCCCAGCCCGAACCGCCGTCCTTGAACGAAACCTTGCCCCAGACCAGGATCACCACGCCCAGCACGCCGACCAGCATGCCAAGAAGCGCTGGCGCACTTAGCCTGTCCTTGAGCCAGACCCACGCCACCAGCGCGGTAAACATGGGCGTGGTCGCGTTCACGATGGATGCGAAACCGGCCGTCACCGACAGCGTTGCCCATGCGTACAATACAAATGGCAAAGCCGACGCACACAGGCCAACCACCAGCAGCACAGCCCAGCGCGAGAGCAACTGGCGCAAACCGCCCTGCATGGCCAGCACCGGAATCAGCACCAGCGCGGCCAGCCCCACCCTCAGCTCGATGAGCGCGAAAGGCCCGAAGGCCGGCGCAGCAACCCGCATCAGCAGGAATGAGCCGCCCCAGATTGCGGCAAGGAGAAAGAGTTCGACGAGGTCGCGTGGCTTCATGGAGCATCCAGAGCTTGAATGACGCAGCAGGTGCATCGGTGCGCAATGTTAGAATCTCGCCCCTGCCTACTCAATCCGGTTCTCATCATGCTCTCCGAACAGCTTCGCGTCGAAATCCAGCGCTGTGTTGCCGCCTCGCTGGCAGAAGACATTGGCACCGGCGACCTTACCGCCCGTCTTGTCCCCGCTCAGACCGAGGCTCGCGGCCGCGTGATCACCCGCGAGGACGCCGTGATCTGTGGCACGGCATGGTTTGATGCAGCCTTCGCCGCGCTGAGCCCGGCGGCCACCGTCAAATGGCACGTCAAGGATGGCGACCGGGTGGAACCCGGCCAGGAACTGTGCGAAGTGGTGGCCCGCGCACGCGTGCTGCTGACCGCCGAACGTACCGCGCTGAACTTTCTGCAGCTGCTCTCGGGCACGGCAACGGTCACCCGCAGCTTTGTCGATGCCGTCGCCGGCACCAACGCCAGCATCGTCGATACCCGCAAGACCCTGCCCGGCCTGCGTCTGGCGCAGAAATACGCGGTCGCAGTCGGTGGCGGCGTCAATCACCGCATCGGCCTGTACGATGGCATCCTGATCAAGGAAAACCACATCATCGCCGCCGGCGGAATTCGCGAAGTCGTTGAACAGGCGCGCATCATCGCACCGTCGAACGTATTCATCGAAGTGGAAGTCGAGAGTCTGGACGAACTGCGCGACGCGCTCGACGCCGGCGTCGGCATGATCCTGCTCGACAACATGAGCCTGGAAGACATGCGTGAAGCGGTGGCCATCAACGCAGGACGTGCCGAACTCGAAGCCTCGGGCGGGGTGAACCTGCAGCGTGTGCGTGAAATCGCCGAGACTGGCGTAGACCGCATCTCGATCGGCAGCCTGACCAAGGACGTGCGCGCCCTCGACCTGTCGCTGCGTCATATCGAGGCCTGATCGCGGCCGGGTGTAAGAATCGGCGGCCAGGACCGACTCATGACCGGCGGCGCATGCGCGGGCCCCCCGTGCGCAATTGCCGCCGACAACACTGAAGCGTGCCGTGCTTCATGCATCGCCCGACCAACCGGCCCCGGAGACCACGCATGGTGCGTGCCCAAACGAACACCCACCCGACATCGCCGGCAGACGCGCTCGCCGACCCGGTCCTGCTGACCGAGCTTCGGCGCGACATGCTGCGTTTTGCGCAGTTGCAACTGCGTGACGCCGCACTGGCCGAAGACGCCGTGCAGGAAGCGATCGAGGCCGCCCTGATCAACGCAGCCCGCCACGAAGGCCGCGCCGCACTGAAGACATGGATCTTCAGCATCCTGCGCAACAAGATCGTCGACATCCTGCGCCGTGGCGCGCGCACGGTGTCGATCTCATCGATCGGCAGCGACGACACCTCCGACGACGAAAAGCTCGACGGCCTGTTCCGCGATAACGGCCACTGGCAGAAGCAGGCCCGCCCGGCGCAATGGAACGCGCCCGACGAGGCGCTCGACAACAAGCAGTTCTGGGCGGTTTTCGAAGCCTGCCTCGACCGCCTGCCCGAGAACATCGCCCGCGTGTTCATGATGCGCGAGATGCTGGGTTTCGAAACCCCGGAGATCTGCGCCGAACTCGAGATCACCTCCAACAACTGCCATGTCATCCTGTATCGCGCCCGCGTCAGCCTGCGGGGCTGCCTCGAGGGTAACTGGTTCAACCCCGGAGACTGTCCCTCATGCTGACCTGCAAGGAAGCCACCCGGCTCAGTTCGGAAGCACTCGACCGCGGCCTCAGCCTGCGTGAGCGACTGTCGCTGCGCATGCACATCATGATGTGCAAGGGCTGCACCAATTTCGAGGAACAGATGCGGCAGTTGCGCATCATGACCCGGCGCTACGCGAGCGGCGATACCGGCGCACAGGACGATACAACACCGCCTGCCAGGACGGAGTGAACACGGCGACCGACTCGCAGTCGCTGATTTGATACACCTGTTACGCACGGCCACCTTGCATTGACGGGTACCATCCTGCTTTGCCCTCCAAGAGAAGTACCCCCCGAATGCAAACTGTTGTTAAAGAGAAGCTCAGGTGCGCCGTCGTAGCAGCGGTCCAGTTGCCGAACGTGAGCGATGCCGAGTTTGAGGCTTCGCTGGCCGAGCTCCGCGAACTGGCAAAAACGCTGGGGTTCAAGGTGGTGCACAGCTTTGTGCAGAAGCGTACCGGCTTCGACACCACAGCCTATCTGGGCGCCGGAAAGCGTCAGGAAATCAGCGTCTTCGTCAGCAACAGGCTGCCCGCTGACGACAGCGCCGATGCCGATGCCGATGGTGACTTCATCGATGCCATCCTGGTCGACCACGAGATCTCGCCGTCGCAGGCTCGCAACCTTGAAAAGGAAGTGGGCTGCGAAGTGATGGACCGCACCATGGTCATCCTTGAGATTTTCCATCGCAATGCGCGCTCGCGCGCGGCCCGCGCGCAGGTCGAGATCGCGCGCCTTGGCTACATGGCGCCGCGTCTGCGCGAAGCGGCCAAGCTGGCCGGCCCGCAGGGGCGCCAGCGCAGCGGCTCGGGCGGCCGTGGCGCGGGCGAGTCGCACACCGAACTGGACCGGCGCAAGATCCGTGACCGCATTGCCGAGCTGCAACTCGAGATCGTTGCCATGGAAGCCGAGCGCAAGACCCAGCGCGCGCGGCGCCAGGGTAGGCAGGGGCTCGCGGGCGTGGCGCTCGTCGGCTACACCAACGCCGGAAAATCCACGCTGATGCGCGCACTTACCGGCAGCGAGGTGCTGGTCGCGAACAAACTCTTTGCCACGCTGGACACCACGGTACGCACGCTCTACCCGGACAGCACGCCCCGCGTACTCGTCAGCGACACGGTGGGGTTCATCAAGAACCTGCCGCACGGGCTTGTCGCGTCGTTCAAGTCCACGCTCGATGAAGCGCTCGACGCCGCGCTGCTGCTGCACGTCATCGACGCCAGCGACCCCGGCTTCGAGCGCCAGCTCGAGGTCACCGACAAGGTTCTGGCCGAGATCGGCGCAGAGGACGTGCCTAAGCTGCGCGTATTCAACAAGATCGACCACGTCGGCGACGAAGCCGCGCAGGCCGAATGCGAAGCGGCGTTGCGGGCAAAGTACCCGTCATGTGTGGTGATGAGCGCGCGCCGCCCGCACGAGGTCGCCAGCCTGCGTGCGCAGATCGTCGCCTTTTTCCAGCAGGGCCTGATCGAGGCAGAGCTGTTCCTGCCGTGGTCGGCGCAGCAGCTGCGCGGAAAGATCTACGCAAACTGCGAACTGCTGGGCGAACGCGCCGACGACAACGGCGCCTTCCTGCGCATCCGCGGCGAGCGCGATGCCGTGCAACACCTGAGTGAACAGTTCGCACAGGCGCAGTAGGCGCGCTCACGCGGCGCCAGGCGCCGCCCCGACGAATACGCTGTCAGCGCTGAATCGGGGACGGCGCGCCACCGCTGTAGTCGCCACGGTCATCGCTGCTTTCATCGCTGCTGTCATTGAATACGCTCAGCAGGATCCGGGTCAGATCGGGCATGCTGCCAAGCAAGGCCGCATCCTCGCCCAGCCCCGCGCGAAAGCCGGCGCGCCCGAAGCGCGCCAGCAGCGCCGCATCGGCACTGAACACATGCACCGGCACCTCCCATGAGGCGCCCCGCCCGCTCACCGCGGCAATGGGCTGATGGTCACCGATCACGATGATCAGACTCCCGGAGGCCGCCCGCTCGCGCATGTAGCGCGACAACCACTCGAAACTGTAGCGCATCGACTGCAGATAGGCGGGCAGCGGGTCCGACCACGACACCGGCTCGGCAAGCGCCTTGTCGAGCATCTCCGGCGAGTAGGCGGACACCCCCTGCACCGCATCCCAGTCGCCCACATAGGGCGGCACGGGCCGGAACGGCGCATGCGAACTGACGGTGGGAAACACCACGAAGCGCGGACTGCGCCCGCTCACCGGCTGCGCCAGCTCCTGCGCATGCAGGAGCGCGAGCGCGGCCTGGTCCGGAATCCGCCAGTAGCCAAAAGCCGGGCCCGGGTAGCCGATCGCATCCGCGTCGGCATAGCGCGAGAATCCGTAGTAAGCGCCTTCCGGCCACGGCCGCTGCAGGCCGGGCATCAGCGCCACGGTGCGATAACCGTGCCCGGCGAAGTGACTCACAAGGGTCGGTCGATCCGTCGTCAGCAGGACCTCGTAGCTGCCCGGGTCGCGGGTATCGATGCCACTGAGCAGGGCCGAATGCGCCAGCCAGGAGGCGCCGCCGAACGTGGGAGACAGCACACGGGCCGACACCACACCACGACCACTGTCGCTCAGCGCCTGCGCCAGCAGCTGCCGCGAGGGCTGCAGCGAGACCGCGATCTCGGCGTCGTCAAACGTCACGGCGCCATAGGCCTCGGAGAAGATGAGAATCACATCGACACCACCGAGCGCATTCAGATTGCCAGAGAACACCGGGCTGGGCCCGAGCAGCGCTGCGCTGCGCCCGGGCGCCAGCGCATCCCGCAACTGCGTGCCGGCTCGATAGACCGCCACGCTCACTGGTTCGGCAAACAGGCTGCGGGTGTCGCGCCCCACCCAGGGCTGAGCGAACCAGAACAGCACGGGTGCAATCAGGGCCAGCACCAGCCCACGCGAGGTCGCACAGCGGCGGAAACCCTCGGACAGCGCCACGATCTGCAGCCGCAACAGCACGAACAGCAGCGCGCCGCCAGCCAGCACGAGCAGGCCAGACCCCGTGAGCTGCCACACGGGCATGTCCATCGTCGCCATGCGCAGCACCTGCCAGCCGTGACGCCCGTCCCAGTACAGATTGACCGGACGACCGAGGAGCGCGGGCACGGTGACCTCGACGTAACGCAGCAGCACCAGCGACAGCACAAGCCCCGCCAGCATCGACAACACATGCAATGAAACCGCCCCGCGCCACCGCGTCCACAGCAACAGCAGCACGGCGCCGGCGAGCAGTTCGACCGAGAGCCGGGGCTCCAACACCACGCCAATTCCCGGCCAGTCGTTGCCGAAGGTCAGCACGGCGTTCAGGATCAGCAGCGGCAGGACCAGGCGCAGCAATGCGCTCGTACCCGACGCTTTCAAGTTCATCACGCGATTCATGCCCTCGGGACGGAATTCAGTGTTTCAATCATGATCAAAGACCTGCAATCGCCCCAATGGATCCCCTCATGCAGCCAGCGCCCCGTTATTTATGGCAAGACCTCACCCCCGACGAGATCCGTGCGCTGGCCGCGCGGGACGCCGTGGCGGTGCTGCCGCTGGCCGCCATCGAGCAGCACGGCCCCCACCTGCCACTATCAACCGATCTCGACATCGGCCTGGCGCTGGCCACTGCCGCCTTCGAGCGCCTGCCGCACGACCTGCCCGCCTGCCTGCTGCCAGCGATGAACGTCGGCCTCAGTCTGGAGCACCGCGACTACCCCGGCACCCTGAGCCTGTCGCCGGAGACTGCGCTCGCCAGCCTGACCGAACTCGGCGACAGCGTTGCCCGTGCCGGATTTCGCCGGCTGGTGCTGTTCAACAGCCACGGCGGGAACAAGGCAGTCGTCGATCTCGCCGCGCTCAAACTGCGCGCCGCGCATCGCATGCTGGTCGTACGCGCCAATTACTTCCGCTTCGCCCCACCGCCCCAGGCCCTGCCCGCCAGCGAGATGCGCCACGGTCTGCACGGGGGCGCCCTGGAAACCGCGATGATGCTGCATATCGCGCCGCACAAGGTGCGTCGGGACGCAATCGACCACTGGACATCCTGCGGCGAACACATGGCCACATCCGGGCACACGCTCGGACCTGAGGGCGAAGCCGGTTTCGCGTGGATGGCGGGCGACCTCAATCCGGCGGGGGTCGCCGGGAACGCGCGCCTCGCCACAGCGGAACTCGGCGAGCGTCTGGTGGGTCAGTTTGCTGACACGCTGGCGCAGGTGATCTGCGACGCACACCGCTTCAGGCTCGATCAGCTCGCAACAGGCGCCGATTGACGGCCGCTGGCTGGCCTTCGTCCCTCGCAGGCGCGGGAGTCGGCAAGGTTTGCCAGTGCATCAGCTCACCCTTCCGGCTTCGGCCCCACTACCCTGACGAGTTCCGCCCATGCCGCTTTCGCTCTGTGCCGATCAAGCCTGGCAACTGATTCTCCGCACCCGTCAGCACGACTGGCAGGGGCAGTCGCGCGCCGTGCTCGCCGGGGACGAATACGAACTCGAAGTCACGGACAACGGCAGCTGGCAGTGCAGCGCCGTGCCCAGTCCAGAGGCCCGGGAGATGCTCGACCTCTTTCTGCCGCTGGTTTCGGGGTCGGGCAGCCATGTCGTCGGTCAGCTCGGTCAGAGTCTGGACGGGCGCATCGCCACCGTCAGCGGCGCCTCGCAATACATCAACTGCAGCGCAGCCCTCACCCATCTTCATCGCTTGCGGGCCGTCGTGGATGCGGTGCTGGTCGGTGTCGGCACGGTCAATGCCGACAATCCGCAACTCACGGTGCGTCATGTCGATGGACCGCATCCGGTCAGGGTCGTCATCGACCGTCGCAATCGCGCCAACGCCGATGCCCGCCTGTTTCATGACGACACTGCCACCACGCTGCATCTGGTGGGCTCGCGCCACTGCAATGCCGGCCCCGGATCGCCCAGCACCCGCATCGCCATCGACCGCCCCGGTGACGAAGCGGAGGGCGACATCGAGCCCGCAGCCATTCTTGCCATTCTCGCCCGCCACGGCTTGCGCCGCGTCCTCATCGAAGGCGGCGGCTACACCGTGTCGCGCTTTCTCCACGCTGGCGCACTCGACCGTCTGCATCTGCTGGTCGCACCAATGCTGATCGGTTCTGGCCGCCCCGGCGTCAGCCTGCCAGCGATCGACACCCTGGACGACGCGCTGCGCCCGCGCTCGCGCAGCTTTGCCTGCGGCAGGGATACCCTGTTCGACCTCGCCTTACGTTAAGCCCCGGCTACTGCGGCCCCTGCCTGGCAACACCCTTGCGCGGTCCGGCCCCAAGTCCACCGAGCATCAGCAGTACGGCACCGGGCAGACTGGAGACGAATACCAGGGCCCCGTATGCGATCGAAATGGCCACGCCCTGCGCGGGCGCCAGGCCCGCCAACAGCCAGATGCCGGCCGCCGCGCCCTCGCGCAGCCCCCAGCCGGCCACCGACAGCGGCAATGCCATCGCCAGCAGGACCATCGGCACCAGCGGCAGCAAGCTTGTTGCCGGCAAGGACACGCCGATTGCACGCGCGCTGCAGAGATAGACGGCGATATAGCTTGCCACCACCGCAAACGAGGCCAGCAACTGCTGCGGCAACACCGTTCGGGCCAGCATCGAATGACGCAGATCACGCCACAGGCGCGTCAGCGCCCGCCGCGAAAACCACAAAACTGCGGCACAGAAGGCTGCGATCACACCCGCAAGCTGCAGTTTCGGCGCAGCCGGGAACGTGGTCACGCTGCGCAGCAGAACCGGCGACGACAGCAGCGCCACGAGGGCAACCACCATCAGCGCCACCTGCCCGGAGACCCGCTCGATCAGCACCGCATGCCAGGCCCCGCGCACATCCTCGGCCTCAGACCCATGACGCCAGGCGCGACTCAGGTCACCGCCGACACCGCCGGGCAGCACCTGATTGAGAAAGGTGGCGAGGTAATACTCGCGAAACGCCCGCCCAAGGCTCAGATCGAGTCCCAGCCGGTGCGCGGTCAGGCGCCAGCGCCACGCTGAAACAAACACCTGCGGCACGCTGATTGCAAGCCCTGCCAGCACCCATCCCGGCGCCAGCGGGCCAACCGCGTCCAGCATTGCTGCGGGCTCGAGCCACCATAACAATGCGCCGAGCGCAGCAATGCTGATGAGGGCCCGCAACAGGATGAACAGCCGTCGGCGCCGGCCTGTGGCCGCGAGGTTCGACCTGGCTGCGCTCATCGCTTGCGTGTCTGGGACGACGCATCAGGTCGCGCCTCGGCACCGGGCTGGGCGAACAGGTCCGCATGTCCGACCTCGAGTACCCCGCACGCACCTTGCAGGCGTTCGACCCTGCGCCGGTGCCAGGCCGCAATCCGTGGCGTTTCGGCCGGACACTGGACCTGCGCAGCATCGCACCATCCCTGGACCAGTGCGAGCGCCAGCGCCAGCTCGTCCGGGTTGGCGAGACGCAGCCGCCACGGGCTGGGGGCCAAGGCCACCTCGAAACCCTGCGCGCGCAAGGCCGTGGCAAACGCGGCCGCCGCATCGGGGCCGAGCGCGCCGCCCACGCCCTTGTCCCGACGCTGGTGGTCGTTGAACGCCGCACGCACGAAGGCATCGTCGACATCCACTTCTTCCTGCGCCGGCGCGCCATCCTCGCCGCTGAGGAGGCGCCAGCGACCATCGACGCTCAGCGTGATCAGGACCGCGCACCCTGCCTGCGCACACGCCACCGCAAGCTGCTCAAGCCAGCCTGCATCGACCAGGTCGATCAGCGCCGATGCCGTGACCAGATCGGCGCCCGCCAGATGTGCAGGCTGCAAGGTGCGCAGATCGCAGCACTGCGTGCGCACTGCCAGCGCAGCCCCGTCTGCATCGCGCAGTTGCGTCGTGCGCGCCGCCGCGGCCGTGAGCAAGGCTGCGTCGTGATCGAGCAAACGCCAGGATTGCGGCCCCGGCAGGCGCCCGGCGAGAAAAGCGGTGTTGGCACCGCTGCCGCAACCAAGGTCGAGCAGATGCAGGGCGGCACCGCACTCACGACTTCGGGCGCGGTCGAGCAGCCACTGCCGTGCGCGCGCACCCAGCCCGGCGTTGCGTGCCCTTGCATCGGGCCCGGCGCGCAGGGCCAGCCAGTCGGCGCTGAACACCGCGTCCGGATGCGGGCCGACCGGCGCAGCAGGCGCCCGATCGTCGGTGCCGGAGAGGGATGAATGCATCCCGGCCACCCTGATGCTCACACCGAATCCAGCACGCGCGCAAACTCCGCGGCGGCATCCGCCCAGTCCCTGAGTCCGTCACGCGCCTTGCGGGCCCCGTCACGCAGACGCTTGCGCAGTGCAGGCTCCTCGATCATGCGCCGCAGCGCATCGGCCAGTGCATCGACATCATCGACCGCCACCAGCAAGCCCGCCTCCGGCGGCAGGGTCTCGGCCAGCGCACCGCCACGCGTGCACACCACCGGCAAGCCGCGCGCGAGCGCCTCGGTAATCACCATGCCATAGCCTTCGTAACGCGATGCGAGCACGAAGCAATCCGCCGCCGCATAAGCCCCTGCGAGCTCGACGTCGGCCATCTCGCCATACAAGCGCATCCGGTCAGCCAGACCGGCGTCTTGAATCTGGCGCGCAATCCGCTGCGCATGGAGCGGGTCGCGCAGCAGGCTGCCGACGCAGACGCACTCCCAGTCGAGTTTCTCCAGACGCTGCAAGGCCGCGACCAGCACCTCGTGCCCTTTGCGCGGCGTGATCGTCGCCACGCACAACATGCGCAAAGGGTGATGTCCGCCCACGGCCACCGGCGCGGCCTGCACGCCCGGCACCACCACGCTGATGCGTGAAGACGCCACCCCGAAATCCTGCAAACGCCGTGCGGTGAACGCACTGGTGGTAACGACCGTTGCAACGGCCGCAAGGGCCTCGGCCTCGCTGCGCAGAAACAGCATCCGCTGCACCGAACCGATGTCGGATTCGTCGGCAAGGGGATGATGAACCAGCGCGATGATGCGCAGCCGCCCGGCGTGGGTCTGGATGACATCCGGCAAGCCGCCCATGGCCAGCCCATCGATCACCACAAGGGAGTCGTCCGGCAAATCGGTCAGCGCACGGTCGAACGCCTCCCAGGCCAGCTCGTCAGGCACCGGGAAACGCCCGGCCAGCCCCATGACCTCGACCTTCCAGCCACGCTCACGCAGGCCATCGACGATAAACGCGTCATAGCGATAGCCCCCGGTACGCTGACCCGGGTCGCCGGCGACGATGAAGCTGCAGCGTGGCGAGGCCTGATCGCTCACAAACGCCCCTCGTAGCTCGCCCAGGCAATGTGCGACTCATGCAGCGTGACCTTGAGCCCGGTCAGCCCGCGGCCGCCCTCGCCCAGTTCGCCATCACGAATCGCCACCGCCATGCGCTCGAAGATCACCCGCGCCATGAACTCGGTCGTGGTGTTGCGCCCCTTGAACGCGGCCTCCTCGTCCAGGTTGCGGAAATTCAGCTCGGCCAGCTTGGCATGCAGCACAGTGCTGGCAAGACCGATGTCGACCACCAGGCCATCGGCATCGAGTTCCTCGCGCTGAAAGCAGGCATCGATCACATAGGTCGCGCCGTGCATGCGCTGCGCCGGGCCGAAGATCTCACCCTGAAAACTGTGGGCAATCATGATGTGGTCACGAACATTCAGGCTGTACATGGAAGGGTCCTGTTGCAAGCATCAAGAAGAAAAGGGGTAGCGCACGGGCCATGGCCGGATCAAGCGCTCATCCGGCGGGCGACGGGTAGCGAATGCGGTGGCACAAGGTGTTTGCATCGCGGTCGAGCACGCTTGCCATGACGGTCGGCAGATCGAAGAAGCTGCTCTCGCCGCTGATCAGTGCATCAAGCACCGGGTCGGTGAGCAAGGACAGCGCGAGTTCGAGCCGGCGCCGGTAGTCCCAGCGCGGCAGCCTGCCGGGCGGAATGCTGCCTACCTGGCTCGAACGCAGCGTCAGCCGGCGCACGTGAAAAGCCTCGCCCAGCGGCAGAGACACGGCCTGCCGCCCGAACCAGCTCATCTCCAGCACCATTGCCTCCTGCCCGGCAAGGCGGAGCGCATCGCGCAAGCCCGCAGCCTGCCCGCTGGCGTGAATCACCAGATCGCATTCCGGCGCCGCCGCTGACGGCGGCCGGAACCTGAGCCCGAGCGCGGTGGCAAGCTGCGCGCGCGACGCGTCGATATCGATCAGTTCCACCCGGCAGCCGGGCAGCCGGCTGCACAGCCAGGCCACCAGACAGCCGACCACGCCGGCACCGATGACTGCGATCCGGTCGCCCACCGCAGGCGCCGCGTCCCACAGTGCATTGACCGCCGTCTCCATGTTGGCGGCAAGCACTGCGCGCGCCGCCGGCAAGCCCTCGGGCAGCACGGTCAGCGCAGACAGCGGCACCACGTAATCACACTGATGGGGGTAGAGGCAGAACACGGTCTTGCCGAGCAGGGCCCGGGCCGCCGCATCACTGCCGGCTGCCTCGACGACACCGACACTGGCGTAGCCATACTTGACCGGCGCAGGAAACTCACCCTCCTGGAACGGCGCCCGCATGCGCGCGTACTCGCTCTCCGGCACCTCACCATCGAACACCAGACGCTCGGTGCCACGGCTGATGCCGCTGTAGAGGGCACGAACCCTCAGCGCCCCTGCTGCCGGCGGCTCCAGCTCGGTATCGCGAATCTCGCCACAACCCGGCGCAACAGTCCAGAAACCATGGGTACGCATAAGGCCATGAACTCCATCTCGACAAAGAGGGACTAAACCGACACAGGGCCTAGAGTATGCCGAAGCGAATCGAGGTCGTGTGCGCGTCTGTACGCTGTCAGCATCCGAGTGGGCTTGCAGGTGCGAGGTTCCCGCCACGGCGCGGTGTGCGCAGCGCCGAAGCAGCTGTCATCATGGCCCGGCATCACCCCCGAATGGAAATACAATGCAGAATCGTCCCGCCCCGCCTTCATCTGCACCGCTCGCCGCTTACGAACTCGCGGCCGGCCTGCTGCTGACCTGGGCCTGCGCAGCGGGCGCAGCAGCAGTGCTCGGCCTGCCTGCTGGCGTGCAGTTCGCAGCAGTACTGGTCTATCTCGGAATGGCCGGCCTCATCCTGCGCGCTTGGCCACGCCTGCGCGAGTCGCTGGGTGCAGCGAACCGGGTCACACTGCTGCGCGCCTGTCTGGTTTCCATCATCGCCGGAGCGGCGTGGTTTCCCGACGCACTGGCGGCGAATGCGCTCCCGCTTGCGATCCTCAGCACCGCGGCGCTCGCGCTCGACGGGCTCGATGGCTGGGTTGCGCGGCGCAGCAACAGCACAAGTGCATTCGGCGCCCGCTTCGACATGGAGCTCGACGCCTTTTTCATCCTCGCGCTGTCTTTCGCAGTGTGGCAACTCGACAAGGCCGGTGCGTGGGTGCTGGCAATCGGCGCAATGCGCTATGTCTTCGTGCTCGCCATGCACCCCTTGCCCTGGCTCGGCGCGGCTTTGCCTGACAGCTTCCGGCGCAAGGTGGTGTGCGTGTGGCAGGTGGGCAGCCTGCTCGTGTGCCTGCTGCCTGCAGTTTCCGCGACCGCCGCCACTGCAATACTGCTCGTTTCACTGACTACACTGAGCATATCGTTTGCACTCGACATCGGCTGGCTTTTTCAGCACGCCCGCAGGTCGGGTGCAAGTCCCCAGTCCTGAAAAGGAGTCCGGTCATGAATACCCTGCGTTTCTCCTCCAAGCTTCTGTTCGCACTGCTGCTGTCCGCAGCCGGCATGCCCGCTGCACTGGCCGCACCGCAAACCTACGAGATCGATCCGGAGCATTTCTCGATCGGCTTCCAGGTGCAACATGTCGGCTACGCCAGCGTGATCGGCCTCTTTCTCGAGGCCGGCGGGCAGTTCGTGTACGACGAGGACACCCGCCAGCTCAGTTCGGGCCGCGTCGTGGTTGCCGCCGACAGCGTCTTCACCAATCACAAGAAGCGCGACGGTCACCTGCGCGACCGCGATTTTCTGCAGGCCAAGCGCTATCCCGAGATTGTCTTCGAAGCCAGCAAATTCACGCCGGGCGAGAACAGTACCGGCAAGCTCGAAGGCATGTTGACGCTGCGCGGCGAAACGCGGCCAGTGGTCCTCGACGTGACCCTGAACAAGGCTGCCAGCTATCCCTTCGGGCATCGCAAGCACACGCTCGGCATCTCGGCCCGAACCACACTGCTCAGAAGCGAATGGGGCATGACCTACGCGGTGAAGGATGACATGGTGTCGGACCAGGTCGAGATGCGCTTCGAACTGGAGGCCGTGCGCCAGTAAACCAGGCAGGAGCGGTCTGAACCGGCTTGCGCTACCATGCACGACGCCAACCGGATCAGAGCCATGAAGAAAATCGATCACAGCAAACTCGACCAGATCGTCGCCGATGCCCGCCGCAACGCCGATGCCCGCAGCGACGGCTACCGTGAGCGCGCGCTGAAGATCTACCCGTGGATCTGCGGTCGGTGCGCACGCACCTTCACCCACGCCAACCTGCGCGAACTCACCGTCCATCACCGCGACCACAACCACGACAACAACCCGCCCGATGGCAGCAACTGGGAGCTGTTGTGCATCTACTGCCACGACAACGAACACCAGCGCCAGCTTGAAGCCCAGGCCGGCGGCAGCACCATGACCGACAACGGAACCGTGGCCACGCATTCACCGTTTGCGGACCTGAAGGCCCGGATGGCGGGCAAGAAGGGCTGACCCCGCTGCGCCCAGGTGCCCGACCGGCGCAGAAACGGTCTTCTATACTGCAGGTACAACACCATACGCAGCGGAGGAGACCACCATGTCGGATCACGTATACAAAATCGTCGAGCTTGTCGGTTCATCGCCAGTCAGCAGCGACGAAGCCATCCGCAACGCCATCGCCAAGGCGGGGCAGAGCGTTCGTCACATGGACTGGTTCGAGGCCACCGAGATTCGAGGCCACATTTCTGACGGCCAGATCGCCCACTTCCAGGTGAAGGTGAAAGTGGGCTTCCGCCTGGAGGATTGAGCGCCGCAGCGTTTGCCGAGCAGCAGTGATGTTCCACGTATGGGGATGGCGATGGCGATGAGCGAACTCAATCTCTCGATCTCTGTTGCAGGGCTGGCGCTCCCGCAGTGGGAGCAGGCCTTTCGCACCACCCTGCTGGCCGAGCCCGACGCCAAGGCGCTCGCCCTCGCCCCCGTCCGCAGCGCGGGCACGCTGGGCGCACGCCGCAGCAGCGCGATCAAGGTGAAGGGCGCTGCTGGCAGCGACGGTGCCGATGGCACGATCAAGCTTCTTGGCATCGTGCTGTCGGCCCTTTCGCTGGCCGTCGCCAGCGCCCAGCTCGCGATTGCGACAGGCGACAGGCCCGTTGTGCAAAGCGCAATCACCTGCACCATCGAAGGTCCTGACGGCACCCGGGAATTGCGCATCGAGAATGCAGGCATCGTGCCCGAGAGCCTGCTGCGCGACTGCCTGAAATCGACCGGAACACCAAGCCGTATCCAGGCCAAGCCAGATGCCGCGCCCCGATGAGCGCAGTGAGGCGGTCGCACGGCTGCGCGGCTCCAGCCGCGAACTGATTTCACGCCTGCCGGAAAGCGGGGAAGCACTGCTGGTACTGACCTGCGGGGTCGTCGTCATCAATGAAAGCTACGCCTATGCGAAAACGGTCAGTGGATTCGAGGCGGAGGTCGATGACCGCTTCATCCGCTGTGTTTACGGCGTGTCGCACGAAGCCGTCCATATGGTGCAGTTGCTGTCGACCCGTTTCGTGCTCGACATCGCGATCGAGTATGCCAACCTGTGCGCCCGAACCCAGCAGCACCTGAAGGCCGGGACGCCCGAAAAGGACTGGCTGGCCGGTCTGCTCACGGACTACCGCGCAACCCGAAGCCGTTTTGCCGCGTCCGGGCCGGGATTCTCGACGCTTCAGGTCCTCGAAACCCAGGCCGTGATCGAAGGCTTTCGCGGCGCCTTTTCCCGATACTCGGAGCTCGGCCTGGCAAAAACCGTACAGATCGCGCACGGAGTTGAATCCGACTATGCAGAAGCCATCGGCCGCCTGCTGGCCGGCTTCGGCTTCAGCTTCACTTTCAACGTCGTGCCCAAGCTGTGCTGGATCGCGCTGCACACGCCCGACCCGGGAAAGTCCTTTACCCAGGCCCTGCTCTCACTCGGCGACACCGACGTGAGCCCGCTGGAGATAATGAGTGCGTGCGAGATCTGCGATGTCTTCGGGGCGGCCCCGGCCGGACTCGCACGTTCGATGCGGGTAAGCATCCCCGCGGTGCGCGATCATGCCGTTCATGCACTGCTCGGCGATTACTTCGATGTGCTGGAGCAGGAAACCGACCCCGAAGCCTATCTGCAACGGGTCATGCACCCGGGCCGCAGTTCGGGGGGCGAACGGCGCGTCGCTCTGGCAGACCTCATGCCGCCGCTGACCATCTTCAACGACGACGGCTTCCAGATGAACGGCCCGCTCAAGGACCAGGGATGGGACGCCGCAGACCCGCTGATCCGGATCTCCACCCTCACCACGCAGACACTGGAATGGCTGGACGAACGCGCAGACGAAATGCCAAGCCACCCGACGTGATGCGGGCAGCCCGCTGACAAGGGTTCAGCGCGGCGCCTCGGTCCGGTTGTCAAAGCCGCTTCTGATGGCTTCGACCCGGCGCCGGTTCGCACCAAAATCGTAGTACCCGGTACGCGATGCCGACCGCAACTGGATCTCGCCTGCCGGGCCGAAGCGGAAGACCACGTCATCGACGAATCCGAACACTGCCGAGCGAAATTCGGCGTGAATCTCATTGCCCGCGTCCTGTTTGACCTGCGCGCCGTCCATGCCACGAAGCACCGCAAGCAGGCGCTTGCGCGCATCGGCCACGTCGCCCGTGTAACGCAGCGGCGCCACCCGACGGCCTTCGTCTGCTGCCTGCGACGACACGCAGTTCGGCGATGGCGGACACGGCTCGAGACCAACGGCCGCAGGAGCATCGCTGGCGAGAACCACGCTGCCGGAACATCCACTCACGAGCAGCGCAACTGCGATCCTTGCAGCCCGGCGCGATATCTTCATGTGCTCTCCAGATCTGAATGGCCCGACGGAAAAACGGAACAAGCGCGCACTGTTTCAAGCCTTGCGGCACGCCCTGCATTCGGCGTCATTCTACGCGGCGGCGTCTTTCCCCGCCGCCGCGTCACCCCCGATGAGTTCATCTGATGCCTTCAGTCACGCTCCCGGAGCGATGGCCTTCCCTGCAATTCGTGGCGTTGTTCGAACAGCCCCTTGCCGATACCGGGTATTGACGGGCGCGCCGGCGGACGCATTCTTCCTTGCATAAACTGCCTCTCGCACTAAGATAGTAATTGCTTACTTACTTTTCCCAAGAGGCTGTCGTGGATACTCCGCCGAAGCACCTCCCTGCCGACGAGCGTCGTGCCGTCACGGTCGAGTCCGTCGTCGCACTTGCCGGTTCGCAGAACCCAAGCGAAATCACCACTGCGGCGATCGCCAAACACATGAACCTGACGCAGGGCGCTCTGTTCAGGCACTTCCCGAACAAGGAGGCCATCTGGCAGGCGGTCATGGAGTGGGTCGCAGAGCGCCTGCTGGCCAGAATCGACCGGGCTGCGCAGGGAGTCGATTCCCCCCTGGCAGCCATGGAAGCGATGTTCATGTCGCATGTCGATTTCGTGATCGAGCACCCTGGCGTACCCAGAATGATGTTTGGCGAACTTCAGCGCGCCGAATCGACACCGGCCAAGCGCATGGTGCAGACCCTGATCGAGCGCTATGGCGAACGCCTGCATCGTCTCATCGACACCGGCAAGGCGCGAGGCGAGATTCCCGCCTCGCTTGATAACGCTGCTGCGGCGACGCTGTTCATCGGCACGGTCCAGGGGCTCGTCATGCAATCAATGCTGGCAGGCGATGTGGGACGCATGCGCCGCGATGCACCGCTGGTCTTCGCGATTTACTGCCGCGGCATCAGGAGTGCGCAATGAAACAGTTTCCCTTGCAAGGCCGCACCCTCGCGCTGCTTGCCGTCATCCCTCCGCTGCTGGCGCTGTTCATCTATGTCGGCCTGCGTTCGGGCCCACTCGCGCCGGTTGCAGTAACGCTTGTAAGCGTGGAGTCGCGGGCGGTCACCCCAGCGCTTTTCGGTATCGGCACGGTTGAGACACGTTACACGTACAGGATCGGACCGACGTTTGCAGGACGCATCAAGCGCCTCGACGTGCATGTGGGCGATCAGGTCAAGGCCGGGCAACTGCTCGGCGAAATGGATCCGGTCGATCTCGACGACCGGGTTCGCTCTCAGGAGTCGGCGTTGAAAAGTGCGCAGGCGGTTGTGCGCGAGGCACAAGCACGGCAGGCATACGCGGAAACCCAGGCTCGCCGCTATGAGCGGTTGCGCACCTTGCGCTCTGCCAGCGAGGAACTCGCAAGCACCAAGCGACAGGAACTGCAGATCGCCGAGGCTGCACTATCAGCAGCCCGGGAAGAGCTCGGACGTGCCCGCGCCAACCGCGAAGGACTCGTCGCACAAAGGAGCAACCTGCGCCTGATCGCGCCCGTCGATGGCATCGTCGCCGCGCGTGACGCCGACCCCGGGACGACCATCGTTGCCGGCCAGTCCGTCGTAGAAGTGATCGATCCCACGAGCTTCTGGGTCAGCGTACGTTTCGACCAGGTGAGTGCATCCGGACTGGCTGGAGGACTGCCCGCCCGTATCGTCCTGCGTTCGCACAGCGGCACGATGCTGGAAGGGCATGTGCTGCGGGTGGAACCCAGGGCCGACGCCGTGACCGAGGAGATACTCGCGAAAGTGATTTTCAACAGCATCCCCCAGCCACTGCCGCCCCTGGGTGAGCTGGCCGAAGTCACCGTCGAGCTGCCGACGCTCGCCGCGGCCCCGGTGGTCTCGAACGCGGCGATTCACCGTAACGGCGACAGCGTGGGGGTGTGGACAATCGCGGATGGCGATCTGCATTTCACCCCGGTAAAACTCGGCGCCGCAGACCTTGATGGCTACGTGCAGGTACGTGAAGGACTCAAGGATGGGGACCAGGTGGTGACCTATAGCGAAAAGGCGCTGACGGAGAGCAGCCGCTTCCATGTCGTCGACCGCATCCCGGGAGTCTCAAAATGATCAGCCTTGCCGGCCGCGACATTCTCCACGCCTGGGGAAAGTTCGTCTTCACCGGCATCGGCCTGGGTCTGCTGATCGGTGTGACTCTCGTCATGGCCGGGGTGTACCGCGGAATGGTCGATGACGGCAGAGCGCTGCTCGACAACAGCGGCGCAGACCTCTGGGTGGTGCAGAAGGACACGCTCGGGCCCTATGCAGAGTCGTCCAGCCTCAACGACGACGTGTATCGCACCCTGCTTGCCATGCCGGGAGTGGCCCGCGCCGCAAACGTGACCTACCTGACCATGCAGGCAAGAAAGGGTGAGCGCGATGTCCGTACCATGGTGGTCGGCATTGCACCCGGCGCAGTGGGGGGCACGCCGGGCTGGCCGCCCTATCTCGTCGCCGGGCGCAAGATCACGCGGGGTCACTACGAAGCAGTAGCCGACATCGCCACCGGCTTCCAGCTCAACGACGTACTGAAGATCCGCCGCAACCAGTACACCGTCGTGGGGCTGACACGGCGGATGGTGTCGTCCGCCGGCGACCCCATGGTATTCATTCCGCTCAAGGATGCGCAGGAGGCCCAGTTCCTCAAGGACAACGACGCCATCTGGCGGAGCCGGCGTCGCACCGAAGCCAATCCGGCCTTCAACCAGCCCGGCGTTCCGGGTCTGCTGGATGCGGTCATCGCGTCACAGAGCACCAATGCATTCGTCAACGCGGTGCTCGTCACGCTGAAGCCAGGCCACGCGCCGGACGAGGTCGCCGAATCCATCCGGCGCTGGAAGCGTCTGACGGTCTACACCCGGGCGCAGATGGAAAGCATTCTCGTCGGCAAGCTGATCGCGACCTCGGCCAAGCAGATTGGCATGTTCCTGGTGATTCTGGCCATTGTCAGCGCTGCAATCGTGGCCTTCATCATCTACTCGCTGACGATGGACAAGATCCGCGAGATCGCGGTGTTGAAACTCATCGGCACACGCAACAGAACGATCGCCGCAATGATCATGCAGCAGGCGCTCGCCTTGGGCGTGATTGGCTTCGTGGTCGGCAAGATCGCAGCCACGTTCTCTGCGCCCCTGTTTCCCAAGTACGTTCTGCTGATGCCGCTCGACTCCATCGCAGGCTTCTTCGCCGTACTTGCAATCTGCGTACTGGCCAGCATCGTCGCCATTCGCACGGCGCTCAAGGTCGATCCGGCCGAGGCCATTGGAGGATGAGATGAGCGGCAAAGGCATCCGCATCGAAGGTTTGAGAAAGCGATATGGCCAAGGCGACACCGCAGTCGACGCCCTCAAGGGTGTGGACATGCTGGTGGCGCCGGGTGAGGTGGTGGGGCTGATCGGTCCCTCGGGCTCCGGCAAGAGCACCCTGCTCAAATGCCTCGGCGCGGTGATCGACCCGACCGCCGGTCGCATGACGCTGGGCGATGAAGTGATCTACGACGAGCGCTGGAAAGTCCGCGATCTGCGCGCCTTGCGCCGCGACAGGATCGGTTTCGTATTCCAGGCGCCCTATCTGATTCCGTTTCTTGACGTCACGGACAACGTCGCACTGCTGCCGATGCTCGCCGGCGTCAATAACGGCGCGTCGCGCGAGAAAGCCCTGGAACTGCTGACGGCGCTCGATGTACAACACCGGGCGCACGCCATGCCCTCGCAACTCTCCGGAGGCGAGCAACAGCGGGTTGCGATCGCGCGCGGCCTGGTCAACCGCCCCCCGGTAATCCTGGCCGATGAACCCACCGCTCCGCTGGACTCCGAGCGCGCAATGGCAGTAATCCGCATCCTCAACGACATGGCCCGGAAGTTCGAGACAGCCATCATCGTCGTCACCCATGACGAAAAGATCATCCCCACATTCAAGCGCATCTACCACATCCGGGACGGCGTCACGCACGAGGAAGCCGGTGAAGGGCGGGGATTCGAATGAGAGAAGGACTGCGTTCCGTCAGACACTCGTAACGGCTTCCCGCGACGCCCGTCGAACCACCCTCACATCATACGTTTTCGACATACCTTCGATGTTCGTAAGGGGAAATGATGACCAAGGTGGTCGATTTCCATGTTGATGGCTGGCATTACATCTGGGTTGCATCCGACAGCTAGCAGGTGGCCTTCTGCCTTCAGGAGAGCAACTACAGAACCCACATCGTCCCCATGGAGGATTCGATCTACTTCTACCGGGATACCACCCGCCCTGCCCTGACACCAACCAGTGAGCCTCGTTAATGGCCATGTATTCGCCATTCATCAGGATCTGACGACACCGCCCCGGAAACCACATGAACGCCAGACGCATCAGCGAAATTCTCTACCGGCACGATCCCGCGCATACCGGATGCAATGCTTGCGAGGACATGGAGGACGAATACGACAGGATCTCAGATGCGATAGCAGACACTCCTGCTGCAAGCCTCAGCTTTGAGGCGTTCCGGGCAGTCATGATTGACTCATTCTTCGACGACGCCTTTGCCGACGGTGATCTTGAACGCTGCAATCGGGAAATCACAATGGAGTCTGCCGATTCGCACCGGCCAATGGGACCATAGCCAAACCATGCGCTGCAGAACCTGCGTGATCGAACGTCATGAAATCACGATCTTGCACAAGTCGTGCCGACACCTGACCGCTAACAGGCTTATTTATATTGAATAATATCTAGTCACAAGAGACCCGAAAATGATGGCAACACTTGAACGCGCAATCGCCCTTGCTGCTGAAGCTCACGCTGGACAGGTCGATAAGGCAGGACAGCCTTACATCCTCCACCCCTTGCGGGTCATGCTCAGGGTTCGCACCGACGAAGAGCGGATCGCTGCAGTGCTTCATGACGTTGTCGAAGACACGCACGTCACCCTTGAAGCACTCGCGCAGGAAGGCTTTTCACAAGCCATTCTGACCGCCGTTGCGGCACTGACCAAACTACCCGGAGAGACCCGTCTGGAGGCGGCGTCGAGGGCCGCCGTTGATTCTGTCGCACGCACAGTCAAGCTCGCCGACAACGCAGAGAACATGAATCTGAGCCGGATCGAGAACCCCACGGAAAAGGACTTTGCGAGACTGAAGGAGTATGAAAGCGTCCGCGCCCTGCTGCTCAGCACGACTGCAAACTAAGGCTTGGTCCTGCTGAAAGACTGGATCGGCGGTCGAGAGGGGTGGGTCTATATCTCCAGAATACAAGGGGTAGAGAGCCTCTCAGATGTTTACAAAGTCGGCATGACAAAACATGACACCCCAGAGAAACGAATACGCTCTCTATCTACAGCGGGTTTGCCGGGGCATCACGAGCTTGTCCGCGCATGGCCTGCACTCGAAGCCCGTAGCATTGAATGGAATCTTCACAAGGTGCTCAAGGCTTACGCATGGAAAAAGGAATTCTTTAAAGGCATTGAGCTTGATCGCCTGATTGAACTTTGCGATCATGAAATCACCGTGGCAAACGAAATAATTCGCGGGTTGTTTTACGAAGAATCCTAAAAACAAAGGACGCCGAAGCGTCCAAGATGACAAAGGACGCCGAAGCGTCCAAGATGACAAAGGACGCCGAAGCGTCCTATATAACCAAGGACGCCGAAGCGTCCTTGGGATCCATTCAAGATCCTGTTATCTTAATCCGACTTTTTAGCCATCCGTTCCCGCTGTTCGGCCTTCAGTCTGGCTTTCATTGCTTCCTTGGATTCCTGCAATTCTTGTGTTTTTTCCTGAATCATCGCTGCGCGATTAGTCTTGACGCGCTTGATGGCTTCTTCCATCGCCCGGTCGGCACAGCGTTTGTAGTCCTCTTCAGTAATTTCGACCGTAAAATTCTGTGTATCTTCTCTGACATACTTGGAAAACAATCCGGAAAACAGATTTTTACCTTCATTTGCTGTTGACAGATTAACATGAATATCTGCCTGATTCATAAGGTGACGGGCAACCAGATCTGCAAGCTCACTCGAAACCGGATCAAGATCCATCTGACGACTCAAGTCGGTCACGCGGTCACGAATTCTGGCGTTAAAAGCATGAATTTCGTCCGTCATTCTGACCGACATTTCTTGATCTCCAATAATGGACGTTCTAAAGTCCTCTATTGTATATTCATTACTTTTAATTTTATTGTCTTTTGATTTAATTACACCATCACGGTGTGCGATGATATCGTCACGATTTTTGATGACTTTATGTAAATGCGCAATCAAGTCATCCCGCTCCTTGATTTTTGCCTTCAGTGTCGCCACCTCTTCATTGTGGCGTTGAACCATGGCTTTAATCCGGTGACTGATCATTTCCATCTGATCCGCCGCCATCATGTTCGAAAGATGTTCCTGTGCAGCTGCGCCGTTAAGGTAAGAATTGGAACTCATGAGTTAACCCCCAATGTACGACATGCGTTATTCACAATGTTTTCCTCAGCCCTTCAAGACTTTTAAACGTACCTCTTTGACCTGATCCAAGGCTTCGCAGCCTTTATTACGGTATCAGTTAGGGCCATGACGGCAACTCCTTCAATACCACCCCAGTTACCGTCAATCACCGTCGGCCTGCAATAGCTCGACTCGGAACAATACAGCCAAAAAAAACCGGGAAGCACTTTTTTCAGTTGCTTTCCCGGCTTTTCTGCCGTTAAGCATTAAGTGGCCGGGAATAAAGCATAACGTGGCCAGACGACCTTGAAACGTCGGGCTCAGCAGGCCCCAAACACAACATATTTTATCCTTTAGCGCGCTTCGCCCGACCCACGAAAAGCATATCTTGGCCAAAAAATCCGAAATAAAGCAATTCGTGGCGAAAAAAATCTACCTTGAATCACCGCACTTTTTCGCACTGATACTGATGCTTTACCAGTAGCCGGGTCGCTTGGGCTCTGGCGCATCCAGGATTAGGTCGGAAACCAGCACCAATAGGTCCAGCCAATCCGCCTTTGTCCGAGCCCACGCAAGCCAGTCAGCCTCGTCAGCTGAAAGCACACCTTCGGCGTAAAGCCGCCTTTCCTTCGCAGCAGCAAAGCCGCGAAGGCTTGCTTCTTGCCCTCGGCTAATAGCATCAGCCTCAAGCTCCTTGAAAGGAGCGACCTAACCAGCACTGCAGGTCGTGAGGGACTATTGACCATCGCTGTGACGCAGCATGCCAACTTACGGCAGACCTCCTATTCCTCAATAGGTCGTAATTGCAATATCTAGCATCTCTAGTTCGCTTGGTGCCGAAAATATACCAAACCGATACAGCAATCCGTAGAGCGGGCCAGACTCAAGTCGCGCTTGTAGTGCCGCAAGGTTGCTAGAGGCGTTCAATCTCCTCGACTTGTTCCGCCTATTTCGGTCGATTCAAAGTCTCCGGAATGAAACCCTCGGCGGACAAGGCGCGGATGACCCCACGTATCAGGAAACTGTTGCTGAAGCCTACAGTGTACTGCCGTGCTCCGTCGCGAATGGGGGCCAACATCCGCCGTTCCACCAGCTTTCGGATTTGATAGGTGCGCTGGGTTTCATTCATGCCCGGCATCACCTCCTTAAGGTCGCTCGCCTTGACCATCCCTGCGCGCGCTGTCACCAGCAACACCTGCTCCTCCAACTGGGTGACCAGCTCACGGTCGCGCGCGTAATGGAGCGCGGGAGTCAAGATGCTGTCGACAAGATAGTTCCGGTCGGTCAGGCGGTCGACCTTGCGCAGTTCGTCCAGCATCCCTTCCAATACATAGACACACCATGCCTCCAAGCCCTCCGCCGCACCGGTATCAGCCCGACCAAGCATGGCGTAGTAGCGGTCCCGGTCATTGCAGAACACCGCGGTCGGATTCAGCACCCGCCCCCCGGCCTTTACGTTGAAGCCGTATTTGATAAGCAGGGTGTAGGTCAGGAGCCGCACGACACGGCCGTTACCATTGCCGAAGGGGTGAATCCATGCAAAGCGGTGGTGAGCCAGCGCCACCTTGATGAGGTCGTACTTGGCGGCATCGGCTCGGTTGATGAACGAGACCAACTCGCTCATGTACTGCGACACCATGACCGCCTCTGGCGGGAGGTGTTCCGACCTCGAAATCTTGACCGGTCCTTGCCGATACGCGCCCGGCGTAGCATCGCCCTCCCGTTCCAACTGCTCCACCGCCATGGCATGGAGCTCACGTACGAAGTGTTCGCTCACATCCTGGCCCGGCTCGAAGTGCTCTTCGATGTAGGCCATAGCCTCTTCGATGTTGGCCATCTCACGCAAATGGTCATCGAGGGCGGCAGGTTGCGCCTCGAGCCGGCTTTCTACGTAGTCGGCGAGCGTCGTGTGGTTACCTTCGATGCGTGCCGACCCGAGGCTCTCCAGCATATGGAAGATGTGCTTGAGCTGGAAGAAAACCGGCGCCGGGGTGCTACCCTCGAGTCGGAGACGACGTAGATGCTCCAGTTCGGTCACTACGTCGACCAGCGGGGAGTCGAAAGCCGGGTTCAGCAGGCGAAGGTCATGATGGTTAAAGCTGGGCATTGCTGGGTACCGGATTTGTGTAACTGGAACAGTGTGACAGATTATCTGAAAACCCCTTCCACAACATCTAAAAACCCTGAACCCAAGCCGTTGTTTACCTTTAACTTCTAAGCATCAAAGTCGCAAGATATCTTTAAAATAGCTCACCCGTCTTCTGGAACTCTGATCGCTGGCATCTGGTCACGCGCACTGATGCGCCCCCAGCTTGAAGTACACCTACGAGATGTCTGGCTAATGTACGCAGCGACGAACAGTTGGGTGGCGTAACTTAGCGAGCCGCTCACCGAAGCCTGTGACCGGCTTCCAGCAGCATTCTCTCAAGCTCAATCAGGTCAGTTGGTGTCGGTGGCTGGTTGCGACGCAGTCTCTGAAGCGCAACGTGCGACTCGTGCGCCCTCAGGAACTGCCGGGCCTTATCCTTGAACTTCGCCATATTCAAACCTGCTGTTACTTACGGTAGCTCAACAGGCGTCAGATCTCCGATCTCGTCCTCGAAGTTACTGTAGACGATGTTCTTCAGGCCTTTTGGAATGAGCTTTATCAGTGCGCGGAGTCGCCGACGAACGGTCGCGAGCATCGATGTGACGCCCTCCCACCAGTCTTCTGAAGCGACTGCCTGAATCAGCACCATCTCGGCCCTGATGGCGGGAATGGCACTTTGCTCTTTCAGCGCGCTCGCGATGGTCTGTATCTTCTCTTTCAAACCCACGAAGTCAGGTTTGGCCAGCAAGATGGCAAGCTGGGTCCGCAGCACCAGCATGTTGAAGCGCTTGGCCTCTTCATCCTCATCAGGCAGTTCGGTGGGTAATCCCGCCACCTTTGTGCTCAGCTCATGGAAGTCTTCGGGGCCGAGCGTGTGCCACGCATCTTCCTTTGCGGATTTCCCCACGTACTGGCGCGGTGGTCGAACAACGAAGTTGTCCAACCGCATGGCCGTCAGCCCGACTAAGAGCGAGTCTAAGTAGTCGAAGATGGCTCGGTACTTCTGATAAACGGACCGGAGTGCCTCATCGATGATGAGGAGGTCGAACAAAAGCGCCGCTGTCCTGAGTTCTCCCCGGCCAATGCTTCATCAATCGGGCCCATTATTGTTGGATACCCACAGGCAAATGCAGAAGCCCGTGCCATTGCCGACCGCTACCTCCGGCATCGCGCCGCCCGCGGCGAGCAACGGCAGACTCGCCTGCAATCACAGATTGGGGAGGTGCTCGACGAGCGCCTGGCAGCAGGCTACGAGGGAATGAGCGCGCGGGACATCTGGTATCGACTCGATACAGAGGCGCAGTCAGTGCCCAGCATCTTCCGCCACATCGCCACCGTAATGGACAGCCGTCGCAGCTGACCCAACTTCACCTAGAAAACAACACGGGACCGCGAGGTCCCGTTTTTTTACTCTCGCTGCGGCCGCGGTCACAGACCGCGGAAGCAAACCCGTCAGATTACTATGCCGCACCCGATAAACCAAAATATGGCCAATCGTGAAATAAAGCATAAATTGGCCTGGTGGCCACTTTATGCTTAACGGCACACACATCTGTGCCGTTAAGCATTAAGTGGCCGGGAATAAAGCATAACTTGGCCAGACGACCCTGAAACGTCGGGCTCAGCAGGCCCCAAACACAACATTTTTTGTCCTTTAGCGCGCTTCGCCCGACCCACGAAAAGCATATCTTGGCCAAAAGGTCCGAAATAAAGCAATTCGTGGCCAAAAAAATCCACCTTGAATCACCGCACTTTTTCGCACTGATACTGATGCTTTACCAGTAGCCGGGTCGCTTGGGCTCTGGCGCATCCAGGATTAGGTCGGAAACCAGCACCAATGGGTCCAGCCAATCCGCCTTTGTCCGAGCCCACGCAAGCCAGTCAGCCTCGTCAGCTGAAAGCACACCTTCGGCACGGAGCTGCTTCTCCCTCGCATCAGCAAAGGCGCGAAGCCGCACCGCCCGTTCCCAGTTCGTCGCATCAGCTTCAAGCTCCTTGAAGCGAGCAAGCTCGGAGGCACGGCGGGTCGTGAGGAACTCATAACGCGCCACGGCGATGCGGTATGCCTCCTTACGGCGGGCCTCCTCTTGTTCCTTGGCATGGATATCTCTCGCCAGAACCATGACACCTCCGACGACCTCCCCGAGTCGCCGTTCAAGCTGCGTTCTCGGTGTGTCGTTCCACTTACGGGATGGCCAGCGCCCAACCTCTATGGTCAAGGTGCCGGTCGGTGTGTAGTCATACTGGGCGATGCTTGGATAGCTTGCAGAGTGGTCCCATCGCGAACGGTCCCAATACCGTTTCCGGGCACGTTCCTCCGCGGGCGTAATCACATGTGCGCTGCGTTTGATGTGCTCAGTGATGACGACCGTCATCTTTGTACCTGTTTCCAGCCACTTCACCCAAGTACCACCCTTTTCAGCGTCAATCTCAAAGGCGAAGCCTTCCTTGGTCAGAGCCTTGATGAGCGCGTCGGCAAGCGCAAGCGCCCGGTCGAGTGCGTCCTTGGTCACGGAGAGGTTGAGCACTTCCTTCGGAGCCGAGCGAAGCAGCGTACCTTCGGGCCAACCGTCACGCCGACGCAGCCGTTTCGATGCAGCCACGACGAGCGGATGCGGTAGGCCACCTTCTTCGGGCGGAGGACTTGGCAAGACTGCCTTACGCACCCGCGCCGCAGTCTTCCGTGCTGCCTCACGGACAGCCACATCTTCTGGAGGTAGCTTGACCAAACCCGTACCAACCGGGCCAGACTGTTTGACAGGAGGAAGCGGAGCGCGGCGCATGACCTTTCCCGCTTTTACTTTAGCCCAATACCCCCTGCTCGGCAGCGGGATAGCCAAAGACCGACAAACTTTCGCCAAACCGACATCAGATAGCCCATATCGAGGGGCCACAATGGACACTGGCTCAGTCCAAACCTCGTTATAAAGCGCTTCTCGGTCAACCGATTTCTCGGCGCTCACCATCGCAGGCCTCCGAAACAAACAACTATCAAAGCTAACGCTGGCAGAATGTAGAGAACTCTTCCAGCATATCCTTGGTTGGTTACCCCATCGTTTTCTGAATCATTCAATGACCGAAAAAGCGCTTAATCACCTCCTCGACCGGACCGCCGAGTTCCATGAGGCCGTTCATCAGCACGTCGGCGAACTTCTGCCGGTGCCAGAACCACGCTTCCTAACCGCATTCCAGTCAGGCCTTTTATCGCTGGAACACGCCCTCAGCGCCTTTATGCTTTTCCAACATGGTCTTTGCCCGTCAGCAATCGCGCTTGCGCGTCCGCAGTACGAAAGCCTCGTAAGGGGCGTGTGGCTCCTGCACGCGGCAAGCGACCTATGGGTGAATAAACTCTCCGAACCGCTGTCCTTGGAAAGCGCCAAGCGAGCTAACGAAGGCTTGGGGTTGGCAGACATGCTTAAAGAGCTTGAGGCAGCGCCCTCCGCGCCTGCGGGAATCGTGGCCCAGCTTCGCGAATACAAAGAGGTTGCCTGGAAGGCAATGAATAGCTACACCCACGGCGGCCTCCATCCGATATCAAGAACATTGACGGGCTATCCACCACAACTCATTTACGACGTTGTCCGCAATTCGAACGCGGTGGTCGCATTGACAGCCCAACTCCAGTCGGTTTTGACGGGGCAACCAGCCAACATGGAACCCGTTCGCCAGATACACGAAACGTATAAAGATGTCTTACCTATCGTGCACTCACCCGCATAACCCAAGAAGCCCGGAGGTGTGAAATGCGAGCTGACCGGAGCATGTGCAGGCTGCTTCGGCTCCGGTTTCGACTCGCGTTAATCTTCCCCTGACAGCCGTTCGAAACCGAGAGACTCTTGGGGAATCCAGCACCCAGCCCGCCACAGCTTGAATAATTCACCTCCAAGCTCAGCACCGAGCCAGTCGACCGCTAACGATTCAATCCCGTTACTCGGCACATCCAAAGACCTCTGCCGACCATTAGCGAGGAGCCAGGCATAGAGTTCTGTAGCCGGAGCCACTTTTTCACGCCCACCTGCACGTGCCCGGTTAAACTCGAGCGGAATGCGGACCCCTGCAGGGTCGAGGTCCCCCAAGTAAAGAGCACCCACACCAGTAACCTCGTGCAACACCTGTTCAAGCGCGTCACCGCTGCCTTGGAAAGCCTTACCCGAACCGTAGACCACGGCGGCATAGCGCCTCGCCTGCTGGTTCCACTCGCCGAAGCTCCAGAAGCTGTTGTGGTTTTCGACAACGAGCACAGGCTGACCAGCGGCATCGGCCATGCGGTAGGGCAAGGGGGACGGCACCACGAAGGCGCCCAAGGCCGACAGGGGGAGCCGACCGCCAAAAAGACTATTGCCGCCACTAGCACGTAACGCATCGAGGCGCTTCTCATCGCCGAAGATTTCGAGCGAGCGCTCCTTGATGGGCACCATCTTGAGCGTGGTGCGCCGGCGCAGCAGAAAGTCGTTGATGGCCCGGGCGGCCTCCAACGGGGGCGGCTTCAATTCCGGCCAGAACCCGAGCTCCGGGACCCACGGCACCGTAGCGTAGTCGACCACCGGCGCCAGAGCCGGGGTGCGCTTGACCTGTACCCAAGTCGGCAGAGGCGGGTTGCCGACCTTCTCCCAGCTTCCGGGCGCAGGCAGTGCGAGCGCACCGGCCTCCTCGAGGGCGTGCAGGCGCTCGAGCAAAAGCGCATTACGGCCAGGATTGGTGAGGACTTCCGGATGCGCGGCGAAGAATGCCCGACGGACATCCTCGAGCGCCACGCGCTTTCGGGACCCGGTTCGAAGCGCCTCGAGGAACGCATCGCTCATGCCGCCACCTCCGCTGCCGAACGCTGCTCGTTGAGCTTGAAGTCGACGGCTTCGAGATGCCAGCGGCCGGTCTTCGTGTTCTTCCCGGCCTTGCGCAGACGCACGAAGCGGCCGAACTCGCCTACGGTGTTGTAGTCGGGCAGTGCGGTGGCGAAGATGAGCTGCACGTCCATCGCTTGCGCGAGCAACCGCTGCGCTTGCCACAGGGTCGGAGTGGTCGCCTTGGCAAAGGGGTTATCCAGGATGAGCGGCCCTCCGCCCGCCTTCTTGAGCTTCGCCTGGGTCTCGGCGCGCAGCTGGTTGATGAGCATGTAGAGGAACATCGCCATCACGACGCCCTCACCGCCCGAGTTCTGAATCTTGTCCACGGCGACGTACTGCAGCGCCTCATCGGGTACCATCTTGAGCATCTGCAGCCCGAGCGGCTTGCCGTAGATGCGCAGCAAGGCGTCCGCGACGAGTTCCGCGCCTTTGGCCGGCACGGTCTTCGATTCAATCAGGTCGTCGAGGTAGTTGCCAAGCTGCTGCCGGCGCACGTCGTGTCCCAGCTCGTGGAAGCGTGCCCGCATCTTCAGGATGGATTTGCCGCCCACGTACGGCGCGCCGGGCGGCACGCGCTTGTTGTTGCAGGCGGAGTTGAGCAGCGCGATGGCGCTGCTGGTGAGGTTGTGCAGTTCGCCCAGACACGCCTCGAAGTCCTCACGCATGCCAGCGAGGCTCGCCTCGGTCGTGCCAATGCGGTCGTCGAGGCCATCGAGCAGCCGCGCGCTGTCGGCACAAGCCGCTTCGAACTCGTTGCGCAGGAGCTGGCTGGCAATGTCGGGCTCCACCTCCTGCAGCGCAGGCATGGCTGCCTCGCCCCTGAGACGGTCGAAGGCCTTGATGGCGGCCGAGCGCGCGCCCTCCGATTCCTTGCGCTTGAGATTGAACTCGGCGATGAGCGCCGTAGCCTGTTCCACGAACGCGCTGTCCGGCGTTTCCACTGCTGCATCGAGCAGGTCCGGCAATCCCAACGACGCGCCCAAGCTCCCCGCCGACTGCTCGGCGCTGCGGGCCGTCTCTCCAGCTTCGCGAGCGGCCTGCTTGTGGCGGTCACTCTCGGAGAGCGCGGCCTTTGCGGCGGCAGTCGCCTCTTGCTGCGCCACGCGGGTGCGGGACAACGTTTCCTCGAGCGACGCGTCATCGAGGGCCAGCATTTCAGGCGTGGCCGGCTCGACCTGGGGGTTGTCCTTCCGGAACACCTTGCGTTCCGTCGCAGCCTCCGTTTCGTCGCGGTCCGCATCTCTCAGCGCATGTCCGGCTTGGGTGAGCGTGTCGGCACACTGTCGCAGGCGAGCGGCGAAATCCGTCGTATCAAGGTAGACCTCGTAGTCCTCTGGGCGCATCCCGGCGAACTCCGCCGCAAAGGCCTGCTGCCGTTCGGTGAGCCCCTTGCGCGCCTGCTCCTCCTGCAAACTAAGAAGTCCCAGCCGCTGGCTGGCCTCGGTCGAGTAGGTCCGCTCCGCGTCGGCATAGAGCGTGCGCAGCACATCCAGCGATTGCGGCTGCGCTCGCAATCGTTCTTCGGCCGGGAAGCCCTCTCGCCCGTACATGACCTCCTGCTGCTCCTTGAGCCGCTCAGCCGCCTGGCCTTCGAGTGCGAACTTGCGCTTGAAAGCAGTCTCCTTGGCCAGAGCGACGTTGCCCCGCTCGGCTTCGAGCTGGGTCTCAAGTGCATCCTGCTCGGCGCGCTCAATGGAAATGGCCTGCAGGCGAGCAAGCCGCGTCGGTCGGGCAACGTCGTGCCCCTCACTGAATCGGCGCACTGCGGCCCGGTGCATTTCGGCGGTCTGCGCCGCATAACCACACTCGGCCGCAGCCTGGCTCGCCGCGTCGGCGAGCTCGCGATATTCATCGGCCTGTTCTTCGGACATCTGCGCCCGCGCCAACGCGGCCGTCGACTCGGCACGCAAGCGCTCAATCTCTGCCCGAGCACGAGCGAGCGCACCACCACTAAAGCGCTTGGCGTACGCGAGCAACTGCTCCTGGGCGGTCACCGCCTCCTTGTGGCGCAATGCGTGAGCGTCACGCTGCCCTTCCGCGATGGCAAGCCTGGCATCGAGTTGCTGGAGCAGGACCTGAGCGGCCTCCTCGTTGAACGCGGCGTCATCGGCGGCGGGCAGCACGAAGCGGTCCTCGCTCCCGACCTCGGCCTCCAACGCGGCCACCGATACCACGACTGGGGCATCGAGCTGCAACGCCTGTCCGACGAGTTCGCGGGCCCGCGTGAGCTCGCTGGACGCAACCGACACCCCCAGGAAGCGCGCCGGGTTGCTCAGGACCAGAGCGCGGGCCGCCGCGGCGTCGGGGATGGCTCGCGCGAGGTAGGTATTGAAAGGCTTGGCCGATTTAACGCCCAGTGCGCGAAGGCTCGACACGACCTCATTGACGTCGCGCGAGCCGCCCGCAACCCCGGTCTCCATAATGGCGCTATGGCTTGCTTGAAGCGTCGAAAGCTGCACCGCGTGTTGCGCCACGGCCCGCTCTTCGGCCAGCGTGCGTCGCTCCAGGGCGGGCAACAAGGCCGGCGAATCGGGGTCCGCCGTGTCGGCCTCGGCCACCAGCCGCAGAATCGGCAGCTGCGAGAGCTTCTCGCGCTCGGCTTCGCCCTCGGCCACGAACGTCTCGCGCTGAGCAATGCTGTTTGCGGCCTTGGCGGCATCGAGCGCGGCTTCTTGAGCACGTCGGCGCGCATCGCGCTCCTGCTCCCGCAGCGTCGCGGCCTGGTCACGGCGCTGCTGCTCCTCGCTGCGCTTCTTAGTGGCGAGCTCAGCGTAGCGCGACAGGGCCGCCGACGTCGGCTCACCCTCGTTGAGCACGCCTTCGTCGATGAGTTGAGCGAGCGCAGCGAGATAATTGTCTTCGTCCGCCTTTAGCCTCGCCTTCTCCGCCTCGAGCGTACGCACGGCGGACTCGAGCTTACGCAGGTCTTGCGTGAGCGTGCCGAGACGCTCACCCGCCTGGGTCTCTTCATTGCCCGCTGCGCTCGCTTGGGCGCGCAGCGCCTGCTCGGCGTTATGGAGCGCGTGGCGCAGCAGCGCCCCTTGCGTTTCTGCCTTGTCCCGCCAGGGTTCAAGCGCTTCGCGCGCCGCGGCGGCGCTCGCCTCCAGTTCAGTCAAGCGCGTCTCGCAGGCGGCAATTTCAACGCGCGCCTTGGCCGCCTTCACGCAGAGCTGGGTGAGCCGCGCGGTCTCGACGCTCCCTTGGGCCGACTCCTTTCGCGCCGTGGCGGCTTCCAGGGCGCGCGTGAGCTGCAGCAGCCTCAGCGTCGTAGCCTCGCCGGCATGCTGCTTCGACAGGTTCTCCTTCTCCTTGGCCAGGACGGTCTGGGACTCCTGCTTGGCGGTCGCGTCACGTTCAGCTTCCCGCAACTCGTGCGCCATGACGTCAAGGCCGCGCACAAGCCCCGCCCCACGGCGCAGCACCGTGTCCTGAGCGCTGTGGGCGACGGTATAGGCGGCTGCAGCATCGTTAAAGGTGAGCAGCGACGTGCGCAGCCGGGTGAGCTCGGTCAGGCATTTTTGCAGATGAGGCTTGCGCCGAAGCTTGTCGCAGACATCGACCACGCTTTGGCGTACGGACGCCGCCAGCCCCTCGTCGAGGGTCAGGCCGAAGAATTTACGGATGAATTCGGGCTCCGAGTTGAAGGTCAGGAACCCGGTGTCGATGCCCCCTTCCTGTGCGGAGAAATTCACCTGTAGCTTCAGCATGTCGACGTCGATGAGGCGCTCCTCGCGCAAATGCTTCTGCCAGTCGTGTTGTACCCGGGTCTGGAAGAAATCCGGCGAGTGCTTGTGTGCGTCGTGAATCCAGCGCGAGAATTCGAGCATGCTGCTCACCGGCGCCCAGTTGAGCTTCGGCGCAGGCACCGATTCGAAGGTCAAGCTGCTGTTGGCCTCGAAGCTGAAAAAAACGCGCTCGACTTCATCGCGCTCGGCACTCGCCTTCACGGCGACCGCCTGCCCGAGGACCAGCCGGTAGGGCTGGCCGCCCGCCGTGCGCGGCGGCATCACCCACTCGATGAGGACGATGCCGGGCTGGCCGTCGCGCGCGAAATACTGGGTAAAACGATGGTTCTTATTCTGGATGTGCTTGAGGAAGCGCTCTAACGGGGTGTCGAAGCACGAGAACACGAAACTCAACAGGGTCGTTTTCCCGCCACCGTTTTCGAGGTTCAGGATGGTGTCGGTGGGCTCCCCCGTCGCGGGGTCGGTCAGGTCAAAGGTCACTCCGTCGTACCACGCCATATCGACGCCGTAGCCGCCAACGTAGATGCGCGAAATCTTTTGCATGATTAGGCCCGTCCTGCGGTGGCGCCCGTCTGGGCGATTTCGAAAAGGCGCCGCAAGGTGAGCTCACGTAGCTGCACCTGCAGGCGGTGGGTGGGGGTGTACGTCACTTGCGTATCGTCGGCGGCCTCCCGGTCGACGCGCACCAGGCCGCCGGCCACCATGTGCAAAAGCGCAAGGCCGATGAGACCCGTAACCGAGGCGGGCGACGCCCGCTGGGCGCCGGGCAGCATCAAGGGCATCGAACAGACGAGCTCCCAGCCCGGGGCGAGCTCGACCGGGACGTCCTTGAGGTCAGCCTCCTCGGCACCGTCTTTCAGGCGTCGCGCCAGCGCCAGCAAGGTGTCGCGAAACTGCGCGAGGCTCGCCGGCGGCGGCACGAAGCTGTCGTCCTCCAATCCGCTCGTGGTCGGGTAGAACACCGCCGCGATGGCCACGTGGGCGAGCACGAGTCCGGCCTTCTGGTCGGGCTTGAGGTTGGCACGCAGGTCGGCGATGCGCATGGCGAATTTGCTCTCGCGCGAGGCCGGCACGACGACCAGACCGCGCTCGCTGAAGTCGAGTACCGACAGTTCGAGCCCGTCGGCGACCTCCTCTACCATGGCAGCGAAGCTCGGTTCCGCGCGAAAAAGGTCGAGCAGCTCGCGGTAGTGCGGGTCGTTGACCGGCGAGAGCGCAGGCTGGATGGCCTTATAGACGAGGCGCGCGGCGTTACGCGCTGTGCTGGTTGAAGCTGTCATGACGAGGTCCCGTCGAGTGGGGAGAAGCGCAGGTTCGAGCCTTGCGCGACATCGCGCTCGAAGCGTCCGTCGGCTTCAGCACGCATGGAGGGAAAGAGCGTTTCCGCCTGCGAGTAGCTGCGAAACAGCATGAGCACGAGACAGCGCTGCATGGCACGGTCAAGACCTTCCGTCTCGGCCATGGCCAGTAGCGCGTCGAGACTGCAGGTGCCCGCTTCCGCGAACTTGCGGGTCACCCAGGCCTGCACCTCGCTGATGAGTGCCGGCGAGAACTGTTCGGGCGGCGGTACGAAGGGCTCGATTTCTCCCTCTTCACCATCGGGCTCGACGGCCTCCGCGCGTCGCTCCAGGAGCAAACCGAAAACGCTGTTCAGCCCGTAGACCTTGGGCCACTTGGCCGGATACAGCCCGCTGATGGCATGGTCCGCGTGCTCGGCCAGCACCTCGCTGCCGAGCTTGAGCAGGTCTGGCAGAAGACGGGCTTCGAGGTCCGGCAAACCGGACGGACGGCGGGCGCGGAAGAGCGCGCGCTGCGCCAGCAGGAATCTGTCTGGCGCGACCGTAATGTCGCTCACCAAATTCGCGCGAATCACGCTGGCACCCTGCAGGGTTTTCAACAGCTTGGAGAGGTCCTGTCGCGCCTTCGCGTCCTCGGCAGACTGCAAGGCCTCCCGGACCGCCTCCGTCATTCGCTGGTCCTCAGCTTGGCGGGCACCAACGTGGGCGCGCGCATCAATCAGCTTCCCTGCGACCTCCCGCGTCCAGTTTACCGAGCCAGGCGCACGGTACGCCTGCGTCAGTCGGTCGCGGATGAATTGCCGGTACTCAAGCGAGAGCGTGCGTGCCCGCTTTGCGATTTCAAGCGCCACATCGAATCGCCCGCGCTTAACCAACAAGTCGAGCATCTTCTCCATGAGTTCCTGTGCATCTTCAGGCGCAAGGTCGAGCATGCCGAGATACACAAGATAGCCTTCGGCCGTCGGGCGATAGCGGTAAACGTCCTCGAGGTCTGGTTCGTAACTGACGAGCCGGAATCGAATTGTCCTCGTCTGGCGGGCAGGCCCATCGAAGAAATCGAAGGCAAACTCGCGATAAGCATTTGCCTTGTTGTCGAGGGTATCGAGGATAGCTTCCGCCACTCGGCGCGCCTGCGGTGCGGTGAGACTGGGCTTCATGACCGACGCGACCGCCATCAGCCCGTCAATGAGCTCTGCTGGCGTGCAGCCCATGTGGATGGTTGTGCCTTCCATCATCTGGTCCAGTGCCGTCAGCACCAGATAATGCGTATCGAGGTCCTTGAACAGCGGCGCAGTACCAGCCGATTCAGTGCCGATACTATGTTTGCTGAGTTCGAGTTGAAAAAACGGCCTCAGCAGGAGCAAATTCCGTTGCTGCTTCGTAAGGTCGAGCAGTTCCACTACGGAGTCACGAGCGGAGGCGGCGTCTTCAAAGCGCGGCAGTTCAGCAGCTTGGTCCATTTCGAATGTGGAAATCCGGGAGAGCACACACTATCGAACAAATCACATTGGCATTGTAGGTATAAAAACTAGACTCGTATAGTTTTTATACAACCGATAGACTTGCTCCATGACCAAGCACACACCCCCTGCCGTCGGCATCCCATCCGGCACCGCACACACATCAAGGCGCTGGAGCCAGGAGCGCAGACTTGAGTTCATCGAATACCGCTTGCAATGGGACGGTCGGCTCAATCGGTCCGACCTTATCGAGTTCTTCGGCATCTCAGTGCCCCAGGCATCGCTCGACATCGCCAGATACTCGGAGCTCGCCCCAAACAACATCCGATACGACTCTAGCGAGCGAACCTACCTGTGTAGCACCCCGTTCGCACCGCTATTCCATACCGACAATCCACAGCGATACCTGAACGACCTGCTCGTATCTGCCTCCGCCATATCATCGGAGGGCAGCATATTTCTCGGATGGGTGCCGCCTGTCGGGATAACGCCCGTCCCCACGCGGGTCATCTCTGCCGAGACACTGGGCAAACTTCTGTTCGCCATTAGGAACCGTGAGACGGTCTACGTGGAGTATCAATCACTTACGAGCGAGAAGCCTCAGGCAAGAACGCTTTCACCTCACGCAATGGGCTTTGACGGCTACCGCTGGCATATTCGGGCATTCTGCCAAATGCGAAAGTCCTTCCGCGATTTCGTGATTGCTCGGATACTCAGCATCAGGTCGGGAACCGCATCAAGCGTCTCCCCTTCAGATGACCACGCCTGGAACACCCCAGTCACTCTGGTTATCGCACCGCACCCCGGCTTGCCACCGGCACAGCGCAAAGTCGTCGAGCTCGATTACGGAATGGAGGGCGGTGAGGCACGTCTTGAGTGCCGCCAAGCGCTGCTTTTCTACCTGCTCAAGCACCTTGGGTTTGAGGGACGCCAAGCGGTCACGCCGCAGGCACAGCAAATCATCCTGAAAAACGTGGACGAAGTCACATGCTACCTGGCTGAACAAACGCGCCTCTCCTGAAGCAAAAACACACCAATGAGCTTAGTTCCTCATCGCGCCCTCCTGTAAGGCAGTGCACACTCCGGAGTCATATGGTGTGCATTGCGCGGCCATGCCCATGCCATTTTAATGACGAGGGTGCGTGTCGTCGGTAAGATTGATGTCATGAACGAATATCTTGACCTTGACCGCCGTTTTGGCCTACTGACAAAGTACATTCCCTCAGAGCTGTTCGCACCTGAAATGCAGGGCAAGTACCTGTCCTGGGACAAGGTGCTGGAAGGACGCTTCTCTGTCATTGTAGGCCGAGCCAACTTTGGCAAGACCATGGAACTCAAGGCTAAGAGCAAGTCAGTTCGCGCCCACGGCCAGCTCGCCATTTACGCTGCTCTACATAATGTCCTCGGGGAAGACGATTTTGAGGACGCATTAGAGATTGAGGACCGCGACGCTTTTGCTGCTTGGACGCAATCCGGTGGCGAATTAACAGTGTTCGTCGACTCTTTGGACGAAGCGTCTCTCGGCACGGAGGATGGCATTCGGAAAGCATTACGGCGCCTGAGCAAGGCGCTCGATTGGCCGACCACGAACGTCAAGTGGGTCCTGGCCTCCCGGCCGGCCGTACTCACACAAGATGTACTAGCCCTACTCCAAGCCGAGCTTCGCACCACCCTGTTTACAGGGGCGAGCGAAGACTCATCCGATGAAGATGAGTTCAGTGCTGCTTTTGAAGAAGTCGCCGCAGCTTCAGCAGATGGCATCGAAATAGAACGGGCGTCATCTACGTCAACGGAAGCAGATGCTGGCGACCCCGCAATAGGCGATGTCGCATCTTCGGACGCGGCCAGCAAGACAGCGAACAAGGCCCTTGCAAAAGAATGCCTCAAAGTTTTTGCATTGAAACCATTGGACAAAGCTGCCGCAACGGTTTACCTGGAAAATCATTGTGGTATGCATCAAGCCAAGGAGACGCTGAACGCTGCAGAGAAGTACGGACTCGACCGCCTTGCGGAAGGACCTGGCAGCTTGGAAGTACTTGCCCATATCGACCCGGTTCGAAATCAGCCTCAGTGCCTCACTCAGGTCTTTAAAAAGATGGTTAACGCTGTTCAGGAACAACAGCGCACCGACCCCAGAGAGTGCAGAGTAGGTAGCCCGCCACCTGACAGCCTCGAGAAAGCTATCGAGCGCCTAGCCAGCGCCTCAGCAGTGTGTCAGCTCCTCAACATCGAGA
Source organism: Parazoarcus communis (assembly GCF_003111645.1). NCBI lineage: Bacteria > Pseudomonadati > Pseudomonadota > Betaproteobacteria > Rhodocyclales > Zoogloeaceae > Parazoarcus > Parazoarcus communis. The sequence continues at coordinate 1,684,997 of NZ_CP022187.1, forward strand.
TTTCATCCAAGGCACTGCACTATCGCGATGGCGTGCTCTCCGCTCGTCCCATCATAGCCTCGCTTCTGTCGGAACATTCCCTTGCATATCTACTCGGCTCACGCTTGTTCATTGACTCAGGACAGCATCAGGTCAAGCTATACCCGGATGAACTCTTACCTTTTCTCGCTGCCCGGCGGCTTGCCTCCCTTGTCAAGTCTCCCGAAGATGCTCGTCGGTTGCTCGCCAACTTCACTTGGCGCTCAACCACAGGGGAGTGCGGCGTCTACCGTCCCCTGCTTGCTTTAGCCGGATGGTTGGCAGTCTTCTGTACGCACTGCCGTCGGGAACTCCTAGTCATCGAACCTCAAGCAGTTGCGTTCTTCGGCGACCTAAGAAACCCCCATCTGCCGCTTACCGAGGCTTCGGATGCACTCGAGCGCACCATCAAGCGTCTCGTCGAAGAAGGCGATTCGCTCGGGCGCTCGTACTACACGCTTACGGCCGAAAACTATTGGCAAGCGGCCAAACCAGGCATTGAATCGATACTCGTGGCGCTGTTCGAAAAGTACGGCGCCGATTGGCACGCCAAGAATGCGCTCTTGAATATCGCCGGGCATGCACGCCTAGATGTTTTCCGCGATACGGTGCTTGATTCTCATGGCAGGGACTACGGAAAACTACTAGATGACCAGCTCGACATGGGCTACATCTTAGCGTTGGGCCGGAGGGACGACCTCCTCGCCTTGGGAGCAGCTCTGCGGGATAGACCTGAGATACCTGAGTCCCGTGTGGCTAGACTCCTAGCTGAACTAGCCTGGAAGGCTTTGGATGCCCGGGCGATATCAGAAATTACGGCTGCGCAGTTTCGCAGGGGGCGGGGAGGATTCACCACTAATTGGGTGCTCACGCGCAGTGTGGCGCACGATGCAACAGATGACGCCCTGTACAAACTTACTCGCTCGTTGCTGCTGCGACTCGTGAAATCGGATGTCGCTGACGGCCGCAGGACTGAAGAGTATTGGGCAAACGAGAGGTTCGTCGAACTCGTTATGGACATGCTCGCGCTTGTTATCGAGCGCGCCGTCAAAACGCCATCGCACATTGCGAAGTTTTGCCTAGTGCTCAATCGCGCTGTTAGCAAGCGCTACCTCGGAAGCGCTGATAGGGCTAAGCTACGAACTGCGCTGCAAGCAAATAGCGAGGTCCGCCTGGAGGTCCTTCGGGGGCTAATACACCGAACCGACAAGACGGCTGACGACATCGCCAAAGCGCTCTTCATGCATCAATGCATCTACCATTTCGTCGACGGAGACGAGACGGAAGTTGGCGAACCAGGTTTCACTGAGCTAATTGAGACGCGGAGGAGGCAATCGAACGAGCCTCCACGCAAGCCGCGAAAGCCGCGTGACCCGGACCACATAGTAGACGCGGAATCTCAGACCGCCCTGCTCGGCATGCTCGACGGGCTTCGAGATGCCTCCAACGAGAGCGCTCTAGCTTGGGTAGCCCGATGGTTAAGTCAAACTATTCAGGAGGCACGTTGCGGCGAATGTAACTTCGCACTCTTCGAGCAGGCGACTGGTAGCGAGATTGCGCAAGCTGTTCGGCTAGGTCTAAGTACCTTGTGGCGAAGCAAGGACCCGAAGTGGAACGAGAACGAGCCCAACTCAACCTACAACATCACAATCGCAGGTTTGCAAGGGTTGCATCTTGACCTAGGCGATGGGTCCCAGCTACCGGCACTCGGCGAACAGGAAGTTCGGAAAGCCATTCGATACGCGCAGTTCGAAATTAACGGCTACCCAAAGTGGTTTTGGAGCCTCGTGCGCACTCACGCGGAGGTGTCAACGCAGGAGCTAAGCACTATCTTGGCGCGAGCGGGCAACGGACAGCTATCACTGGACAAGGCTGAGACCCTGATTCGGCATCTCGACGAATCACCCATCGGCGTCCAGCAAAGCCTCGCCCGCCCGGCATGGGATTACATTCTGAGAAATCCCATGCTTTCCAAGTACACCTCCGAAGCGGCCCTGAAGGTTGCAGCTGCCACCAATGATGTCATTGACCAGGCTACATTCGAGACGGAAGCATACCGCCGCGTGGTGTCGGCATTCGATGACCAGTCTCGTGTGCTCGACGCTAATGGGGCAGTCGTGGATTCGGAGACCCACAAGGAACTGCAAGAATCGGAGAAGCAGAGCCGCGAGTTGAAGCAAAGGCGTTCAAACGCGGTCGTTTGGGGCAGCTTCTGGCTGTGGAACTATCCTGGGACTTTTAGTGAATTTTGGGACGCTTGGCGGGCGAAAAACCCGATGGCAGCGGAGGCGTTCATGTTTGCTCTGGCGGCACACGTGGGTGAAGACCGCGAAGCAAACCTTAAGCAGGTCGCCGAAAAGGGGAGTGTTGGTCTTGACACACTGAAGATGCTCTACGTCTGGGTGCACTCGGTGGTCCGGGAGGAGGACGACATCCAGCACGAAGCAGGCCGAGTTTACTCGATAGGTCAGCGTGAACACGCGGAGCGCCTGCGCAACTCGATAATCCCCGCCATCTCGCACGCCAAGTCCGAACGGGCCTATGAGGTACTAAGTGAGTTAAGGCAAAACGCCTCCGGCTACCGAGCGAAATACCTGAGACATATTCAGTTCATGATGCGCGAGGAGCAGTACGCCAAAAACCCGATTCCACAGACTGAGTACGCCGAGTTCGAAAGGAGTTTCGCCCCGAAAGTATCTGAATACATTGAGTTTGCCATGGCCGTGGAATCCGACTTACTAGCAGTCAAAAGCCAAATTGAAACGGGCGACTTCAGTCTTCGCCGCTTTTTTAACTCTCTGAACTTTAATCGCATCAAGACCAACAACGACGGCCTTGCGCTTGAGGAAGACTTCCAAGCGCTGCTGGGTAGTGAGCTAAATCACATCGCAAACAGCCGCTACGTCGTTACCCTCGAACCAATACTCCCAGAAATGACGCGCCGGGACGTCCTGTGTCAAATAGGGTCGCTTCGGGCCACTATCGAACTCAAGATGTCGGTCCGGTGGACTCTTGCGGACTACGTCGAGGCACTGGAGAAGCAGCTGCAAGGCCAATACATGATGGCGCCGAACTCGAAGATTGGCTTCTTCGTACTGGTGCTACAGAAGCCACGTAAGTGGGTTACAGGGAAAAAAACGATTGGGTTTGACGAGCTGCTTCGCATATTGCAGAAGAAGGCGCGAGAAAAGGAAATTGAAGACAGCTCAGTCTACCTCCGCGTCATCGGCATCGATGCAACCTCCAAGGAGAGCTTCCGCGCTGCCAGACAAAGCGAGAAGGAGGGCGTAAAGAAAAAAGCTGGCCGGAAAGGCGGCACTCAGCAGCGTAGTGGCAGCAACCCCAAATAGTTGAAGGATGCCCTCGCGTTCGGAAGCACTCTAGATGATTCACTCACCCGCAATCACAAAGCTAGAAGAAGCAATTTGCTGAGCTGTTGGTCGGTGCTCATCGACTCTCCACCTTCCATATGCGATTCAGCTAGGCCACAGCCCGCTCCCGAATCCCCTCCAACACCTGCACAATCTGTGAAACGGTCGCGGCCGGAAATATCCCAAGCGGGCCCTGCGCGTTGAAGTCGGTAAATGGCGATTGAAATAACCTGTCCGTCTCCATCACGCCGTTTTGCGTAAGCTCCTCGACCACGAGATTGATGAACTCAATCTGGTTTGCCGTGGCGGTCGAGCCGCTGATGAACTCGCTGAAGGCCTGCATCGCAGCTTCACGGTCAAGCCCGACCAGGGAGCGGATGAAGATGCCGAGTCCGTGACTCTTTTCTTTCGCTTCCTGAATAAGCTCGGGCGAGCCACCGGCTTCCAGCAGCATTCTCTCAAGCTCAATCAGGTCAGTTGGTGTCAGTGGTTGGTTGCGGCGCAGTCTCTGAAGCGCAACGTGCGACTCGTGCGCCATCAGGAACGGCCGGGCCTTATCGTATTGCTGCCAGTTGAAGTCTGCAGTGCTGAAAGGCAAATACACTGATAGTCTTGCTATCCGCAGCGTCTATGCCAATCAAGATTGTTGATGCAGATGCAATGAATCTATCCTAACGGAGCGGTGCCCCAAATTGATAGACCTGCACGAGAGCGTACGGAGCGTATCAGCGCGCGCCGGCACCCGTACGCATGAATACGACGCGCCTGCCTTCCATCCTCAACGAGTCGGTTGGTGAAGTTGCCTCCGGCGCCACCGCCTATGGACGTGGCAAGTGCCACCTGGCAAGCGCTACCGTCAGATGGCAGTCAGTGAGCTCGAACGCCGATACACGCACAGTCTCTGGCACGTCTTCGCACTGTAGCCGCGCAAGCGCACGCTTCAGCCGCCGCCGAAACTCCCGGAGCTCACAAACTGCGCCACTCCAACGAAAAAGGTCATCGATTTTCACCGGATACGGCTTGGCGTGAGAACTGTAGTAGGCCGCCAGCCATGCCGGTAGCCCTGAGTAATTATGCAGTGCAGCATCACTGACTGCACTCCAGTCCGCCGGACCAAAAAGACGCGCCATCGACTCCAGCACGCGAAATGAAATAACGTCACTTCCCTTCAGTTGCCCATCAGGCGTCCCGCGCCCCCGGTAACCATCGTCGAACGCGACATCAATCAGCCGTGGCATCGGAATATCCACCCTTCTCATCCGTACGCGCAGATGTGCGGCGTTAAGTCGAATCAGGCTGTCTCGAATTGCGCGGTGGGTATTGGCACAGTAGCTAACCTTAAGGTCACGTGAAAGTTGCCAGAACGTCACCTTCACCCAACGCAGGTCACCCCCAGGGCAAAGCGGGCGGTCGTCGCGATAGTAGTTCAGGCAGGCCGCAAAAACGCGGCGGTCGTAATCACCAAGCGGATGCCCTGTGAGTGTCACTGCCGTGTCGCCCTGCGATGCAATCTCCAGGTCCATCAACGGTTTGTCGCTCACCCCAGCGGCCGCGAACAGGGACGAGCGCAAGAACAAATTCGGGATACCGACGGTCGCCTCCCGCCACGAAGGCAGATAGACGTCCTCTCCGCGACGTATCGCCCGGCGCTGGCGGGCCTGGCGCACCTCGCTCACAGAGGCGTTGTCAGCAAGCACTAGCACCGCCGCCTCCTCCTCGGCCTTCATCTTGCGTAGCTGACTGCGCGCGGAAGACTCGACGGTTGCCGCCGCCGCACAAGCAAGGTCTTGAGTCCAGCCATCCTGTGCTGACTCCGCTGCCCGCCGCGCGCCCGAGGCTTGCGCCAGAAGCTCGGAAACCTGCTCAGCGGTTCGTCGTATTGCCATGCTGCGCGTCCGTAGCTCGTTGAATGTATGCAGCCAGAAATCCACGAAGGACCGCCGACGCACAGACGCCCTGCAGTGCGCAAAGCGAGGTGAACTCGTTTTTCAGGTCCTCAGGCAGCCAGATTTTCATCTGCACTGAGCCCGCCCGGTGCCGGTCATTTGTGTTTTGAGTATTTATTTGCATTTGTCGTCTCCAAGGGGAATCGAGTACCCACTTGGACGTATAGCGCGCAGACCATGCATAACGAACCTAAATCGGCGTCCATGCCCACCGCCACTTGGCGTTAATACACGGATTACTTGGCCCCGAGACACGCACTACTTGTCGTGGCCCCACATTTCACTTGGCTTCGAAACACGGCTGTCAGCCGCCAGAGAGAAAATATGTACCAACACGACGGAACATTTCGGCGGATACCCACACGCCTAATCACTAATCATTTAATCAAACCACCCACGCGCCGCTTTCGCACGCCCTCTGCTACGCCCACGGTGAGCTGACACCCCACAACCAACAATCCCAATCTCGCGGCATGGCTCTCCGACTTCCAGCCAGTGTGCGACATAGTGCGCAGCGCGCACCTCATGACGCACCGGGAGCCCACCGTGGCGCACGGGACCGTTACGCAAACTCAACAATTCCGCAATTCCCAGCCAATGACAGAACAGTCCCGTGGATACTCACTCGATACAAATGGTGCGCTTCGAGAGCACTGAATAGCCGGGGGTAGTTACCAGACTATGCGTCCAGATGCAGCGCTCAAACGCGAAAACCTTTTCTTCCATAAAACATGGACTAGAGTTAGACACAGCTACTGCGGTAGCGAAACCTGAAACGCAGGCAATCGGGCCTATGAGCTCCGAGGCGCCATTTTGTGAACAGACCACAAAATGGAGCTCGGGGAATGTGCGCCATCAGAAAACCGGAAAAGAAGAATAACAAGGTCGTTAAACACGGTTACCGCGAGGGCCCGGTCAGACTATGCGCTAACTCCTGCTGGCGCTCATTTCGTTGCACCCTTCGCACTGCTGCCGACACCATCTTTTGCAGTGACGGCATCGACAAGGTCCGACTCGTTTCCAAGAATGCTCAGGCAAACCAACAGGAACGCGGCACTGAAGTTGCCACGATTGATGCGTCGATTAATGACCGTAGCACTACCTGGAATCCTCTTGGCATTCAAGGCTTCCGCCAACTCACGATAGCCCCACCCGCGCTGAAGCATCCCACGCTTTATCAGCCGCTCTGCCACAAACCCCCACTCCTCCATCACTGGCACTTGGACTCCCGGCAAACCGTTCGCCACATCAACCGATATAGGGCGTCCCCTGCCTGCTCTCATCATCGACCGCACCTCAATTCAAGTAGCCGAAAAAGCTATTTAGAGTCAATTTTGGCACATCATCCATGCGCCTTTCTATACCTCCACTCAACCAACATGGAGGCAAGAAATGCTTGACACCCCCGAACGCGAGCGATTACTCGACCGGCTTGGACTTCCAGCTGCCGGAAGGCGACTGATACTCGACGCCGCAAAGTACGCTCCGGTAAGAAAAGTCTCCTCCAAGGGGGGCGGAAACGTCATCACGCCCTACCAGAGCCTGAAGATGCAGCGGACCGTCGAAACGGAAAGCCGCCATCTTGAGTTCCCTGCCGCGGTCGGCCACGAGCACAACCCAAAGGTCTTGGAGTATTTTCCGCAACCCTGCCGGCTGACGTTTGAGGTCATCGATGCGGACGGCGAAATCCATGCTGTCGACCACACCCCTGACTTCTTGGTCATCACCGAGCGTGAAGTCTGGCTCGAAGAATGTAAACCGTGGTCGAAGCTCGAGCGCCTCGCACAGCGCAAGCCGTGGCGCTATCAGCTCGACGCGGACAACCGCTGGCGGTCCGATGGTATCGAGCAGTGGCTCGCCGAGAGAGGTATCGGTTATCGTATCCTGAGCGACCACGACATCCCCCAGCGACGCGTCGAGAACACGCTCTTCCTTGAGGACTACCTTGACCCTGCGGCACCGACCTGCCAGGTAGAGGTCGAGCTTCGCGTTAAGGAAGCGCTCGCGCAGGACGCCACGTTGTACCTGGCCGAACTGTACGAGCGACTGGAGTGTCGCCCCGATGACATTTTCAAACTCGTTGCAGATGGGCTGATTGTCGCTGATATCGACCATGCGGCACTGAGCGAACCGACCCGATGCCGCGTGTTTCGCGATACCGCAGTCCGCGATTTTGAACACGCACGCCGGCTTCCAGCGCCGTTCGCCCCCCTAGGCACGGTGGATATTACCGTCGGTGCTCGCCTGATGTACGACCAGCAGCCATATACCGTCCTTATGGTCGGGGGAAACAAGGCCGTCCTCCAATCCGACGACCATAAATCCGTTGAGGTCTCGCTCGAGACTTTGGAGAAGCTTGCCGTTGCCGAAAACGTTCTTATGGTCGGACAAAGCCTCGGGACCGAAGGGTCAGTTCGCCTATCCGACTTCACCGAGAACGAGCTGCGGATGGCGCTCAACCGCAGCTCCAACCTCGAGAACATCACAAACCCCAATCGGACCCAGAGGCGGCTACTGAAGGCGCTTGCCATTGCGAAGGTAAGCGGCACGGACGAACTCGTCGCACTGGTTCCCCGTCTGCGCGACCGCGGCAACCGTAGCCCCCGTCTGAGTTCCGAGCAAGAAGCTGCGATGGAGGAAGTCATCCGCACGGAATTCGAAAAAAGTCACGCGCCGAACCCAAAGCATTGTCACGCGCAGCTCAAGACGCTGTGCGCAACCCGCGGCATACGCGCCCCATCCTACCCCACGCTCATCGCCCGTATCAAGGCACGCCCCCGCCAGCAACAGGACCGGGCCCGGCACGGTAATCGGGTCGCGTACCAAAATGCAGAGTTCGTGAACGTGCTCTATGCCGATACCCCGGTGCATGGGTCCCGCGCGCTTCAGTATGTACATATGGACCACACCGAGCTCGATATCGAGCTGGTCTCACTGAAGACCGGCAAGTCGCTCGGTCGGCCATGGCTGTCGCTCGCCATCGACGCCTTCACACGGCGAATTGTGGGCATCTATCTCTCGTACGACCCGCCGTCGTACCGCTCGAACATGATGCTCCTGCGTGACATCGTCCGTCGCCATCGTCGGTTGCCTCAGTTCATCGTCGTCGACAATGGAGCGGACTTCCGCAGCGAGGATTTCAAGAATTTTGCCGCACTGATGCGCATTCACGTCCGCTACCGGCCAGCCGGCCGTCCGCGCCACGGTTCGGTCATGGAACGCATCTTTGGACGCATTCACACAGAGTACATCCACAACTTAGCGGGCAACACGAAAGCGTTAAAGGATGTGCGACAAACCACCGGCAAGTTTCTGCCCTCGCGCCTTGCCGAATGGACGCTGGAGTCTCTATACCTCGGCATCGAATACTGGGCGTTCATTTATTACGACAACGCTGAACACGCTGCGCTGGGCGTGAGCCCTTGCCAAGCCTTCAATCGCAGCATCACATCGTCAGGTAATCGCACACATCGCATCGTCACGTTGACCAAGGATTTTCTCATCCTGACGTGTCCGACGGTGGGCCGACTGGGGCAACGCAAAGTCGACCGCCAGCGTGGCATCAAAGTCCACTCGAACTACCACTACTGGTGCCCGGAGTTTCGCGACCCGAAGCTGCACGGCCGCAGCCTCCCCGTGCGCTACGACCCGTGGGATAGCGCGACCGTCTATGTGCAAATCGACAAGCGCTGGGTGGCAGCGCAGTGTAAATCGCTCACCGCGTTGGGTCAGCTCACGGAGAAGGAGCGCGAGCTCTTCTCGACCGAGATGCGTAGCCATTACCGCCTGCGCGACGACGACGAGGTCTCAACTCAGCAGCTTGCCGAGTTCCTGCGAGTGTTCACGCCCAAGGGCGCAGCGGAGCTCGCCCTGGAGCGTCAACGCGAAAACCGCGAACTGTACGGGTCGGTTGGCATCGGCGCGATTGCCAAGCCCATACCCGCATCCCAACTCCCCAGCGCGGTCCAGCTCTCGGCCGCCCCTGTAGCCAGCGACATCCCCGCCATTACGTCGGCCTCGTCCACGGGGCTGTCGCTCGAAGCCGCGCATCCCCTGGACCTTCCCGAATTCGACACCTTTTAATCATTGAGAGAAACCATGATGACTACTCACTTGAATAACGCATCGACCGACCATCATCACCTGACCGGTCACCGTATCCGTCACCCCCGCATCGCCTCGGCCATCGATGAATGCGGTCTACTACTTGAAGCGGGCGACGGTGCGGACCTCCTCCTGCTCTGCGGCCCTACGGGTGCGGGCAAGACGACGCTCGGAAATTTCCTCGTCGAGACCGAACTGAAGAACCAGTCGGAGGACCTTGCCGCGAATCCTGGCTACATCCCCGCGATACGGGTCGAGGCGCCGGCGTCCGGTGAGCGCGAATTTTCGTGGCGGCTGTTTTTCAAGCGCATCCTCGATGAACTTGAATACGAGCTCGATGTGCCGCGCACGGCCTACGGCATCGACCCCGGCACGGGGCGAGTGGTGCGCCCCCGCGGCACGAATCCCAACAGCCTTGCCGGTCTTCGCACGTCGGTCGAACGGTCTCTGAAAAGCCGCGGGACGCGCTTCATCGTGGTCGATGAAGCCGCCCACATTGCCCGCCAGTGCCATCCCAGCCTGCTGGAACTGCAATTCGATACGCTCAAATCGCTGTCGAACGAGTGCGGAGTTCAGTGGATTCTGATGGGCTCCTATGACCTCTTCGAGCTCATCTCGCTGAGCGGTCAGCTCGCGCGTCGCTCGCACATCATCCACTTCAGCCGCTACCGCGAGGACGTCACAGACGACCTCCGCGCATTTCGTGCTTGCCTCAAGCACTTCGGGCTGTCGCTGCCCGCGCTCAAGCAGGTCGACCTGCTGAAGTACGCCGAGGTGTTCCACCAAAACACCCTCGGCTGCATCGGCATACTGCGTGACGTGCTGGTTCGCTTGGACCTGCTGGTCGGCCGCCGGGGGTGGTCCGAGGATACCCTGTGCAGTGCCCTTCTCACCGAAGCCCAGGTGACCCAAATCCTGCGGGAAATCGTCGAGGGCGAAGAGCGCATCGCACCGGGGCTCAAGCGCAACCTGATTGCGCCACACACCACTGCCGGCCGGAGGGTCGCGTAATGAGCAAAGTGCACAATCCGCGCTCGACGCTCCACGCCCTGGCCCCGCTGGGACAAGGCACACCGGACGTTGAAAGCCTCACCAGCTATTTCTGCCGCCTAGCCTTCTCCCACAGCATGACGGCCCAGAAGCTCGCCGATTGGGTACTCGAGCGATTCGACAATGCGATGTGCGAGAAATACGGCTGGCACCAGCGCAACCTGTCAAGTATGTCGCCGGAAAGTGAGCAGTGGGCGGCCTGGCTGTCCGAACTGACTGGCGTCGGGGCGCTGGACCGGCACACCCTGTCGCCTTGGCGCGGCATCCTGGGCACCCCGGGCCTGGCACCGAAATCGGACCGTTGGTGTCCGTGCTGCCTGGCCGAAGACAAGACCAACGGGACCACCCCTCATCTTCGTCTGTCGTGGGACATCGCACCGGTCGACGTATGCCAGCGCCACAAGGTCGAACTCACTTCCACGTGCCCGCATTGCGAGCGCAGCAACGTTCGGAATCGTTCGACGATTGTGGTGCCGGGCTACTGTACGTCTTGCGGCGGATTCCTGGGCGATGCGAAAACTGAGCCGGCATCACCGGAGGACCTGTGGGTGGCCCGTCAAGTTGGGCTGATGCTTCAGGAACCCCCGAAGGTTGCATCCCATGGCCTAGTTCCCCTGTTGGAAACAGTCATCGAGCGAATGGCTGACGGGCGACCGAGCAACTTCGCGAGCCGATATGGTTTCTCGAAGAGCGGCATCTCGCACTGGCTCAACAAGGGCGGAATCCCCTCTCTGAAGGCTTGGCTCACTATCGCCGGACACGGCGGTATCGGCCTGGACAGGCTGTTCGCGGGCGACGTTGAAGGTTGGGAGCCTCCCCTTGTGCCGATGCAGTTGCCCATCGAGATGCCCGAATCGCCCAGGGCCGGTATTAAGTCTAGAGAACTCGACTGGGAGCACATCCGGGCTCAACTTCGCGCCATGCTCGAGGAGCCCGAGGCGATTTCAGTAAATCAGGCGAGCGAGCGCTTGGGCGTCGACCGCAAGAACCTCTACCTGCAGGCAAATGCAGAAGCTCGTGCCATTGCCGACCGCTACCTCCGGCGTCGCGCCGCCCGCGGCGAACAACGGCAGACTCGCCTGCAATCACAGATTGGAGAGGTGCTCGACGAGCGCCTGGCTGCAGGCTACGAGGGAATGAGCGCGCGGGACATTTGGTATCGACTCGATACAGAGGCGCAGTCAGTGCCCGGCATCTTCAGCCACATCGCCACCGTAATGGACAGCCGTCGCAGCTGACCCAAACTTCACCTAGAAAGCAAAACGGGACCGCGAGGTCCCGTTTTTTTTCTCTTGCTGCGGCCGCGGTCACAGACCGCGGAAGCAAACCCGTCAGATTACTATGCCGCACCCGATAAACCAAAATATGGCCAATCGTGAAATAAAGCATAAATTGGCCTGGTGGCCACTTTATGCTTAACGGCACAACATCTCCGGAACATTCCGGACTTGTTCGTGGTGGACCGAATGAGGATCGAACTCACGACCTCCGCATTGCGAACGCGGCGCTCTCCCAGCTGAGCTATCGGCCCATCGAGCGAATATTATATGAACTCACCCGCTTGAATGGAAGCCTCGGCGTCAGGTTTCATCCTGGTCAGCACCCGAGCCGACGACAGCGCGGCCGAGGCGGTCGGCGATGGCTCGCCAGGCGTCGTCCGCCGGCAGCCCTTCGAGCAGGATGAAGTCTGCACCGCTGGCGTCGAGTTCGCGCAGACTGGCATAGAGATCGTGCCCGTAGGCGGCCACATCAGCCGACGCTGCATGCCAGATGAAACGTGCATCATGCGGATCAGCGACGGAGTGGGCCAGCACGGCTACGCGACTGCCCTCCCCTGCCAGGGTTGCGGCCTCTTCAACGAGTTGCGCAGCGGCCAGCATTTTGAGCGGAGTTGCCGGTGCGTAGTGTGCAGCGAGGGCACCTGACACGCGGGGCGTATTCTCATCGGGCCCGGCCTTCGGCGCAGCGGCACTGCCTGCATCGGCCTCACCACGCACGCGCGGCCGACGGCCAATGATGCGTGCAATGTCGTCTGCGGTGATCGCGCCGGGGCGCAGGATCTCGGGTGTGTCGCGCGAGAAGTCGAGAATGGTGGACTCAATGCCCACTGCACAGGCGCCGCCGTCGAGCACCATCGCCACCTTGTCGCCGAGCTCTTCCTGAACATGGGCGGCCGTGGTCGGACTGATGCGGCCGAAACGGTTGGCGCTTGGCGCAGCAATGCCGGAGTCGAACACCTGCAGCAGCGCGAGCGCGATCGAATGCGAGGGCACACGCAGGCCAACCGTATCCTGACCACCCGTCACTTCGTCCGGCACGCCGGCTTCGCGTTTCAGGATGAGGGTGAGCGGGCCGGGCCAGAACGCGCGGGCCAGCGCAATCGCTTCTTTCGGAATGCTCGAGGCCCAACGCGTCATGTGGCTGGCATCGGGCAGATGAACGATCAGCGGATGATCGGCCGGACGCCCCTTTGCCGCAAAAATTCTTGCGACCGCTTCAGGGTTGAGCGCATCCGCCCCCAGCCCGTAGACGGTTTCGGTCGGCATGCCGACGATGTCGCCTGCACGCAGCAAATCGGCCGCGCGCTGAATGGCAGTGAGCGTGGGCGGCTCGATGAGGCCACGCGCCGGGGCAGGCGCGGCTTTCGATGCGCTCATTCGTCGCTGATGCCGATTGCTGCACGGGCCTGCAGCGCGAGCGCGAGCACCTGATCGCCATTGTCGCCGGTCACGGTGAAGTGCCCCATCTTGCGACCGGGACGCGCGTGGTGCTTGCCGTACAGATGCAGGCGCAGGCCGGGCACGGCATGCAGCACAGACCAGTCGGGCTCGCGATAGCTGCCGTGACCTTTGAAGTCCTCGTACCAGAGTTCGCCAAGCAGATTGACCATCACCGCAATCGAATGCTGGCGCGGAAGGGCGAGCGGCAGACCGCACAGCGCCCTCACCTGCTGTTCGTACTGGCTGGCGTCACAGGCGTCGATGGTGTGGTGACCGCTGTTGTGCGGGCGCGGCGCCATCTCGTTTACAAACAGTTCGCCGCCGCAGACGAAGAACTCGACCCCGAGGGTGCCGATATAGCCCAGTTTGCCCGCCAGACGCTCGGCGATGTCCTGCGCGCGCAACTGTACGGCCTCGGTGACAAAGGGCGAAGCCTGAGCCGGGGCAACGGTGATGTCGAGGATGCCGTTGCGATGGCGGTTCTCGCCCGCTGCAAAACAGCACACTGTGCCGGCCTCGTCGCGAGCGAGCACCACCGACACTTCGTAATCGAGCTTGAGCATCTTCTCCAGCACACAGGGCTCGCCCTTGAAGTGCTGAAATGCGGCAAGTGCCTCGTCCCGGCTGGCAACGCGCGCCTGGCCCTTGCCGTCGTAACCGAAGCGGGCAATCTTGAGCACCGCCGGAAACAGCTCGTCTGCGGCGCCGCGAAGATCGTCCTCGCAGCGGATGATGGCGAAGGGGCCGTGCGGCACTTCATTCTCCGCCAGAAACGACTTCTCGGCGATACGGTTCTGACACACCGCCACTGCACTCGCAGACGGATGTACGGGGATGAACTTTGCGAGGTAATCCAGCGTATCCGCAGGGACGTTCTCGAACTCGGTGGTCACGGCCGCGCATTCTGCGGCCATCGCATCGAGTGCCACATAGTCGTCGTAGGCTGCCACCAGGTGATGATCGGCGAGCAAACCCGCAGGGCTGTGCGGATCCGGGTCGAGCACCCAGACCTTGTAGCCCATTTCATGGGCAGCCGAAACGAAAAAGCGACCAAGCTGGCCGCCGCCGAGCATGCCTAGGGTGGCGGGCGGAAGAATCATGATGTGCGCCTTTCAGTCCAGCTTCATGTCCAGCACCGACTGCGTCTGACGGGCGCGGAAGGCGTCGAGTTTTTCGGCCAGGGCGGCGTCGTTGTTGGCCAGCAGCGCAATGGCGAACAGGCCGGCGTTGGCTGCGCCTGCTTCACCAATGGCGAAGGTCGCGACCGGAATGCCCTTGGGCATCTGCACGATGGAGAGCAGCGAGTCCTTGCCCGACAGTGCCTTCGACTGCACCGGCACACCAAGCACCGGCAGCGTGGTCTTGGCGGCAACCATGCCCGGCAGATGGGCTGCACCGCCGGCCCCGGCGATGATCGCCTTCAGGCAACGACCGCGCGCGCTTTCGGCGTACTCGAACATGAGATCGGGCGTGCGATGGGCGGAGACGACGCGTGCCTCGAAGGGCACACCGAACTCTTCCAGCATCCGTGCAGCAGCCTGCATGGTGGGCCAATCGGAGTTGGAGCCCATGATGATGCCGACGACCGGCTGCATATCACTCATTATCTTGTCCTTGAAACTTACTTGCCCGCGGCGCGAGCGGCGCGGTCGGCGGAAATCACGGTGTTTTCGAGCAGCATGGTAATGGTCATCGGACCCACTCCGCCGGGCACCGGGGTGATGAGACCGGCAACATCCTTCGACGATTCGAAGTCGACGTCACCGCACAGCTTGCCGTCCGGCAGACGGTTGATGCCGACGTCGATCACCGTTGCACCGGGCTTGATCATGTCGCCGGTAACGAAACGCGGCTTGCCGATGGCCGCCACCAGGATGTCGGCGCGGCGGGTATGGAAGAGCAGATCGCGCGTTTTCGAGTGACACACGGTGACCGTTGCACCGGCGTTGGTCAGCAGCATCGCCATCGGCTTGCCGACGATATTGGAACGACCGATGACCACGGCCTCGGCGCCAGCAAGCGTCACGCCCTCGGCTTCGAACATCTTCATCACGCCGTGCGGCGTACAGGGCAGGAAGGCTTCCTGGTTCTGCGACAGGCGGCCAACGTTCTCGGCGTGAAAGCCATCGACGTCCTTGGTCACGCTGATCGCTTCGAGCACGGCGGCTTCGTCGAACTGCGGCGGCAACGGCAGCTGCACCAGAATGCCATGCACAGCGGGGTCGGCGTTGAGCTCGGCCAGCTTGGCCATGACCTCGGCCGGCGCGACATCGGCAGCGTAATCGAGCCGCAGCGAGCGGATGCCGGCTTTCTCGCAGGCCGACACCTTGTTGCGCACATACACTGCGGAAGCGGGGTTCTCACCCACCAGGATGACCGCCAGACAGGGCTGCACACCGCGCGCGGTCAGTGCAGCAGCGCGTTCGGCAATTTCGCCGCGTACCCGGGCCGAAAGGGCGTTGCCATCAATAATGCGAGCGGTCATCGCTGGAGCCTCGAAAAAGCTCGTAATTTTAGCAGCATCGACGCGTGCTGCGAGACGCGAGGCGAAATCTGCTCCGATTCCGATCCCGCAGACGCACTGAAGCACCCCGCCGGTGCTCAGTCGGGCTCAGACAGATCCGGGCACTTGAGACCGATCCGGGTGACACGTCCGGCTTCGTCCATGTCGCGCACGGTAAGCAGAAAACTGCCGATACGAACACGGTCGCCGACGACGACACGTCGTCCGAGCCGGTGCAGCATCAGGTCGCGAAGCGCAAGCGAGGCTTCTCCCGCCTCGATCTCGAAACCATAGGCCTGGGCAAGGTCGACCGCCGGGCAGTCGGGATCGACCACGAACTCTCCGAAAAAGCGTGCGTTGGCCGACAGTTCGTTGGATGCGCCCGCATTGAACGTGCTGGCAAGGGGCTCGGCGTAGGCATCGGCCGCCGCGAACCAGACGGCATCGCCCGCCTGCAAGCGCGTATCGCGCTGCAAGGCCTGCAAACGGCCACGGCGCACCAGCGACACGCAGCGTACCGACAGCTCGCCGTGCGCTGCCGCGATGTCGTCCGGATGCACGCCCTCCGCTCGGGAGCCCGCCGCAACGCGGTATTCCAGCAGATCGAGCGAGGCCTTGTCGCCGACCCAGACCTCACGCCGATCGAAAGGCTCGTCGCGCGCCGGCACCTCAACCTTCAGCCAGCGCGCCGCGATCGGCACGGTCGCACCCTGCACCAGCAAGGACACCAGCACCACCGCGAAAGCCACATCGAACAGCAGGCGCGAGTCGGGGATGCCCATCATCACCGGGACGATGGCCAGCACGATCGGCACCGCACCCCGCAGCCCGACCCAGGAGATGTACGCGAGCTCGCGCGGCCGGTAACGAAAGGGCAAGAGCCCCGTCAGCACGGCCAGCGGGCGGGCAACGAGCATCAGAAACACCGCCATCAGCAGCGCCTGCGGCCCGTGCGTGAGCAGCTGCGACGGCGTCACCAGCAGCCCCAGCACGAGGAACATGCCGGCCTGAGCCAGCCACGCCAGCCCGTCCATGACGCGCAGCACGTGTTCGGTGGCGTGACAGCGGCGGTTGCCCACGACGAGGCCGGCAATGTAGACCGCGAGGAAGCCGCTGCCGTCGATGAGATTGCAGGCGGCAAAGATCATCAGCCCGCCGGATACGATCAGCAGTGCATACAGCCCTTCGGCCAGCTTCAGCTTGACCAGCAGGCGCGCCAGCACGAGTCCGCCGACGAGGCCGAACATGCCCCCGATGACAAGCTGCGACACCAGCATGAGGGCAAACCGTCCGGCGCTGGCCTGCTCGGGCATCAGCAACATTTCCACCAGCGCGGTCACCAGCAGGATGGCCATCGGATCGTTGGCGCCGGACTCGATCTCGAGCGTGGCCTTGACCCGCTCGTTGAGGCGCACGCCACTGTTGCGCAACAGGGCAAACACGGCTGCGGCGTCGGTGGAGCCCACAATCGCGGCCAGCAGCATGCCGAGCCGCCAGTCGACATCGAGCAGCCAGGTGGCAAACAGGCCCAGCAGCAATGCTGTGCCTACAACCCCCCAGGTCGCAAGCACCGCCGCCGGCCACAGCGCGACCCGAAAACTGGAGATGCGGGTGCGCAGTCCACCGTCGAGCAGGATCACGGCGAGGGCAAGGTGTCCGACCAGCGTGGCCATGCTGAAGTCGTCGAAGCGAATGCCGCCCGGCCCGTCCTCCCCGGCAAGCATGCCGACAACAAGAAACAGCAACAGGAGGGGCAGGCCAAGACGTGCAGACACGGTGCTGGCCAGCACACTAATGAATAGCAGGACGCCTGCGAGAAGAAAGAGTGCGTTGAGGGCGGTCATGGACGAAATGCGGGTGGCAGGCGGTGCACAGTATATGCACCTGACACCGCTTCGTCCGTTCCCGCGCCAAACGGTTCAGCGCGCGGTGCCGCCCGGCTCCACGGTCACGACGTTCTGCACCAGTTCGGCCAGCGAATGCGCGCCCATTTTTTCCATGACACGGGCGCGGTGCACTTCCACCGTCTTGATGCTGATGCCGAGGACATCGGCGATCTGCTTGTTGAGTTTGCCGACGATGATGAGATCGAGGACCTCGCGCTCACGCTGGGTGAGGTGCTCGAGGCGCCGCGCGGTATCCGCTTCCTGCCTGCGCTGCGAGCGGCTCGACCGCTCCTGCTCCAGACACTGCTCGATGAGTCGCAGCATGTCCTGGTCGCCGAAGGGTTTCTCGATGAAATCGACCGCGCCCTTCTTGAGCACCGATACCGCCATTGGCACATCGCCATGACCTGTGATGAAGATGACCGGCAGCGTGCAGCGACGGCGGCCGAGCTCTTCGAACAGTTCCAGCCCACTCATGCCCGGCATGCGCACGTCAAGCACGAGACAGCCCGACATCTGCTCGCCATAGGCGGAGAGAAACTCTTCCGCCGACTCGAACGCAGATACCGCGTAACCGCTGGACTCGAGCATCCAGACAAGGGAGTCGCGCAAGGCGTCGTCGTCGTCGACGATGTAAATCTGTTGATCAGGCGCGGCGTGCGACTCGCTCACTTGCGGCCTCCGTGGGCAGGGTAAAGGAGAATATGGTACCTCCTTCCGGGTTCACGTCGACAATCAGGCGACCATCATGAAACTCGATGATGGAGCGACAGATATTGAGCCCCATGCCCATGCCTTCGGCCTTGGTTGTATAGAACGGTGTAAACAGCTTCGCCCGGTCCTCGTCGCTGATGCCGTGGCCACGATCGATGACCGCGACCTCGACCGAATGCGGGCCGAAATCGCGCGCCCGGACGACCAGGGTGCGCTCTTCGGGCAGCACGTCCTTCATGGCCTCGAGCCCGTTGCGCACCAGGTTCAGCACCACCTGCTCGATCATGATGCGGTCGGCGAACACCGCCGGCAGATCCGGGGCGACCTCGACCTCGAGCCGGATGCCAAGGCGACGCGAGTCGATTTCGGCAAAACCGATCGCATCGTCGAGCACATCCGAGATGTGCACCGCACTGCGGCGCGGCTCGCTCTTGCGCACGAACTCGCGGATGCGGCGGATGATCTTGCCCGCGCGCTCGGCCTGGAAGCTCGCCTTCTGCATTGCCGCCAGCAGGTCCTCGGGCTTGCTGCTGCCTGATTGCATGCGGGTGACGCAGCCAGCGCAGTAGTTGGCAATCGCGGCCAGCGGCTGATTGAGCTCGTGCGCCAGGGTTGAAGCCATTTCGCCCATGGTGATGAGGCGCGCAGTGCGTTCGAGACGCTCTTCCTGCTGCCGCGAGATCTCGGCCGTCTGTTTGCGGTCGGTGATGTCGGTGGCGATCCCCATGCGCACCACACGGCCGTCCACCCAGCGCGTAGCGTGCTCTCGCACGTGATACCAGCGCCCCGACAGGGGGTGCTGCAACTCGCCGTCGAAGAGTTCGCGCGGCAGGTCACCGACGGTCAGGCTGCGCGGGTCGACACGGTAATCGCCGCGCTCCGGCTGCGGCACCGCTACGCCGCGCACGGTGCGCCCGACCGCATCGAAGCCGTGAATGGCCTTGAAGGCACGATTGGCAAAAAGGATTTCGTCGGTGCGTGCGTCGGACACGAACACCGCCGCATCCAGACCGTCGAGCACGGCCTCGAAACGTTCATGCGCCGCCTCCAGCGCGGCACGCACCCGCTTGGGCTCGGTGATGTCGGTCACCGAGGCCATCCAGCCCGTCTGATGTCCGGCCAGATCGATCAGCGGCGACAGATAGAAGCGGGCATCGAGGCGCTCGCCATTCTTGCGCCTGATCCGCATCTCGAAGCCGCTT
This sequence comes from Parazoarcus communis, assembly GCF_003111645.1. Classification (NCBI taxonomy): domain Bacteria; kingdom Pseudomonadati; phylum Pseudomonadota; class Betaproteobacteria; order Rhodocyclales; family Zoogloeaceae; genus Parazoarcus; species Parazoarcus communis. Next base: position 1,704,511 of record NZ_CP022187.1, read on the forward strand.
GCCGGCGCACGCCCGGCAAGGGTCAGCTCAAGGTTACGTGAGCAGGTTTCGATTTCCTCCGACGGCCAGTACGGGAACGGCGCCTTGGCCCCGATCAGCTCACCCTCTTCGAACCCCACCATGCGACAGAAGGCGGAGTTCACATACATGATGCGTCCAGTGAGATCGATGGCGCGCAGGCCGGTGATGACCGAATCCTCCATCGCCTTGCGGAAGGCCGACTCGGCGCGCAGCGCCTCTTCGGCGGCCTTGCGCCCGGTAATGTCGTGCGCCACCGCGTACACCAGCTTCTCGGTCCGGACCGGGTTGATGCTCCACACCAGCCACTTGTAACTGCCATCGGCGCACAGACAGCGATTCTCGTATTTCACGGTCTGTCCGGACGCAAGCAGACGCAACTGCTCAAGAGTTGCCGCAACCTCCTCGCGGTGGACGATGTCGAGCATCGGCGTACCGGGCAACTCGGCCGGCGGATAACCAAGAATGCGCTCGAAGGCCGGGTTGCAGCGCTTGAACGTACCGTCAAGGCCGACCACGCACAGCATGTCGAGCGACAGATTGAACAGGCGGTCGCGCTCCTTCTCGACCTGAACCCGACGCTGCACATGAGTACGCAGCATCCACAGGCTCCAGAACACGGTGATCGACAGCCCGACGATCAGGATCGTCGGCAGCGACTGGGGCAGTTCGCCAGTGGTGCGGAAGGCCGTTGCGCGCAGGACCAGGCCGTTTCCGGGCGGATCGAGCGGAATCTCGAAGGCGACGCTTTCATCGAGATCCTTGAGCATGGAATTGACCGCGAGGGTTTCGCCGCGCACGTTCTGCAGCGCGAGGCGGTACTTCTCGGCAAACCAGCCGGGCACCAGGTGGCGGACGATGCGCTCGATCGAGTACACACCGACGATGACGCCACGAAACTCGCGCCCCCTCCGGATCGGCACGTACACCTCAAGCACCGTCACCCCGCGCGGCGTCATGTAGGCCTCGCCGTAGGTGATGCGGCCTTCGTCGCGGGCACGATGAAACACGCCGGACTGAAGCACCGACAGCGACTCGCCCGACAGCCAGTCGGTCGTATCGAAAGGGGCGGACCAGCGCACGACGCTGTCATCGCCCACCCAGACGATATTGACCAGCTCGCCATTATTGGCAATGTGCTGGTTGGCCCTGAGCTGGAACGCGTCGGAGTCGAGCGCCTCCGCCGACAGGTCGCGCGCAAGTTGCCCCAGAAACTCTTCCGTCCCCTGCATGTGCAGGCGCATCGTCTGCTCTGCCCACTGCACGTCGCGCGCCACTGCGTTGCGCTGGGTCTCGAGTTCGCGCGTCTGCAACAGACCAACCAGCGCCAGCATCGACAGGGCGAATACAACCATCGCGATATAGGGCGCGGTCCAGTACCAACGACTTGGTTCGAACTGAGAGGGATCGTCGGTTTCGGTCATGATGCGGGCGATGGGTACCGCTTGGCTGAGGATGGAGGAATAGCATGGCACCCGGAAACTGCCGGCTGACCCATTGTTGCTGCGCGGCCCGGGCATGTGGCATCGGGTATTACCCCTAGCAACGAAGCATTGAATAATTGCTGCTTGGGGTTTCCGCCAATTTTTTGTCATTGCGCATCGACACACAATGCGTGAATGCCCCTATGCACGATTTTCAAACAACTGCTCGTCGCAGTCGCCGCCATGCTCATGACGCTCACTGCCGGGGCACAGCAGCCTGCCGTCTCGAACAACCCGATCAAGATCGGCGTCTCCGGCCCGTTCACTGGCGGGTCGGCCCCGATGGGGATCTCGATGCGCGAAGGCATCCGGATCGCAGCCGCGGAGATCAACGCAGCGGGTGGTCTGCTTGGCCGCCCGGTCGAACTGGTCGAGCGCGACGACGAGGCACGCAACGAGCGCGGCGCGAATGTCGTGCAGGAATTGCTCAACAAGGAAGGCGTGGTCGCCGGCCTCGGCATCGTCAACACTGGCGTCGCCCTTGCGAGCCAGCGCTACTACCAGCTCGCGCGCGTTCCGGTTATCACCTCGGTGGCAACCGGCTCCCTGGTCACGAAGCAGTTTCACCCACCCGAGTTCGTCGACAACTACATCTTCAGGGTATCGGCCAACGACACCCTTCAGGCCGCCATGATTGTGGAAGAAGCCGTCGATCGCCGCGGCTTCCGGCGCGTGGCGATCTTTCACGACGCCACGAACTACGGTGTCCTCGGTCGCGAAGACCTCGAGGCCGCACTCGACCGGCGCGGGATGCGTCCGCAGCTGGTCGAGCGCTTTCAACTGCGTCAGGCCGACATGACCCAGGCCCTGATGCGAGCCAGGCAGGCCGGCGTGGATGCGATCCTGACCTATGGCATCGGCCCCGAGCTGGCGCAGATTGCAAACGGCATGGCGCGCCTGCAGTGGAAAGTGCCCCTGATCGGCAGCTGGACGCTGGCCATGTCCAACTTCATCGACAACGCCGGCCCCAACGCCGAAGGCGCACGCATGCCGCAGACCTTCATCCAGGAGCCGAACTCACCTCGGCGCAAGCGCTTTCTCGATGCGTGGCAGGCGCTGACCGGAACCGAGCGAATTCCCGTTCCACCTGCGGCCGCACAGGGTTATGATTCCGCCCTGCTGCTCGCTGCCGCCATTCGTCAGGCAGGCACAACCGAAGGTGACCGTATCCGGGACGCCCTGGAAAACCTCCAGACCCGGGTGGAGGGCGTGATCATGGACTATGAACGACCGTTCTCCAGGAACAACCACGAAACCATCGCCGCGACCGGTCAGATCTTCATGGGCGAAGTGCGCGGTGGCAAGGTGGTCTTTGCATATGAAGAAGACCGTTTGCGAGCGGTTCGCAGATGATGCAGTTGGTAAACGCTTTCCCGATCGGCCGGGGGATCTCTCCCTCCCTCCCTCACCCCCGGCCGATTTTTTTCCGTAAGTCTCAGTCGACAGGGCTCGCGCTGCAGTGCGCGAGCCCTGTTTCATTTTGCGCGCCGGCGTTCACGAAACGCAGTGTTTCGCGCGCCCGACGCCTGGCATGGAGGAACCAGCTTTTGATCTGAGCGGCGAAAGATGCATATGAGGTTTTCAAGATAGATATTGCACGATGCGAAATAACGTTTTATAGTTCGAAACGTTGAGCAAACGAGCCACGGTTCGTGCGCGCACGATTTACGAACGCAACCGCTCGTAATGGGCGGAATCTGCCAAACAGCAGTCATGAGGAGACAAGCCATGGGAACAAACAACGTCCTTCTGCAGCCCGACCCGGACACTCAGGAAACGCAGGAATGGCTCGAGGCAATCGCCGCAGTCATTGAGAACGAAGGCCCCGAACGCGCCCATTACCTGATCGAAAAGCTCATCGACAGCGCACGCGAGGAAGGCATCAACCTGCCCTACTCCGCAACCACTCAGTACATCAATACGATTCCTGCCGATCAGCAGCCCAAGTATCCGGGCGATCCGGACATGGAGATCAAGCTTCACTCCTACATCCGCTGGAACGCCATGGCGATGGTGGTGCGTGCCAACAAGCACACCAACGTCGGTGGCCACATCTCCTCATTCGCTTCATCCGCTGCCCTCTACGACGTGGGCTTTTCGCATTTCTGGAAAGCGACGGACCACGAATCCGGCGGCGACATGATTTTCTTCCAGGGCCACTCGGTCCCCGGCGTCTACGCCCGTGCCTACATGCTCGGCCGCCTGACCGACAGCCAGCTCGACGGCTATCGTCAGGAAGTCGACGGCACCGGCATTTCGTCCTATCCGCACCCGTGGCTGATGCCGGATTTCTGGCAGTTCCCTACGGTCTCGATGGGCCTCGGCCCCCTGTGCGCCATCTACGCCGCTCGCTTCACGAAGTACATGGCGAGCCGCGGCCTGATCGACGCAAAGAAGGCCGAAGAGCGCAAGGTGTGGGCTTTCCTCGGCGATGGTGAGACTGACGAAGTCGAATCCCTCGGCGCCATCGGCATGGCCGCGCGCGAGAAGCTCGACAACCTGATCTTCGTCATCAACTGCAACCTGCAGCGCCTGGACGGCCCGGTGCGTGGCAACGGCAAGATCATCCAGGAACTCGAAGGCGAGTTCCGCGGCGCGGGCTGGAACGTCATCAAGCTGGTGTGGGGCACCCACTGGGATACCCTGTTCGAGCGCGACAAGACCGGCATCCTCAAGAAGCGCATGATGGAGCTGTGCGACGGCGAATATCAGACCTTCAAGGCCAAGGACGGCGCCTATGTGCGCGAGCACTTCTTCAACACGCCTGAGCTGAAGGCACTGGTTGCCGACTGGACAGACGACGATGTGTGGCAACTGAATCGCGGCGGTCACGACCTGTTCAAGATCTTTGCCGCCTACGACGCAGCCGTAAAGCACAAGGGCCAGCCGACCCTGATCCTGGCGAAGACCATCAAGGGCTTCGGTCTGGGCCAGTCCGGCGAGGCAATGAACATTGCCCACAACACCAAGAAGCTCGACGTCGAATCGATCAAGCGTTTCCGCGACCGCTTCGGTCTGCCGGTGTCCGACGACAAGGTCGCCGACCTGCCCTATCTGAAGTTCGACGAGGACTCGGCCGAGTACAAGTACATGCGCGAACGCCGCATGGAACTGGGCGGCTTCCTGCCCAGCCGCCGGACCAAGGCCGAAGCCCTGCAGGTTCCCGGCCTCGACGCTTTTGCCGCGCTGCTCAAGCCATCCGGTGAAGGTCGCGAACTGTCGACCACCATGATCATGGTGCGCATCATGAACACCCTGCTCAAGGACAAGCAGATCGGCAAGAACATCGTGCCGATCGTGCCCGACGAGAGCCGCACCTTCGGTATGGAAGGCATGTTCCGCCAGTACGGCATCTGGAACCAGGAAGGTCAGAAGTACGTTCCGGAAGACCATGACCAGCTGATGTTCTACAAGGAATCGGTCACTGGCCAGGTGCTGCAGGAAGGCATCAACGAGGCCGGCTCGATGGCCGACTGGATCGCCGCCGCAACCGCTTACTCGGTGCATGGCGTGCAGATGGTTCCGTTCTACATCTGCTACTCGATGTTCGGCCTGCAGCGCACCATGGACATGTGCTGGGCGGCTGCCGACCAGCGTTCGCGCGGCTTCCTGATCGGCGGCACCGCCGGTCGCACCACGCTGAACGGCGAAGGCCTGCAGCACGAAGATGGCCACAGCCAGATTCTGGCCAATGTCATCCCCAACTGCGTCAGCTACGACCCGACCTTCCAGTACGAGCTGGCAGTCATCGTGCAGGACGGCATGCGCCGCATGTTCGCCGAGCAGGAAGATGTGTACTACTACATCACGGTGATGAACGAGAACTACGAGCACCCGGAACTGCCGGCGGGCTCCGAAGCCGACATCATCAAGGGGATGTACGCGTTCAGGAAGGGCGCCGAAGGCAATGGCCCGCGTGTGCAACTGCTGGGCTCCGGCACCATCTTCAACGAAGTCATTGCCGCAGCCGATCTGCTCAAGAACGACTGGGGCGTGGATGCGGACATCTGGGGCTGCCCGAGTTTCAACGAACTGGCCCGCGACGGTCAGGCCGCTGCGCGCTGGAACCTGCTCCACCCGCTGGAGGCACCGAAGCTCTCGCACGTCGAACAGAAACTTGCCGACGCCAAGGGCCCGGTCGTTGCCGCAACCGACTACATCAAACTGTTCGCCGAGCAGATCCGTCCCTTCGTGAAGAGCAGCTACATCACGCTGGGCACCGACGGCTTTGGCCGCTCCGACACCCGCGAGAAGCTGCGTCACTTCTTCGAAGTGGATCGTCGCTGGGTCACGCTGGCTGCATTGAAGGCACTGGCAGACGAAGGCAGCATCGAACGCGAGAAGGTTGCGGCCGCACTGGTCAAGTACAACCTTGACCCGTCCAAGCCGAACCCGATGTCCGTCTGAGCGCCGAAGGAGACAAGAAGATGAGCCAACTGATTGAAGTCAAGGTTCCGGATATCGGCGATTTTTCCGATGTACCGGTGATTGAACTGTTTGTGAAGGTCGGCGACACCATCAAGGTGGACGACTCGATCGCCACGCTGGAATCCGACAAGGCAACGATGGATGTCCCGTCGTCGGCGGCCGGCGTGGTCAAGGAAGTGCTGATCAACCTCGGCGACAAGGTGTCGCAAGGCACGCTGATGATCAAGGTCGAAGCCGCAGGTGATTCTGCAGCGGCAGCCCCTGCTGCTGCACCCGCACCGGCCGCCGCACCGGCGCCAGCTGCAGCAGCGCCGGCTGCGCCGCCTGCGGCCGGTGGCGGCATTGTCGAAGTGAAGGTGCCGGACATCGGCGATTTCGATGAAGTGCCCGTGATCGAGCTCTACGTGAAGGCTGGCGACACGATCAAGGTCGACGATGCCATCGCCACCCTCGAGTCCGACAAGGCAACGATGGACGTGCCCTCGTCGGTTGCCGGCGTGATCAAGGAGGTTCTGGTCAAGCTCGGCGACAAGGTGTCCGAAGGCTCCGTGCTGATCAAGGTGGAAGCGGCCGCTGCCGCTGCCGCAAGCGCGCCGGCACCGGCGGCCAGTGCGCCCGCCGCCCCCGCTGCAGCACCTGCACCCGCCGCTGCGCCCGCCCCGGTTGCAGCGCCGGCACCAGTTGCTGCGGCCTCCGCACCAAGCGCAGTCAAGCTTGGCGGAAAAGTGCACGCCAGCCCTTCGGTACGCGCCTATAGCCGGGAACTGGGCGTAGACCTGTCGACCGTAAAGGGTTCAGGCCCGAAGAACCGCATCCTGAAAGAAGACGTCACCGCCTTCATCAAGGGCGCGATGAGCAGCGGCGTGGTTCCGGGCAAGACGCCGGCTGCTGCGGCCGGCGGCAGCCTGGGTGGCGGCCTCGACCTGTTGCCGTGGCCGAAGGTCGATTTCGCCAAGTTCGGCGAAGTTGAAGTCAAGCCGATGTCGCGCATCAAGAAGATCTCCGGTCAGAACCTCGCCCGCAACTGGGCCATGATTCCTGCGGTCACCTATCACGAAGATGCCGACATCACCGACCTCGAAGCATTCCGTGTTCAGATGAACAAGGAATACGAGAAGTCCGGCAAGAAGCTCACCATGCTCGCCTTCATCATCAAGGCCTCGGTGCGTGCGCTGCAGGAGTTCCCGGAGTTCAACACCAGTCTCGATGGCGACAACCTGGTGTACAAGAAGTACTTCAACATCGCATTCGCGGCCGATACCCCGAACGGGCTGGTCGTGCCGGTTGTGAAGGAAGCCGACAAGAAGAGCGTGTTCGAGATCGCTGCCGAAACCGGCGCCCTGGCCAAGAAGGCACGCGATGGCAAGCTCGGCCCGGCAGACATGTCCGGTGCCTGCTTCACCATCTCGTCGCTGGGCGGCATTGGTGGCACCTACTTCGCGCCCATCGTCAATGCGCCTGAAGTCGCCATCCTCGGCGTGAACAAGTCGGCGATGAAGCCGGTGTGGGACGGCAAGCAGTTCGTGCCGCGCCTCACGCTGCCGATGTCGCTGACGGCCGACCACCGTGTCATCGACGGCGCACTGGCAACCCGTTTCAACGTCTATCTTGCACAAATGCTGGCCGACTTCCGTCGGGTCATGCTGTAAGGGGGCCACGTCATGAGTCAAATCGTTGAAGTAAAGGTCCCGGACATTGGCGACTTCGATACCGTTCCGATCATCGAACTGTTCGTTAAGGTCGGCGACAGCATCCAGGTCGACGACGCCATCTGCACGCTTGAGTCCGACAAGGCCACGATGGATGTACCGTCCGAGGTGGCTGGCGTAGTGAAGGAAGTTCTCGTCGCCCTCGGCGACAAGGTCGGCGAAGGCGCAGTGCTGCTGAAAGTCGAGACGGCCGGCGCAAGCGCCGCTGCACCGGCTGCAGCACAAGCCCCTGCAGCACCGGCTGCGGCCGCCGCACCTGCGGCAGCACCATCCGCTGCTCCCGCCGCCGCCAGTCATGGCGGCACGGCCGACATCGAGTGCGACATGCTCGTCCTCGGCGCAGGCCCTGGCGGTTACTCCGCCGCCTTCCGCGCAGCGGACCTCGGTCTGAAGACCGTCATCGTCGAGCGCTACCCGAGTCTGGGCGGTGTGTGCCTGAACGTCGGCTGCATCCCCTCAAAGGCACTGCTGCATGTTGCCGAAGTCATGGATGAGGCCTCTCATGTCAGCACCGCCGGCATCAGCTTTGCCAAGCCCACGGTCGACGTCGACGCGCTGCGCAAGCACAAGGATGGCGTGATCGGCAAGCTGACCGGCGGTCTCGCCGGCATGGCCAAGGCGCGCAAGGTCGAGATCGTGCGCGGCTACGGCAGCTTCCTCGACCCCAATCACGTCGAAGTCGAAGTTACCACCGGCACGGCTCAGGACAAGACCGGCGACAAGAAGGTCATCCGTTTCAAGCAGTGCATTATTGCAGCCGGTTCGGCTGCAGTGCATCTGCCCTTCATCCCACGCGACCCGCGCATCGTCGACTCTACCGGCGCACTGGAACTCCGTCAGGTGCCCGAGAAGATGCTGGTCATCGGCGGGGGCATCATCGGCCTTGAAATGGCCACGGTGTACTCCTCCCTCGGTAGTCGCATCGATGTGGTCGAGATGCTCGACGGCCTGATGCAGGGACCGGATCGCGACGCAGTCAAGGTATGGGAAAAGCAGAACGCCCATCGCTTCGACAAGGTCATGCTGAAGACCAAGACGGTCGGCGTAGAAGCGAAGGATGACGGCCTGTATGTCACCTTTGAAGGTGAAGGCGCACCGACTGAGCCGGTCAAGTACGACATGATCCTGCAGTCGGCCGGCCGCTCACCCAACGGCAAGAAGATTGCTGCTGACAAGGCCGGCGTTATCGTTGGCGAACGCGGATTCATTCCGGTCGATGCACAGATGCGGACCAACGTGCCGCATATCTTCGCCATCGGCGACATCGTCGGTCAGCCCATGCTTGCGCACAAGGCAGTACATGAGGCTCACGTCGCCGCAGAAGTCGCGGCAGGTCACAAGTCAGCCTTTGACGCCACCGTGATTCCCGGTGTCGCCTACACCCATCCTGAAGTCGCATGGGTCGGATACACCGAAGCCCAGGCCAAGGCCGAAGGCAAGAAGGTCGAAACCGCCAAGTTCCCGTGGGCAGCGAGCGGCCGCGCGATCGCCAACGGTGCCGACTACGGCTTCACCAAGCTGATCTTCGACGCCGAATCCCATCGCGTGATCGGCGGTACGATCGTCGGCCCGAGTGCGGGCGACATGATCGGTGAAGTGTGTCTGGCAATCGAAATGGGCGCCGACGCGGTCGACATCGGCAAGACCATCCACCCTCACCCGACGCTGGGCGAAACGGTGGGCATGGCAGCCGAAGTGGCGCACGGAAGCTGCACCGACCTGCCACCGATGCGCAAGAAGTGACAGCGTCGGACAGTGAATAACGGTGAAACAGAGAATGGCGGCCTGCGGGTCGCCATTTTTTTGGTTCGATTTCCGAGAGAGGTATCAGTCGCACGGAGAATGCCGCTTCTTCGCAAAGAAAGGCCTGGAGTAACTTCGGCTCATGCACCGAGCAGACACCGCAGCTGCACGACAACGTCGCCGAGAGCTTATGCCGAGAGCTTCTTTCTCTTGCTAACGCGGAAGCGTCATCAAGCGTCGGATCTACAGGCCCCAGCGCGAATGCGGGGGGACGAGGAATGCCTTCTATTACAGCGCGCTTTTCTACAAGTCTCCGCGCCTACACGGTTTCCGCTCAATTCTAGTCAGCGGCGTTTGAACAGCGGTACCGTGTCGCAATGCAGGACCGTCTGCTCAATCCGAGGGATTCGCCTCCCGCGTTGTAGCGCTGCGTGCCGTAGACGTCAAAAACCCCGCTGAGGATTATCTCAGCGGGGTTAAGCGTAGGGTTAGTCTGACGATGACCTACTTTCACGAGAACGAATCTCACTATCATCGGCGCGATCTTGTTTCACGGTCCTGTTCGGGATGGGAAGGGGTGGGACCAAGACGCTATGGTCGTCAGACTATGACTTGTCACCTGCGCGTTGCAGGCCAAAGCGGGAAGAAGTATATGGGTGTTGTGATTGCGTCGATGGTTGGGCGAAGTTTTTTCGTCCAACAACGAGTATCGACTGTTTTGTAAGGTTATAGGATCAAGCCTCACGGGCAATTAGTATCGGTTAGCTTAACGCATTACTGCGCTTCCACACCCGACCTATCAACGTGGTGGTCTTCCACGACCCTTCAGGGGGCTCTAGGCCCCAGGGAAGTCTCATCTTGAGGCGAGTTTCCCGCTTAGATGCTTTCAGCGGTTATCTCTTCCGCACTTAGCTACCCGGCGATGCGACTGGCGTCACAACCGGTACACCAGAGGTGCGTCCACTCCGGTCCTCTCGTACTAGGAGCAGGTCCACTCAAACTTCCAGCGCCCACGGCAGATAGGGACCAAACTGTCTCACGACGTTTTAAACCCAGCTCACGTACCACTTTAAATGGCGAACAGCCATACCCTTGGGACCGGCTACAGCCCCAGGATGTGATGAGCCGACATCGAGGTGCCAAACTCCGCCGTCGATGTGAACTCTTGGGCGGAATCAGCCTGTTATCCCCAGAGTACCTTTTATCCGTTGAGCGATGGCCCTTCCATACAGAACCACCGGATCACTATGTCCTGCTTTCGCACCTGCTCGACTTGTCGGTCTCGCAGTCAAGCCTCCTTTTGCCATTGCACTATCAGTACGATGTCCGACCGTACCTAGGAGACCTTCGAACTCCTCCGTTACCTTTTGGGAGGAGACCGCCCCAGTCAAACTGCCCACCATGCACTGTTCCCGACCCGGATTCACGGGCCTGGGTTAGAACCTCAACGACACCAGGGTGGTATTTCAAGGTTGGCTCCACGAGAACTAGCGTCCCCGCTTCAAAGCCTCCCACCTATCCTACACAAGTCCCGTCAAAGTCCAATGCAAAGCTACAGTAAAGGTTCATGGGGTCTTTCCGTCTAGCCGCGGGTAGATTGCATCTTCACAAACATTTCAACTTCGCTGAGTCTCAGGAGGAGACAGTGTGGCCATCGTTACGCCATTCGTGCAGGTCGGAACTTACCCGACAAGGAATTTCGCTACCTTAGGACCGTTATAGTTACGGCCGCCGTTTACCGGGGCTTCGATCAAGAGCTTGCACCCCATCACTTAACCTTCCGGCACCGGGCAGGCGTCACACCCTATACGTCCACTTTCGTGTTTGCAGAGTGCTGTGTTTTTAATAAACAGTCGCAGCCACCGATTCTCTGCGGCCCCTTCGCCCTTCGGATGTACTCCTACAAGCTACCGGGGCATACCTTCTCCCGAAGTTACGGTATCAATTTGCCGAGTTCCTTCTCCTGAGTTCTCTCAAGCGCCTTGGTATTTTCAACCTGCCCACCTGTGTCGGTTTGCGGTACGGTCGATTCTAGACTGAAGCTTAGAGGCTTTTCCTGGAAGCAGGGTATCAACCACTTCGTCTCACAAGGAGACTCGTCATCACGCCTCAGATAATCCCCGCGGATTTGCCTACGGGGTACTCCTACACGCTTAAACCAGGACTTCCAACACCCGGCTGGCCTAACCTTCTCCGTCCCCCATCGCATCTAGAACCGGTACAGGAATATTGACCTGTTTCCCATCGACTACGCATTTCTGCCTCGCCTTAGGGGCCGACTCACCCTGCGCCGATGAACGTTGCGCAGGAAACCTTGGGCTTTCGGCGAGGGTGCTTTTCACACCCTTTATCGCTACTCATGTCAGCATTCGCACTTCCGATACCTCCAGCATCCCTCTCGAGACACCTTCGCAGGCTTACGGAACGCTCCCCTACCACGTGTCATAAGACACATCCGCAGCTTCGGTTCATGGCTTGAGCCCCGTTACATCTTCCGCGCAGGACGACTCGACTAGTGAGCTATTACGCTTTCTTTAAAGGGTGGCTGCTTCTAAGCCAACCTCCTAGCTGTCTATGCCTTCCCACTTCGTTTGCCACTTAGCCATGCATTTGGGACCTTAGCTGGCGGTCTGGGTTGTTTCCCTCTTGACAACGGACGTTAGCACCCGCTGTCTGTCTGCCGTATATCACTTTGCGGTATTCGGAGTTTGCTATCGCGGGGTAGATCGCATTGACCCCCCCAACGATTACAGTGCTCTACCCCCGCAAGTGTCCGTACGACGCACTACCTAAATAGTTTTCGGGGAGAACCAGCTATTTCCGGATTTGTTTAGCCTTTCACCCCTATCCACAGCTCATCCCCTAATTTTTCAACATTAGTGGGTTCGGACCTCCAGTGCGTGTTACCGCACCTTCATCCTGGCCATGGATAGATCATCCGGTTTCGGGTCTACGCCCAGAGACTATGTCGCCCTTATCAGACTCGCTTTCGCTACGCCTCCCCTATTCGGTTAAGCTCGCCACTGAACGTAAGTCGCTGACCCATTATACAAAAGGTACGCAGTCACCCCACAAGGAGGCTCCCACTGTTTGTATGCATGCGGTTTCAGGATCTATTTCACTCCCCTCCCGGGGTTCTTTTCGCCTTTCCCTCACGGTACTAGTTCACTATCGGTCGATCACGAGTATTTAGCCTTGGAGGATGGTCCCCCCATCTTCAGACAGGATTTCTCGTGTCCCGCCCTACTTGTCGCACGCTCAGACCCGCCACCTAATTTTCACATACGGGGCTATCACCCTGTGTTGCCGGACTTTCCAGACCGTTCTGCTAATTAGATGGTTTAGTCGTGCAGGCTCATCCGTGTTCGCTCGCCACTACTTACGGAATCTCGGTTGATTTCTGTTCCTGCAGCTACTTAGATGTTTCAGTTCGCTGCGTTCGCCTCCACGTACCTATGTATTCAGTACGGGATACTCCTTGCGGAGTGGGTTTCCCCATTCGGATATCGGGGGATCAAAGCTCCATTGCCAGCTCCCCCCCGCTTTTCGCAGGCTTGCACGTCCTTCATCGCCTGTGATCGCCAAGGCATCCACCACATGCACTTAGTCGCTTGATCCTATAACCTTAGATCCTCGGTTACCCAAAGATCCGGTCACAGGTCGAACTCGTTTGTGCGAACCTCGTCGCGCCGCTGACACAGCACGCGAGATTCAATGCAATCACGCTACCCGTGCAACGCATCTACTGATACGCTGCACATATATATACTTCTTCCACTTTGTTAAAGAGCGAGCCAATCGAGAAGTTTGACCTTCCCGAGAAGTCAGGCATAAACACCAGAAGCTTTCCTGGCCATGCATGACTGACTTCTCGAACCTCGTTGTGTGTCTGACCACTGTCTGACCAGCGTCTGGTTTGCATCAGATACTGGTGGAGCTTGTCGGGATCGAACCGACGACCTACGGCTTGCAAAGCCGCCGCTCTCCCAGCTGAGCTAAAGCCCCATTCTGACCAACGCACCTTCGATAGTTTGGTGGGTCTGGTTGGGTTCGAACCAACGACCCCCGCCTTATCAAGACGGTGCTCTAACCAGCTGAGCTACAGACCCTCACACTCGAGGCTCTTCGCTTGAACAACCGATAAGTTGTGGATACTTGACCACTGCGACCTTTCTCTTGAAAGGAGGTGATCCAGCCGCACCTTCCGATACGGCTACCTTGTTACGACTTCACCCCAGTCATGAATCTCACCGTGGTAAGCGCCCCCCGAAGGTTAAGCTACCTACTTCTGGTGAAACCCACTCCCATGGTGTGACGGGCGGTGTGTACAAGACCCGGGAACGTATTCACCGCAGCATGCTGATCTGCGATTACTAGCGATTCCGACTTCACGTAGTCGAGTTGCAGACTACGATCCGGACTACGATCGGCTTTAAGAGATTAGCTCCACCTCGCGGCTTGGCAACCCTCTGTACCGACCATTGTATGACGTGTGAAGCCCTACCCATAAGGGCCATGAGGACTTGACGTCATCCCCACCTTCCTCCGGTTTGTCACCGGCAGTCTCATTAGAGTGCCCAACTAAATGATGGCAACTAATGACAAGGGTTGCGCTCGTTGCGGGACTTAACCCAACATCTCACGACACGAGCTGACGACAGCCATGCAGCACCTGTGTTCTGGCTCCCGAAGGCACCAAGTGATCTCTCACAAGTTCCAGACATGTCAAGGGTAGGTAAGGTTTTTCGCGTTGCATCGAATTAATCCACATCATCCACCGCTTGTGCGGGTCCCCGTCAATTCCTTTGAGTTTTAACCTTGCGGCCGTACTCCCCAGGCGGTCAACTTCACGCGTTAGCTGCGTTACTCAGAAAGTTACCTCTCCGAACAACTAGTTGACATCGTTTAGGGCGTGGACTACCAGGGTATCTAATCCTGTTTGCTCCCCACGCTTTCGTGCATGAGCGTCAGTACAGGCCCAGGGGGCTGCCTTCGCCATCGGTGTTCCTCCACATATCTACGCATTTCACTGCTACACGTGGAATTCCACCCCCCTCTGCCGTACTCTAGCCTTGCAGTCACAAACGCAGTTCCCAGGTTAAGCCCGGGGATTTCACATCTGTCTTACAAAACCGCCTGCGCACGCTTTACGCCCAGTAATTCCGATTAACGCTCGCACCCTACGTATTACCGCGGCTGCTGGCACGTAGTTAGCCGGTGCTTCTTGTCAAGGTACCGTCATCCGACAAAGATATTAGCCTTGCCGTTTTCTTCCCTTGCGAAAGAGCTTTACAACCCGAAGGCCTTCTTCACTCACGCGGCATGGCTGGATCAGGCTTGCGCCCATTGTCCAAAATTCCCCACTGCTGCCTCCCGTAGGAGTCTGGGCCGTGTCTCAGTCCCAGTGTGGCGGATCATCCTCTCAGACCCGCTACAGATCGTCGCCTTGGTGAGCCTTTACCTCACCAACTAGCTAATCTGACATCGGCCACTCCAATCACGTGAGGTCCTAAGATCCCCCACTTTCCCCCTCAGGGCGTATGCGGTATTAGCTACGCTTTCGCGTAGTTATCCCCCATGACTGGGCATGTTCCGATGCATTACTCACCCGTTCGCCACTCGCCGGCAGGTGCAAGCACCCCCGCTGCCGTTCGACTTGCATGTGTAAAGCATGCCGCCAGCGTTCAATCTGAGCCAGGATCAAACTCTTAAGTTTAATCCTACAAAGTACTCAAAATCATTTTACTGACATATGAGCACCTAATCTTTGTGAAACTCAAAACTGCCTAAGCAGTTTCATGGCCACAGCGATCAAGCACCCACACTTATCGATTGTTCAATTTTTTAAAGAACCGCTGCAGTTCCTGCAGCAGAGAAGCGAGATTATGATCAACTTAACTTATCTCGTCAACCCCTGTCTTCGTTTTATTTCAAAACCACCGAAACAACAAAAACAGAAATCCGCTTCAAAAATACCTGCAAAAACAACTGCTTTCCTGCCATCACCCCGTTTCGCTAACTGCGTTTCGCGGTGAAGAGGTGCGCATTATAGACACCTCAGAATGCTCGTCAACAACTAAATTTCAGATTGTCGAAAAGAAGCCCAATTCACGCCTCGGCGCCCTTCTGATGACGCATCAGCGCCCAGGCGACATGCTCGCGCACAATCTCTGAAGGATGATCGGCCCTCGCACTGAGCGCAGCCACGACTTCGGGCGTACCAGGGCCGTTACCAAGTGCAACCGCAATGTTGCGCAACCATCGTTCGTGACCGATGCGGTGAATCGGACTTCCCGCGGTCAGGCGCCCGAACGCTTCTTCGGTCCACCCGAAGAGTTCTACGAGCGATGCACTGTCGAGCCCGTTCCGCACCTCGAAGTCAGTTTCCACAGCCCGCCTGGCGAACCGGTTCCAGGGGCAGACAAGCTGACAGTCGTCGCATCCATATATGCGATTGCCGATGAGCGGACGAAACGCCTCGGGGATGGAGCCGTGCAACTCGATCGTCAGATAGGAGATGCAGCGTCGCGCATCAAGCCGGTAAGGCGCAACGATTGCTCCGGTAGGGCAGGCATCGATACAGGCGACGCAAGTCCCGCAGTGCGCACTCACCGGCTCATCCACTGGCAAGGGCAGGTCAGTGAAGATCTCACCAAGAAAGAAGAACGACCCGAGCGACCTGTCTATTAGTAGGGTGTGCTTGCCTCGCCACCCGAGACCACTCTTCGCACCCAACTCCACTTCCAGTACTGGCGCTGAGTCTACAAATACCCGGTAGGCGGACGGAGAGGCACCAGCGATTCTGTCAGCAAGCTTCTGCAGGCGCGACCGCATCACCTTGTGATAGTCCCGGCCCAAGGCATAGCGCGAAACATAGGCAAGCGTCGGATCACTCAGAACCGCCTCTGCCGGCCTGGCATCCGGCCAGTAATCCATACGCACCGAGATGACACGCAGCGTTCCCGGCAGAAGCTCTGCCGGGCGCGCCCGCTTCAGCCCGTGGCGCGCCATATAATGCATCTCGCCATGAAATCCGGCTTCGAGCCAGCGCTCCAGCCCAGGCTCAGCCGATTCGAGACCGGTGTCCGCCACGGTGATGGCACCAAACCCGAGCTCGCGCGCCCACAACCGGACATGTTCAGCCAAGGCCGCCATGTCCTCGGAAGACCCCTGGATAGTCGAGGAAGACTCATGCTCAATCTTGTTCACCCTGCGGATGATAGCTACACCGTGCTCACGACGCACCTCGACAATGAGGACGACACACTTGAACTTGGCGGTTTACTCGCCGCAGCCCTGACACCCGGACTGAAGATCTGGCTGAACGGAAACCTTGGCAGCGGAAAGACGACACTCACCCGCGGACTGCTTCGTGAACTCGGTCACACTGGAAAAGTCAAGAGCCCGACGTATACTCTCATTGAACCTTATGTAGTTTCTAGATTAGACTTATATCACTTTGATTTTTATCGACTGAACTCACCTGAAGAGTACCTTGATGCAGGACTGGACGAGTACTTCAACGGACCGGGCGTGTGCATTGTCGAGTGGCCTGAACAGGCTGCTCCCTATCTCGCCACTCCAGACCTCGTTGTCCTCATCGAGCCAGAAGGTGAAGGACGACGAGCCACCCTCCGGGGTCTCACCGAAGCGGGGCAAACATGCATAAGCCAACTAGCCAATTGTCAGAAGAAACAATCCCCACCCCCCGGAAAATGAACCGACGAACCCTGCTCAAGTTCGCAGGCGCCTCGCTTGCGCTTGTGGTGAGTCCGGTCGGCATGGCTGCAGGCAGCCTGCTTGCGGTCAGAGTCTGGCCCGCCGAGGAATACACCCGAATCACGCTCGAAGGCAGCAACGAGCTTCGCTTCACCCACCTGATGGTGAAGGATCCCGAACGACTGGTCGTTGACCTCGAAGGCATTGAGCTCAACAGTGTTCTGCAAACACTCCCTGGCAAGGTGCTCGACTCGGACCCCTACATTCGCAACATCCGGGCCGGTCAGAACCGCCCCGGCGTGGTCCGTGTGGTGGTCGAACTCAAGGCCGAGGTCAATCCGCAAGTCTTTACGCTCGCGCCGGTCAGCAACTACGGACATCGTCTGGTGCTGGATCTTTATCCAACCGTCGAAATGGATCCGCTGCTGGCGCTCATCGAAAAGTCATCCCCGATCGACGCGGCCGCCGGCGAATCCGGCATCACCGACGCAAAGGCGCACGGCAGCCCGGAGATCGCCCAGCGCGACAACGCGCCCGCGCATCGGGAGCGCAAGCCCGAGCCTCGTGTAAACCGCCTGTTCACCGTAGTGCTCGACGCTGGGCACGGCGGAGAGGATCCTGGCGCGGTTGGCCGCGGCGGGAGTTACGAGAAGAACGTCACGCTCGACATCGCCAAGCGCCTGCGCAAGAAGATTGACGCGATGCCGAACATGCGCGCCGTACTGACCCGCGACGGCGACTACTTCGTGCCGCTCGGTCAGCGCGTCACCCGTGCGCGAAGGGTTCAGGCGGACCTGTTCGTCTCAGTCCACGCCGACGCCTTCGTGCGCCCGGAAGCCCGGGGCAGCTCGGTATTCGTGCTGTCCGAAAGAGGGGCATCGAGCTCGGCTGCACGATGGCTGGCGCAGAAAGAGAACGATGCGGACCTCATCGGTGGCGTCAATCTGGCAAAGCAGGACGGCCACCTTGCGCGAACCCTGCTTGACCTGTCTCAGGCCGCGACGATCAACGACAGTCTCAAACTCGGCAAGGCCGTGCTGGCCGAACTCGGCGACATCAACACCCTGCACAAGGCTCACGTGGAACAAGCGGGCTTCGCCGTGCTGAAAGCACCCGACATCCCGTCGATCCTCGTTGAAACTGCGTTCATCAGCAACCCGGAAGAAGAGCGTCGCCTCAATGACGACGCCTATCAGGACAAGATGGCCGAGGCGATCATGCGCGGAATCCGACGCTATTTTGACGACAACCCGCCCGCGCCGCGCACCCGCGTTGCACAGCTGGGCTGATTTGCCCCCTCCTTTGCCGGTATAATCGCGGATTTTTTCAGGCGGTTATGCAGGTTTTTCGCGGGTTCCCCGAACAGGCAAAGGAAGCCTGCGTGCTGACCATAGGCAATTTCGACGGTCTGCATCGCGGGCATCAGGCGCTACTCAAGCAGCTCACCGACAAGGCTGGCGCATTGGGTGTGCCTGCGGTCGTGCTCACGTTCGAGCCGCATCCGCGTGAGTACTTCGCCCCGGACAAAGCCCCTGCGCGCCTTGCTTCACTGAGAGAGAAACTGCAGCTGCTGGCCACCAGCGGCGTCGATCGCGTGCATGTCTGCCGCTTCGACGCGCGATTTTCCGCGCAGTCTGCAAGCAGCTTCATTGAAGACGTGCTGGTCAAAGGGCTGGCGGTACGCCATCTCTTCATTGGTGACGATTTTCGATTTGGCGCGGGACGCAAGGGGGATTTCGCGATGCTCCAGGCAGCGGGCCGTGACTTCGGCTTTGGCGTCGAGTCGATGCCGACGCTCGCCGTGGCCGGCGAACGCGCCTCGAGTTCGGCAGTACGCTCGGCGCTTGCGGACGGCGACCTCGAACACGCCGCGCAGTTGCTCGGACGCCCCTACAGCATCGCTGGTCGCGTGGTCCATGGTGACAAGATCGGACGCCAGCTCGGTTTCCCCACACTGAATATTCAGCTCAAGCACCGCCGCCCCCCGCTTTCAGGTGTTTTTGCGGTCTCCGTCGAAGGACTGGAGGGCGGCCGGCTTGCTGGCGTCGCCAACGTGGGCGTCAGGCCAACAGCCACCGATGCCGGGCGCGCCCGTCTTGAAGTCCACCTGCTGAACTGGAGCGGCGACTGTTACGGCGCTCATCCGCGCATTCACTTCCTGCTCAAGATTCGCGACGAGATGAAATTCGCCTCGCTCGACGAACTGAAAACGCAAATCGCCCGCGATGCCGATACTGCACGCGACTGGTTCGCCCTCAATCCGAATTGCCTTCTAGGCTGAACAGAGACAGACGCACACGCCATGGCCGACTACCGCAAGACGCTCAACCTTCCCGATACCTCCTTCCCGATGCGCGGCGATCTGCCAAAGCGCGAGCCGAAGTGGATTGCCGAATGGCAGCAGAAGAAGCTCTACCAGCGCATTCGGGAGGCCAGCGCAGGACGGCCCAAGTTCGTGCTCCACGACGGCCCTCCGTACGCGAACGGCAATCTCCACCTCGGCCACGCCTTGAACAAGATTCTCAAGGACATCATCGTGCGCTCGAAGACCATGGCCGGTTTCGACGCCCCGTATGTTCCCGGCTGGGACTGCCACGGCCTGCCCATCGAACACAAGGTGGAAGTCACCCACGGCAAGAACCTGCCTGCGGACAAGGTGCGGGAACTGTGCCGCGCCTATGCGGCCGAGCAGGTCGAGATCCAGAAGCAGGAGTTCATTCGCCTCGGCGTGCTGGGTGAATGGGACAACCCCTACCTGACAATGAACTTCGCCAACGAGGCGAACGAGATCCGTGCGCTGGCCGAAATGACCAAGGCCGGGTACGTGTTCAAGGGCCTGAAGCCGGTCAACTGGTGCTTCGACTGCGGCTCAGCGCTGGCCGAGGCCGAAGTCGAGTACGCGGACAAGCAATCCCCGACGATCGATGTCGCGTTCGCCGTGACGGATGCTGATGCACCGAAACTCGCCGCTGCATTCGGCCTCGACACGCTTGCGAAGCCCGCGGCCGCCGTCATCTGGACCACCACACCGTGGACGATTCCCGCCAACCAGGCACTGAACGCACACCCCGAATTCGACTATGCACTGGTCGACACCGGCGAGCGGCTGCTGATCGTGGCCGAGGAGCTCGTGGCTGCCTGCCTTGAACGCTACCAGGCCGAAGGCAGGATCCTTGCGACCACCAAGGGCGAAGCCCTCGAGCGTATCGAGTTCCGCCACCCGCTCTACGACCGTGTCTCACCGGTCTATCTTGCCGAGTACGTCGGTCTCGACGCCGGCACCGGCATCGTGCACTCGGCGCCTGCGCATGGCGTGGATGACTTCAACTCCTGGGGCGCCTACGGCCGCAGCAATGACGAGATCCTGTCTATCGTCATGGGCCACGGCGAGTACGTACCCGACCTGCCCTTCTTTGGCGGGATGAACATCTGGAAGGCCAACCCAGCCATCGTCGACAAACTGCGCGAAGTGGGTGCGCTGGTCTCGGACAGCAAGATCAGCCACAGCTACATGCACTGCTGGCGTCACAAGACGCCGCTGGTCTACCGCGCCACGGCGCAGTGGTTCGTAGGCATGGACCGCAAGGCTGCAGATCAGACCACGCTGCGCGAGCGCGCGCTGCGCGGGGTTGAATCCACCAAGTTCTTCCCCGCATGGGGGCAGTCGCGTCTGCATGCAATGATCGCCAACCGCCCGGACTGGTGCATCTCGCGCCAGCGCAACTGGGGCGTCCCGATCCCGTTTTTCCTGCACAAGGAAAGCGGCGAGTTGCATCCGCGTACCATCGAGCTGATGGAAGAAGTCGCAAAGCGCGTCGAGAAGGAAGGCATTGAAGCCTGGTTCAAGCTCGACGCAGCGGAGCTCCTTGGGGCTGAAGCTGCCCACTACGACAAGATCAGCGACACCCTGGACGTCTGGTTCGACTCCGGCACCACGCACTGGCATGTGTTGCGCGGCTCGCACAACGACGGTCATGCCGAAGGCCCGCGTGCAGACCTGTACCTCGAAGGCTCCGACCAGCACCGCGGCTGGTTCCATTCCTCACTGCTGACCGGCTGCGCCATCGATGGTCACCCGCCCTACAAGGCGCTGCTGACGCACGGCTTCACGGTGGACCAGCAGGGCCGGAAGATGAGCAAGTCGCTCGGCAACACCATCCTGCCGCAGGAAGTGTCGGACAAGATGGGCGCCGAGATCCTGCGTCTTTGGGTGGCCAGCACCGATTACTCGGGCGAACTTGCGATGTCCAAGGAGATCCTCGCCCGTGTGGTCGAAGGATACCGGCGCATCCGCAACACGCTGCGCTTCCTGATGGCCAACACCGCCGATTTCTCCATCGACACGGATGCCGTGCCCATCGATCAGTGGATGGAGATCGACCGCTATGCGCTGGCCTTCACCCGCCAGATGGGCGTCCAGGCAGAGGCCGATTTCGGCAGGTTCGAGTTTCACAGGATCGTCCAGGGCTTGCAGATCTTCTGCTCGGAAGAACTGGGCGCCTTCTATCTCGACATCCTCAAGGACCGCCTGTACACGACCAAGGCAGACAGCCTCCCGCGCCGCGCCGCACAGACGGCGCTGTGGCACATCACCCAGACGCTGATCAAGCTGATGGCACCGATTCTCACCTTCACCGCAGAAGAAGCGTGGGCCGTCCTCAATCCGGGCAAGGACGACAGCGTGATGCTTCACACCTACCATGCCCTGCCGGCACAGGAAGGCGAGGCTGGACTCATCGCGCGCTGGGAGAGCATCCGCAGCGTGCGTGCCGACGCACTGAAAGTGATCGAAGCCCTGCGCGCTGAAGGCAAGGTGGGCGCATCGCTGCAGGCCGAACTCGAACTGCATCTGACGGACGAAAAGTTCGTCGCCATGCAGAGCCTGGAGGACGATCTCCGCTTTGTCACCATGACTTCGCGCGCGGCGCTGGTCAAAGTGGCCTGCGCCGAGGAAGAGCGCATTGTTGCCACGCCGAGCGAACAGCAGAAGTGCGAACGCTGCTGGCACTACACGGACGATGTCGGACATGACCACGATCATCCGACGCTGTGCGGCCGTTGCGTGAGCAACCTGTTCGGAAGCGGAGAAGCGCGCTCGCATGCCTGATCCGAAGCAAGCCGCCCGGCCGGCCCTCACGGCGATGTTGCCATGGCTCGCATTGGCCATGCTCATCGCGGTGCTCGACCAGGTCACCAAGCAGATCGTACTGAGCATGATGGAGTACGGTGCGCGCGTTCCGGTGACCGGGTTTTTCGATCTGGTGCTGGTGTTCAATCGCGGCGCAGCGTTCAGCTTTCTGGCCGAGCACTCCGGCTGGCAACGCTGGTTCTTTACCGGGCTGGCCGTCGTCATCTGCGGCTGGCTGACCGTACTCCTCCATCAGCACCGGAATGAACGTCTGCTGCCGAGCGCGTTCGCACTCATCATCGGCGGAGCGATCGGCAATGTGGTCGATCGCCTGATGCATGGCGCAGTCGTAGACTTCCTGTACTTCCACGCCGGTCGTTTCGGCTGGCCGGCGTTCAATCTCGCCGACTCGGCCATCTTCGTCGGCGTCGCCCTGATGCTGTGGGCGCAGTTCCGCAGCAGCAAACAACACACCCACTCAAAACCGGAGCGTTCCTCGTGAGCCAGACCGTTGCCGACAACAGCCTTGTCACCCTTCACTACCGCATCACGCTGACCAATGGCCAACCGCTGATCAGCACCTTCGAGGCCACCCCCGCCACCCTGCAACTCGGCGCGGGCGAGATGCTGCCGGCAATGGAGAAGCTGATCGTGGGGCTCGAAGTGGGCAGCAACCATGTCTTCGAACTCGAACCCGAGAACGCATTCGGCCCCCACCGCGAGGAACTGGTGGAGCGGGTAAAGCGCGAACACATGCCTGCGGAAGAGATCGAAGCCATGAGCATCATGGAGTTCAGCGCGCCCGACGGTTCGCGCTACTCGGGACTGGTGCGCGAAATCGACGCAGAATCGGCGCTGATCGACTTCAACCACCCGCTCGCGGGAAAGAACATCCGCTTCGAAGTGAAGATCATCGGCACCTCGTGATGCCGGGTTCAGCCTCAGAGAGAACATATGAACGATAAGGAAATCATGCTCGCCACCCCACGCGGCTTCTGTGCCGGGGTGGAGCGCGCCATCGAGATCGTCGAGCGGGCGCTGCAGCGGTTCGGCGCACCGATTTATGTTCGCCACGAAGTGGTGCATAACAAGTTCGTCGTTGATGACTTGCGCAACAAGGGCGCAATCTTCATCGAGGAACTGGAAGAAGTCCCTTCGGGCAACACCGTCATCTTCAGCGCGCACGGCGTGTCGCAGGCAGTGCGTGACGAAGCCGAGCAGCGTGGCCTGCGTGTGTTCGACGCCACCTGCCCGCTGGTCACCAAGGTGCATATCGAAGTGGCCCGCATGCGCGAACAGGGCCGGGAACTGGTCATGATCGGCCACAAGGGGCACCCGGAAGTCGAAGGCACAATGGGTCAGGTCAGGGACGGCATCCATCTCGTCGAGACCGCCAATGACGTCGCCGGCCTCACCGTTGCCGACCCCGACAAGCTCGCCTATGTCACCCAGACCACGCTCTCGGTGGACGATGCGGCAGCGATTGTTGCTGCGCTTCGCGAGCGCTTCCCGAACATCGTTGGCCCCAAAAAGGACGACATCTGCTACGCGACCCAGAACAGGCAGGACGCCGTGAAGTTCATGACGCCGTTTGCCGACGTCGTGTTCGTGGTGGGCTCGAAGAACAGTTCGAACTCGAACCGTCTGCGCGAAGTTGCCGAACTGCGCGGAGTGCCCGCCTACCTGGTGGACAACGCTGACGGTATCGATCCGGCCTGGCTTGACGGCAAACGCCGCATCGGCGTCACCGCGGGCGCGTCTGCGCCGGAAGTACTCGTGGAGGACGTCATCGTGCGACTCAAGTCACTGAGCGGCGGAGCGGTGCGCAACCTCGACGGCGTGCCCGAAAAAGTGACCTTCCCGCTCCCCAAGGAGTTGCAGGACACCCCGTAAGGCAGATGGTCGGGGATGCGAGCCCTGTCCGTATCCCCGAACAGACAGCACCGCGGAAGCCACAAGGCGCAGCGCGCCCGGACTGCTTCCGCGGGCACACATCAGATATGCGGCTCCATGATGCGGCGATAGAACTCATGGAAGTGCTGCATCCCATCCTCGTAGGGTGACTGGTAAGGCCCCACCTCACTGCGGCCCTCCTTCAGCAGGGCACGACGGCCGCGGTCCATGCGCTCGCCGATCTCGTCGTCCTCGATCGCGGTCTCCATGTAGGCGGCCTGCTCGGCCTCGACGAACTCGCGCTCGAACTCGACGATATCTTCCGGGTAGTAGAACTCGACCACATTCGTGGTCTTGTCGACATCGACCGGAATCAGCGTGCTGACAACCAGCACGTGCGGATACCACTCCACCATCACGTTCGGATAGTAGGTCAGCCAGATCGCGCCATGCGCCGGCTTCTTCTCGCCGTAGTAATCCTGCACGGCCTTGTGCCACCTGCCGTAGGTCGCCGACCCCGGCTTGGCAAGCGAAGTGATGCCGACACGCTGCACCGAATACCAGTCACCGAACTGCCAGGAAAGGTCGTCGCAGGTGACGAACTTGCCCAGCCCTGGATGAAAGGGTGCAACGTGGTAATCCTCGAGGTAGACCTCAATGAAGGTCTTCCAGTTGTAGTTGCACTCGTGAATTTCGACACGATCCAGTTTGTAGCCGGTGAAATCGAGTTCGCGCGCCACCTGCATGCCGGCAAGGTCGGCATTGGCCGAGCGCGGCCCCTTGAACAGCAGCCCCTGCCAGTCCTCCAGCACGTCGCGCCGGAGATTGAGACAGGGATTATCCGCAAAATGAGGCGCGCCCAGCAGTGTGCCCTGCTGGTTGTAGGTCCAGCGATGAATCGGGCATACGATGTGCTCGGTCGAGCCCGACCCTTCGAGCATGATCGCCTGCCGGTGCCGGCAGACGTTGGACATCTGGTGAATGCCCGCATCGGTGCGAAACAGCAGCTTGGAATGATCAAGCCATTCAAGCGAACGATAGTTGCCGACTTCCGGTACCATTAGCGCATGGCCAACGTACCCCGGCCCGGCATCGAAGAGGAGTTTCTTCTCCATCTCGAAAACCTTCTCGTCGAAGTACCATGAAACCGGCAGCTGCGATGCTGCTGGTGCCAATTGCGACTTGGCCGCGATATCGGACATTACCGAACCCCCTAATCTGGACCAGAATCCGGACAGATAAACGTAATATCTTAAGCGAAGCCCCGTTTGACCGCCAGACGCCCGATCGGTTATTTTCCCGTCTTTACCCGCGCCACGTCCTGATCCATGCCAAAGTCGGCGTCAGCTCCAAAATCCTTCGAAGCCGCAGTCTCCGAACTTGAGACCATCGTCCAGCAAATGGAATCCGGCACCCTGACGCTCGAGGATGCCCTCGACCGCTACCAGCGCGGCGCCAGCCTGCTCAAGTATTGCCAGGAAACCCTGAGCAATGCCGAGCAGCGCATCCGGGTACTCGAAGGTGATTCACTGGTCGACTTCAATCCGGACCCGACGCGGAGCGATACATGAGCCAGAACGACTTTGCCGACTGGATGCGTCAGGTTCAGGCGCGCACCGAAACGGCGCTGGCGGACGTCCTGCCCGATCCGAACCTCGCCCCTGCCCGCCTCCACGAAGCAATGCGCTACGCGGTACTCGGTGGTGGCAAGCGGGTGCGCCCGCTGCTCGTTCATGCTGCCGGGCAGCTCGTCGGCGCACCGTCTGCGCACCTCGACCACGCTGCCTGCGCGGTCGAACTGATCCACGCCTACTCGCTGGTGCATGACGACATGCCGTGCATGGATGACGACATCCTGCGTCGCGGCAAACCGACCGTACATGTCGAATATGACGAAGCGACCGCGCTGCTGGTTGGCGATGCATTGCAAACCCTCGCGTTCCAGGTGCTCGCCGACAACCCGGTCAGTGCCACACCTGCGGGCCAGATCGCAATGATCCGCCAGCTGGCCACTGCCTCGGGCTCGCGTGGCATGGCAGGCGGTCAGGCCATCGACCTCGCTGCAGTCGGCAAGCAGTTGTCGCGCGAAGAGCTCGAGTTCATGCATGTCCACAAGACCGGCGCCCTCATTCGCGCGTCGGTGCTGCTCGGCGCGCAGGCCGGCACGCCCCCCGACGAGGCAGACCTCCAGCGTCTGGACCGTTACGCCAAGCTGATCGGCCTGCTTTTCCAGGTGGTCGATGACATCCTCGATGCCGAGGCCGACACGGCCACGCTTGGCAAGACTGCGGGCAAGGATGCCGACAATGACAAACCGACCTATGTCAGCCTGATCGGGCTCGATGAAGCCAAGCGCCTGTCGCGGGAGATGCTCGCCGAAGCGCATGAGGCACTGGCACCGCTCGGCGAGCGCGCCGCCCGCTTGCGTGCGCTGGCCGACTACATCGTGCATCGCCCATTCTGACTCCCACCTTCTTCTGCCGGCCCGACACATGTCTCCGTACAAAAATCTAGAACGCATCACCTCACCCGCCGACCTGCGCGCCCTCGAACGCCGCGAACTGGGTCTCGTCGCCGATGAGCTGCGTGCGTTCCTGATTGAGTCGGTATCCAAGACCGGCGGACATCTGTCATCGAACCTGGGTACGGTCGAACTGACGATCGCCCTGCACTACGTGTTCAACACCCCGGAAGATCGCATCGTCTGGGACGTCGGGCATCAAACCTACGGCCACAAGATCCTGACCGGGCGCCGTGAAGCGATGAGCAATCTGCGGCGCTGGGGCGGCATTTCCGGCTTTCCCCGCCGCTGCGAAAGCGAGTACGACACGTTCGGCACCGCGCACTCCTCGACCTCCATCTCGGCGGCACTCGGCATGGCCGCAGCGGCCCGCGACCGCGGCGAGGACAGGCAGTCGATTGCGGTCATCGGTGACGGCGCAATGTCGGCAGGCATGGCCTTCGAGGCGCTGAACAACGCTGGCGACATGGAAGGCGTCAACCTGCTGGTGATTCTGAACGACAACGAAATGTCGATCTCGCCACCCGTCGGTGCGCTCACCAAGATTCTTGCCCGTCTGATGTCCGGCTCAACCTACAACACCGCCCGCCGCGTCGGCGAGAAAGTGCTGGGAATGGCACCTTCCGTTGCGGAGCTGGCGCGCAAGGTCGAAGAGCACGTAAAAGGCATGATCACCCCGGGCACCCTGTTCGAGGAGTTCGGCTTTCATTACTACGGCCCGATCGACGGCCACGATCTCGACGCCCTTGTGCCCACACTGCAGAACCTGCGCAAGCTCAAGGGCCCTCAGTTCCTGCATGTGATTACCCGCAAGGGACAGGGTTACAAGCTCGCCGAAGCCGACCCCATTCTTTACCACGGCGTCTCCAAGTTCGACCGCAACGCCGGCATCCAGAGCAGCAAGACCGGCGCCAAGCTCACCTATACCCAGGTATTCGGTGACTGGTTGTGCGACATGGCTGCGACCGACCCGCGCGTCGTCGGCATTACGCCGGCCATGCGCGAAGGCTCGGGCCTGGTACGTTTCGAACAGGAATTCCCCGACCGCTACTACGATGTCGGCATCGCCGAGCAGCACGCGCTGACCTTCGCCGCGGGCATGGCCTGCGAAGGCTATCGCCCGGTGGTGGCGATCTACTCGACCTTCCTGCAGCGCGCTTACGACCAGTTGGTGCATGACATTGCGCTGCAGAACCTGCCGGTAGTACTGGCCGTCGATCGCGGTGGTCTGGTCGGAGCCGACGGCGCGACCCACCATGGCGCGTTCGACCTGTCCTTCCTGTCGTGCATCCCGAACATGGTGGTGATGGCGCCGGCCGATGAGAACGAATGCCGGCAGATGCTCTACACCGCAGTCTGTCACGACGGACCCACCGCAGTGCGCTACCCGCGCGGCAGTGGCACCGGCGTTGCGCCGGAAACCGCGATGACCGCACTGCCCATCGGCAAGGCCGAAACGAAACGGCAGGGCAAGCGCATCGCGCTGCTCGCCTTCGGCAGCATGGTCAATACGGCCACCACAGTGGGCGAAGTGCTCGATGCGACGGTTGTTAACATGCGCTTCATCAAGCCGCTCGACGACGCGCTGATTGTTGAACTTGCCGCGAGCCACGACCTGCTGGTGACGATCGAGGAGAACGCCGTCATCGGCGGCGCAGGCTCGGAGGTCGCACGTGTCGTCGAAACACTCGCCGAACGTCCGCGCATCCTGCGTCTCGGCCTCCCCGACAATTTCATCGACCATGGCGAGCAGGGACAGCTTCTGGCCTCGATCGGCCTCGACAAGGACGGCATTCTCGCAAGTATTGCGAAAGCCTATCCAGGCAATAGTTGAGTAAGCTTGTCGGGATTGCTAGCATTCGCTTTCTGAAAGGGCGCAGACCCCGACCACAACAGAGAACACACATGAACACCCAGGCAGCACAGGCCATTCCCGACGTCCAGAGCAGCATCGATCGCCGCGAGATTGCGATCAACAAAGTCGGGATCAAGGCGATCCGTCACCCGATCAAGGTCAGCGACAAGTCGGGCGGCGTGCAGCACACCGTTGCCACTTTCAACATGTATGTCGGCTTGCCCCATAACTTCAAGGGCACCCACATGTCGCGCTTCGTTGAGATCCTCAACAGCAACGAGCGTGAGATTTCGGTCGAGTCCTTCGAGCCGATGCTGCGTGAAATGGTGACGCGCCTCGAGGCCGAAACCGGTCACGTCGAGATGAGCTTCCCCTACTTCATCAACAAGGCAGCACCGGTATCCGGCGTGCAGAGCCTGATGGATTACGAAGTCACCTTCATCGGCACCATCCACGAAGGCGGTCGCTACGCGTTCACCATGCGCATCATGGTGCCCGTCACCAGCCTGTGCCCGTGCTCGAAGAAGATCTCCGAATACGGCGCGCACAACCAGCGCTCGCATGTCACGGTCACCGCAACGCTGAACGACCATCTGTGGATCGAGGACGTCGTACAACTGGTTGAAGGCCAGGCATCGTGCGAAGTCTATGGCCTGCTCAAACGCCCCGACGAAAAGTACGTTACCGAGCGCGCCTACGAGAATCCGAAGTTCGTCGAAGACATGGTCCGCGACGTCGCCGGCCTGCTCAACCACGAGCCACGCATCGACGCCTACTCGGTCGAATCGGAAAACTTCGAATCGATTCACAACCACTCGGCTTACGCACTCATCGAACGGGACAAGCGTCAGGCGGCCTGACTCATATGACTCTGCCCTCCGTCCCGCTGTCGGTGCTCGATCTTGCACCGGTTCCACAGGGCAGCACGCCTGCCGACGCGCTGCGCAACACCACCGCGCTTGCACGTCACACCGAGCGCCTCGGTTTCAATCGCTACTGGCTTGCCGAACACCACAACATGACCGGCATCGCCAGTGCGGCGACGGCGGTGGTCATTGGTCACGTGGCCGCGGCAACCTCGAGCATTCGCGTCGGCGCTGGCGGGATCATGCTGCCGAACCACGCTCCGCTTGTCATTGCCGAGCAGTTCGGCACGCTCGAGTCGCTCTTTCCCGGGCGCATCGATCTCGGCCTCGGTCGCGCACCGGGCACCGACCAGCGCACCGCGCGCGCATTGCGGCGAAACCTCGCCAGCAGTGATGACAGCTTCCCGCAGGACGTTGCGGAACTCCAGTTCTACTTTGCTCCGCCACAAGCCAACCAGCCTGTGCGAGCTGTTCCGGGCGCAGGTCTGGATGTGCCGATCTGGCTGCTCGGTTCCAGCCTCTACAGTGCGGAGCTCGCAGCCCACCTCGGCCTGCCCTTCGCCTTCGCGTCGCACTTCGCGCCGCGCTTCCTGATGCAGGCAATCGATCTCTATCGCAGCCGCTTCAGACCATCCGCCACGCTCGATGAACCCTATGTGATGGTCGGCGCCAATGCGATCGGCGCGGACAGCGACGACGAAGCGCAGTTTCTGCTGCGCTCGCTGCGCCTGCGCTTTGCGGCCATGGCCCGCGGCGTGCGTGGCACGCTTCCGCCCCCGGAGGACTTCAGGGAAAGCGACTGGACGGCAGCAGAGCTCGCCTTTGCCGACGAGTCCCTGTCGTGCGCGGCAGTCGGTGCCACCTCAAGCATGGCCACGCAGCTGTCTGCGCTCGTCGCGCAAACTGGTGCCGACGAAATGATCCTCACCGCGCAGATCTTCGATCACCAGGCGCGGCTGCATTCGTATGAGGTCCTTGCCCAAGCATGGGGTCTGGCGCCCCTGGGCGCATCGCGAAGCTGAATCGCTGCGTGGCACACGCCCCGCAGCTGGCTGAAGCCTGTCAGCGCGCTGGCGCACCCGCAGTGAGTCCCTGCCGCAGTTCGCGCAGTCTTGCCTTGATTCGACGTGCATTGTCGACGCCCATCCGCACCATGATCTTCTGCCCTGCGGACAAGGCTTCGAGTTCGGGGTCTTCGAAGCGGTAACGCACCTTGGGTTGAATCAGGCGAATCGGGCCTGCGACTTCGGGCGCTGCCAGCATGTGATCAATGACGACGACCAAGCGATCGTTGAAATAGGCGGACGGGTAGCCAAGCTCGTCATATGCAGCCTGAAACAAGGGATACAGCCGCCGGTACGCGGCAACGAGCATGCGCATGTCGGCCTGCTCGGCGAACAGGACGTACGGCAGATAACGCGCCTCGTTGTCGGCCGCAATACTCCGTGCGCCGTCCTGTTCATTAACAATGAACCCGCCGTCGGCCTTGCGCACCGGGGAGCGAGACAAGGGCAGCCGCTCACCAGGCAGGTTATCCACCGTCACCACGATCCGCCGTACGAGATCCTTCACCACGACAAGCTCGCCCAGACCGCCGCCGAAGCTGCTGCCGAACTCCGCAGCCACACGGTCGTCACTGCCGGCGAGCTCGGGCGGTGGTAGGACTGCAGCTTCTGCCGGCGCCTCGACCACGGCGAGCTCGGGCACGATCGGGTAGCGAATGACCGGCTCGATCAGCCCTGACGACGCAGGCTCCGCCGGCTGCTGCACTTGCGGGACAGGTTCGGCCGGCCTGACTTGCTCGGGCGCTGGCCCGAACCCCAGATACGCAACACCCGCTCCGATCGCAAGCACCGCAACCAGCAATACACCCTTCAGCGTTCTTGAGCTCACCCGTCCCCCCGTCAGTCGTGTTCGACGCAGCGCAGCGTCACCCGTTCGGGGCGAAGCACACGCGCGTTCCCGTCATCCAAAACAGCCTCGGACGGAACGACGGATCCCATCGCCCCGCGCAGGCAACAGGAACAACGATACACGGACGGGGCGCGCGTGTCCGCCCCGTCGCAGGGCGGACACGTCCACCGCGTTCAGGCGAAGAAGCGCAGCGCGGTGTCGACCACTGCGCTCGCCTGCGGCACGAAGGCCTGCTCGAGCGGGAAACTTGCCGCTGCGGGTGCGTCCGGGCCAGCCACCCTCCGCACCGGAGCCTTGAGCGCAGCGAAAGCCTTGTCCGCGATGGTGGCGGCAATCTCGGCGCCGACACCGCAGCTCCGGCTCGCCTCATGCACGATGATGGCCCTTCCCGTCTTCCTGACCGAAGCGAGGATACTCGCCTCATCCAGCGGCTTGAGCGTGCGCAGATCGATGACTTCTGCCGACACGCCCTGCCCGGCAAGCGCCTGCGCCGCCTCTTCGCACACTGCGACCGTCTTCGCATAGGAGATCAGGGTGACATCCTCCCCTGCCCTGCGCACCATCGCCTCGCCGATCGGCACCAGACATTCGCCATCCGGCACGTCGCCGGCGACGAAGGCGAGACCGATATCGACAAAGAACAGCACCGGGTTGTCATCTCGAATCGCAGCCTTGAGCAGTCCCTTGAAATCCGCCACGCTCGAGGGCATGACCACCTTCACGCCCGGGCTATGCACAAACCAGGCTTCAATGTTGTGGTTGTGCTGGGCACCGACACACCAGCCGGCACCGGTCATCGTGATCGCCACCAGCGGAAAGCTGAACTGTCCGCCGGACAGATAGCGCAGCTTTCCCGCACTGTTGACCAGCTCGTCCATCGCGTAACACAGGAAAGGCGCGAACAGCAGGTCGGCAACGGGACGCAGGCCGGTAGCCGCCGCACCTGCAGCCGTGCCGGCGATGATGCCCTCGGCCAGCGGGGTGTTGCGCACCCGCTCGCCCCCGAAGGCCTCCACCAGCGCATGTCGTTTCGTCGCCACGCCTTCGCCCATCAGCAACACGCGCGGGTCGCGTGCCATCTCCTCGGCCAGCGCCTGATCGATCGCTTCCTGAACTGTAATCTGTGCCATTTTTCCTGGCTCCTCAGGCGTAGACATCGGTGACGAGTTCATCGATCGCGGGATACGGCGAGTCCATTGCATAGGCGACCGCCGCGTCGACACGGCTTTTCGCCGCCGCCCTCATCGTCGCGATGGCGTCGGCATCGAGCCTTCGGGATTCCTGCAGGCTGCCCTCGAAGCGCGACAGCGGGTCACGCGCCCATGCAGACGCCAGCTCCTGCGCATCGACGTACGCCTGATCATCGGGTTCGAAATGCCCCCGCAGGCGGTAGGTCCGGGCTTCGAGCAGAAAGGGCTTGCCGCTGCGGACCACGTCCAGCGCCGCAGTGGCCACTGCGCGCACCGCCTCGACGTCGTTCCCGTCCACCGTGACACTGTCGATGCCGAACGGCGCAGCCCAGCTCGCGATACGATCGGCCAGCATGGTCTCGCGCCGGCTGACGAAGGCCTGCCATTCGTTGTTCTCGCACACGAAGAGAATGGGCAAACCCCACACCGCGGCAAGATTGAGCGATTCATGGAAACGCCCTTCGCAGGCTGCGCCGTCGCCAAAGAAACACACGACGACACCTGCACGATGCAGCATCTTCTGTGACAGGCCGACGCCACATGCCAGCCCAAGTTCGCCGCCCACGATGGTCGAGGTCAGAATCACCCCCAGCTCACGCGCCGAGATGTGCAGCGAACCACTCTTGCCCTTGCAATACCCGTCCCTGCGCCCCATCACTTCGGAGAAAAGACGTCCGGGGTCTGCCCCGCGTGCCAGCAGATGCCCGGCGCTGCGATGATTGGTGAGAATCAGGTCATCCCTGCCCAGCGCCGCAATCACACCCACCGCGCAGGCTTCCTGACCCACCGAGGTACAGGTGCCGGGCGCCCCGGATTCGGCCTGCAAGGCCGCTGCCTGCTCTTCATAGGCACGGATCAGCTGCATCATCTGCAACAGTTCTTCCGGCCGCTCGCCATACAGTTTCACGCTCACGCCACACCTCCTGCTCCGCTTCGGTCTGTGAGTCCGGCGCCAGAAACGGCCGGACGCGACAGACTCTAGCCGCAGGAACTTCCCCGCGGCACGCGCTTAGGAAACATTTAGCATGATGCGAATGAAATCATAGACTTCGCCCCGCGCTCAGGCCTGAACCAGGCTCAGCGGACGCTGAACGCGCAGTCGGAAACGCCCGCGCCCCGTCTTCTCGATCTGCACGGGCGCCTCGCGCTCGACCAGTCGGCGTGCAAGCAGGATCAGCCGCGCCTCAAGATTGTCGCTGATCTCGGGCAGCCGGATTCTGGGGTCGAGCCGCAGTTCGCGATTGGAGAAATCAGTCTGTCCTTTGTCAACGTAGTCGCGAACCAGCGCCAAAAAGATGGAACCGGCCACGCCCTTGATCAGGTAGCCCCCATCGAGAAAGACGCTGTCGTTCTCCGCGTAGTGACGCACGGTCACTGCCCGGCCCCGCGCCGGGGATGGCGAGGGTTCGGGCTCAACGGGGTCCTCGCTGGTTTCATGGCTGTGCTGGAGCACACGCATCGCCGCCCCCAGTTGCCCCGCCAGCGCAACCAGGGCGTCCTCGTCGTCATAGCCGAAGCGCAGCTCCTGCGCGCTCTCGACATACAGCATGCCAACGAGCATGTGACAGGCCATGATCGGTACGGCCAGCTGGCTGCATGACGCGGGAAGTCCGGGCAGCGGGATCTCGGTTTCGATTCCCCTCACACCACTTTTCTCGAGGCCGCTGCGAATCGCCCGCCCATAGCTGTACTCGGCTGCAAAATGCCCGATCCTGATTGGCGTGCGTTCGCGGGCAGCAACGCCGATGATGCCGTCGCCGAGCGCGATTTCCGAGCCCACGCCCGAGCTCGGATACCCTCTGCTGGCAACCGTGTACAAGTGTCCGCCCCCTTCGTCCAGCATCAGCACCATCGCATGCTCGATGTCGAAATGACGTGCAAGCCCCGCCAGCAGACGCGACAGCAAACCCTCCAGATCGGCGGCACCGCAAAGCATCTCGGAGCACGCCCTCAAGGACGACAGCCTGTTGCGGTGAACCGGCGGCAGGACGACGACCTCGCCCGGCACCTTCTCGATATCGAGTACGCGATAGACATCCGAACCCAGCAGGCGGAAAACGCCGCTCATGCCGGTATGCGAAGCGATGCCGGCCAGCCTCACCTTCATGGTCTCGAACAGCGGACCACTGTCCTCGGTGCGCAGGTACTGCAGGCTCAGCCGATAGTGAGCCGCAGTGTGGGGGTCGATCACCGACACCCGCGCATAGGGAGACGCCAGAATATTGCGCCGCGTGGTGTTGAAAAACTGGTAGGACAAGGCGACATGCTCGCTGTCCACGAACTGAACCTGCGAAAGATAGGCGACGTTCGGCGTGCCGTCCGGCGCGCAGGTGGCGATATTGCCCGGGACGACACCTTCGAGGCAATCACGTATGCTTTCCAGCCTCACCATCACCGAGCCCCTGCGAGTGGCTCGCCCGCATGCGGCCCAGGCGTCTGGGAAAACGCGGACGTCGGCGTAAATCGCACCATGACAAGCTCATCCACCGGACAGGCGAGCAGCGCGCGCACCATTTCTTCGGTATGACCATAGGGTGCCAGCACGCCAACGAAGCCGTCGCGGTAGCGGTCGACCAGCGCTGCGTCGCCGGGCTCGAGGCGCAGGACCAGGGCATCGTCCCCCTTGAGCTGCAGGGTGCGGTGTGTGCTTGGCTCACTGAAAACGACCGCTAATGCGCCGCTGCGTCGAACACCATCGAGCACGTCCGCCGCCGCCTTCACCCCGAAGATCACGTTCACGCTGTTGCAGTCCTCCGCGACACGGCAACCGAGCCCGCGCGCCAAGGCCGGGAAGCCCCCGGGGCGACAGGAAGCAGCATTGATCGACACCGCGCCGGAGATGAACTCCGCGTGCGCGCGATCGAGAATCGGCGGGCGTGAACTCGACATCGTGTTCAAATCATAGCCGCGTTTGCAGACACTTCCACTTCCTGCATGGCCCTGCATCGCCCCTAATGCGCGCCTTGGAAAGCAGCTCGGACACTCACCTTCCGCCAGCTGCGCAAGCCCCCGTTCCGCCCTGATCCCCGGGAAGTCGAGCACGAAAAAAAACGCCCCTACCGGTTTCCCGGACAGGGGCGCTTCACTGCGCCGGCGAGTCCGCTCACGCAAACCCGCCCGGCCTGATGCTTCAGATTTCGACGGTGTCGGCGACTTCCTTGAACTCGGCGATCTGGTCGAAGTTCATGTAGCGATAAACCTCACCCGCCTTCGCGTCGAGCGACTGAACCTGCGCCAGGTACTCGGCAACCGTCGGGATCTTGCCGGTCAGCGCGCACACTGCGGCCAGCTCGGCAGAGCCGAGGTAGACCTGGGTGTCGATACCGAGACGGTTCGGGAAGTTACGCGTGGACGTCGACATCGCCGTCGAACCCTTGCGAATCTGCGCCTGGTTACCCATGCACAGCGAGCAGCCCGGCGGCTCCATGCGGGCACCGGACTTGCCGAGCACCGAGTAGTAGCCTTCTTCGTTCAGGATCATGGCATCCATCTTGGTCGGCGGAGCCACCCACAGACGGGTCGGGATGTCCGACTTGCCTTCGAGCACCTTGGCCGCAGCACGGAAGTGACCGATGTTGGTCATGCACGAACCGATGAACACTTCGTCGATCTTGGCGCCGGCAACTTCGGACAGCAGCTTGACGTCGTCCGGGTCGTTCGGGCAGGCAACGATCGGTTCCTTGATGTCGGCCAGATCGATGTCGATCACAGCAGCGTAATCGGCATCGGCGTCGCCCGACAGCAGCTCGCCGTTGGCGATCCACGCTTCCATGGCCTTGATGCGACGACCCAGGGTGCGGGCGTCCTGATAGCCATTGGCGATCATCCACTTCATCAGCGTGATGTTCGAGTTCATGTACTCGACGATCGGCGCCTTGTCCAGGTGCACCGTGCAGCCAGCGGCAGAGCGCTCGGCCGATGCGTCGGACAGCTCGAATGCCTGCTCGACCTTCAGATCCGGCAGACCTTCGATTTCGAGGATGCGGCCGGAGAAGATGTTCTTCTTGCCCTTCTTCTCAACCGTCAGCAGGCCCGCCTTGATGGCGTACAGCGGAATGGCGTTGACCAGATCACGCAGGGTGACGCCGGGCTGCATCTTGCCCTTGAAGCGCACCAGCACGGATTCCGGCATGTCCAGCGGCATCACGCCAGTGGCAGCGGCAAAGGCGACCAGACCGGAACCGGCCGGGAAGGAGATGCCGATCGGGAAACGGGTGTGCGAGTCACCGCCGGTACCAACGGTATCGGGCAGCAGCAGACGGTTGAGCCAGGAGTGGATCACGCCGTCACCCGGACGCAGCGAAACGCCGCCACGCGTGGAGATGAAGCTCGGCAGTTCGCGGTGGGTCTTGACGTCGATCAGCTTCGGGTAGGCCGAGGTGTGGCAGAAGGACTGCATCACCAGATCAGCCGAGAAGCCGAGGCAGGCCAGATCCTTGAGCTCGTCGCGGGTCATCGGGCCGGTGGTGTCCTGGGAACCGACGGTGGTCATCTTCGGTTCGCAGTAGGTACCCGGGCGAACGCCCTTGCCTTCCGGCAGGCCGCAGGCACGACCGACCATCTTCTGTGCCAGCGAGAAGCCCTTGCCGCTGTCGGCGGGGTCTTGCGGCAGACGGAACAGCGTGGACGGCGGCAGGCCAAGCGCTTCACGCGCCTTGGTCGTCAGGCCACGGCCGATGATCAGCGGAATACGGCCGCCGGCACGGACTTCGTCGAGGATGACCGGAGTCTTGAGTGCCGCTTCAGCGATCTGTTCGCCGTTCTTGAAGGCGGTGACCACGGCAGTTGCCTGGTCGACCTTCAGTTCGATCTCGTCGCCCATGTCCATCGACGAAACGTCGATTTCGATCGGCAGCGCACCGGCATCTTCCATCGTGTTGAAGAAGATCGGCGCAATCTTGGAACCCAGACACACACCACCGAAACGCTTGTTCGGCACGAAGGGGATGTCTTCGCCGGTGAACCACAGCACCGAGTTGGTGGCCGACTTGCGCGAGGAACCGGTACCGACCACGTCACCAACGTAGGCGACGAGGTTGCCCTTGGCGCGCAGATCTTCGATGAACTTGATCGGACCGCGAACACCGGCGTCTTCCGGCGTGATGCCCGGACGCGGGTTCTTCAGCATGGCCAGCGCGTGCAGCGGGATGTCGGGACGCGACCACGCGTCCGGTGCCGGCGACAGGTCGTCGGTGTTGGTTTCACCGGTGACCTTGAACACGGTCAGCTTCTGCGACGCGGGGACTTCAGGACGGCTGGTAAACCACTCGCCGTCGGCCCAGGACTGCAACACGGCCTTGGCGTTTGCGTTGCCAGCGTCGGCCAGCTCCTTGACGTCGTGGAAGAAATCGAACATCAGCAGGGTCTTCTTCAGACCTTCAGCCGCGACCGCACCGACCTCGGCATCGCCGAGCACGTCGATCATGGGCTTGATGTTGAAGCCACCCAACATGGTGCCGAGCAGTTCGACGGCCTTGGTGCGCGACACCAGGGCACAGGTTTCTTCGCTCTTGGCGAGCTTGGCCAGGAACTCGGCCTTGACCTTGGCGGCATCATCGACACCAGCCGGTACGCGGTAGGTGAGCAGTTCGACGAGGAACGCTTCCTCGCCGGCAGGCGGATTCTTGAGCAGTTCGACCAACTCGGTAGTTTGCTGCTTGGTCAGGGGCAGCGCGGGGATACCGAGGGCGGCACGCTCGGCGACATGGGCACGGTAGGCTTCAAGCACGGCGACTTCCTTCCAGTTTGTGACGGTGGCAGGGGCTCCGAACGGGGGTTCTCCCGCACGGATCAAACGAGATTATATGTCTTTTATAAGACTTAGGGTGCAGTGCAACACCCTGCGCGGTCTCAGACACGACTCAAGCGTCCAATTCTACTCCCGACGCATCTACCCACAATAGGCCATTGGCAAGGATTTGGCAGGTTTCGCGGCACACAGCGGAATCCGGGGAACATCACATGCATCGGTCTGGTCGGAAACCACACACGGGCATCAAAACAGCGCCCACCCACCCGCAGGAGACGAGCCATGCCCCATGAAATGTTCGACACGCTGAAGACCTTCTCGACCCGCAGCGGTGTGTGCGGCCGGTATTACTCCCTGCCCGCCCTGGAGTCAGCCGGGGTCGGCCCGGTATCCCGACTGCCGGTGTCGATCCGTATCGTGCTCGAGGCGGTGTTGAGGAACTGCGACGGCCGCCGGGTAACCGAGCGGCATGTGCGCGAACTTGCCAACTGGGCACCCGATGCCCCGCGCAACGCGGAGATTCCGTTTCTGGTCGCACGTGTCGTCCTGCAGGACTTCACCGGCGTTCCCCTGCTGTGCGACCTCGCCGCCATGCGCAACGTGGCCGTCGAGCAGGGCAAGGACGCAAAACGGATCGAGCCCCTGGTTCCGGTCGACCTGGTCGTCGATCATTCGGTCCAGGTTGACCACTTCGGCACGCCACAGGCCTTGCAGCAGAACATGACGCTCGAGTTCGAACGCAACCGCGAACGCTACCAGTTCATGAAGTGGGGCATGCAGGCCTTCGATGCCTTCCGTGTCGTTCCGCCGGGCATTGGCATCGTGCACCAGGTGAATCTGGAGTACCTGTTCGAAGGCCTGCGCCATACCGGCGACCTGTACTACCCGGATACCCTGGTCGGCACCGACTCGCACACAACGATGATCAACGGCGTGGGCGTGGTGGGCTGGGGCGTTGGCGGGATCGAGGCCGAAGCGGGAATGCTCGGGCAGCCGGTGTATTTCCTGACGCCGGACGTGATCGGTGTCGAGCTCCGGGGTCGCCTGCCGGAAGGCGCAACGGCCACCGATCTGGTGCTGCGCGTGACTGAGATGCTGCGGCGCGAGAAGGTGGTGGGCAAGTTCGTCGAGTTCTTTGGCGAGGGAACGGCGGCACTGAGCGTGACCGACCGTGCGACCATTGCCAACATGGCGCCCGAGTACGGCGCAACCATGGGCTTTTTCCCGGTAGACGAGAAAACCGTGGCCTACATGCGCGGAACCGGGCGCAGCGAGGAAAGCTGCGAGCTGATCGAAGCCTATTTCCGGGCGCAACAACTGTTCGGTGTGCCGCGCGCCGGCGAGATCGATTACACCCGCACCCTGACACTGGACCTCGACACCATCGTGCCCTCGCTCGCCGGGCCGAGCCGGCCGCAGGACCGCATCGAGCTGCCCGCCATGCGGCGCACCTTTGAAGCGCTGTTCTCGGCCCCGCCCGCCGACAACGGCTTCGGCCGTGACGCCGAGCAACTGGACAAGCGGGTCGCAACCGGTCTCGATGGCGTCGACCTCGGCCACGGCGACATCCTGATCGCCGCCATCACCTCATGCACCAACACCAGCAACCCTGCGGTGATGATTGCGGCCGGGCTGCTTGCACGCAAGGCCGTGATGCGCGGCATGCGGGTCAAGCCGCACATCAAGACCTCGCTTGCGCCGGGCTCGCGCGTCGTCACCGAGTACCTGGGCAAGGCCGGGCTGCTCGAGCCGCTGGCCGAACTCGGGTTTGCGCTCGCAGGCTACGGCTGCACCACCTGCATCGGAAACTCGGGCGATCTCGCACCGGCGCTGAACGAAGCCATCACGGGCAATGACATCGTCGCCGCTGCAGTGCTCTCGGGCAACCGCAACTTCGAGGCCCGGATCCATCCGAACATCCGTGCGAATTACCTCGCCTCTCCTCCCCTCGTGGTGGCCTACGCCCTGGCAGGCACCGCCAGAATCGACCTGAGCAGCGAAGCGCTCGGCTCCGACACGGACGGCAAGCCGGTATTCCTGAAGGACCTGTGGCCAAGCTCGGACGAAATCGCCGAGCTCATGCCCTTCGCCATGGATCCGGCCACCTACCGCCGCCTCTACGCCGATTTCAGCAAGGACAATGCACTGTGGCAGGAGATCGCCGCCCCCACCGGGGTGGTCTACGACTGGCCCACCTCCACCTACATCGCGCGCCCGCCCTTCTTCGACGAGTTCACGGTCACACCCGGTGCGGTGTCGGACGTCATCGGCGCGCGTCCGCTGATGCTGCTCGGCGATTCGGTGACCACCGACCACATCTCGCCCGCCGGTGCCTTCTCCGAATCGAGCCCTGCCGGACAGTGGCTCAAGGGACAAGGCGTAAAACGCAAGGACTTCAACTCCTACGGTTCGCGCCGCGGACAGCACGAAGTCATGGTGCGAGGCACCTTTGCCAACGTCCGCATCAAGAACCTGATGCTGCCCGCGGGTGCGGACGGCAGACGGCGCGAAGGGGGTTACACCCTGCTCGACGGCGAGGAGGCCACGGTGTTCGACGCTGCCGCAGCATGGCGGGCACGCGGTACGCCCACGGTGATTCTGGCCGGAGAGGAATACGGCACCGGCTCCTCGCGTGACTGGGCGGCAAAGGGCACGGCACTGCTCGGCGTGAAGGCCGTCGTCGCGCGCAGTTTCGAGCGCATCCACCGCTCCAACCTGGTCGGCATGGGCGTGCTTCCCTTGCAGTTCGAGGGCGACGTCAGCTGGGACTCGCTCGGCATCGACGGCAGCGAAACCATCGACATCGTCGGCGTGAGTGCCGACATGCAGCCGCAACAGCATCTGAACATGCGCATCCACCGCGCTGACGGCAGCCAGGAGGACGTCAGCCTGCTGTGCCGGATCGACACGCCGATCGAGGTCGAGTATTACCTGCACGGCGGCATCCTTCCCTACGTGCTGCGCGACATACTCTTCCCCGACGGCGCGGTGCACGGCTGAACCTTTTTGCGCCGCGTACAACGCGCGGCGCATACCAATCTCAGCCTGATGGGGCAAAATGGGCATCCGACATCACCGGTAACAAGATGAAACCCACCCCCTGTCCCTGTGGATCCGGCAAGGAGTTCAGCGCCTGCTGCGGCCCGGCCATTGACGGCACGCTCAGCCCACAGACTGCCGAGGCGCTGATGCGCTCGCGCTACTCGGCCTATGTGCTTGAGAACGAAGCCTATCTGCTGGCGACCTGGCACGTATCGACCCGTCCGGCACCGCCGCTGTTCGACACCGCTCCCTTGCCAAAATGGATCGGGCTGCAGGTGCGCGCACACCGGCAGACGGATGAAACACATGCCGAAGTCGAGTTCCTTGCACGCTACAAGGTGGGCGGACGTGCCCACCGACTGCACGAAACCAGCCGCTTCGTGCGCGAGGACGGACGCTGGCTCTACCTTGACGGCGACATGCACGATGCGGACAAGGACCGCTGAAGCCACCCTATAATCCGCTGCATCAACCCCGAAGCCTCGCCAACGAGAACAACATGAACCTCGAAAAAGTCATCTTCGGTTTCTTCATCCTGCTCGCTGCCACACTGAACTTCGGCTTCTTTGTCGGCGATATTGCCGACCCCGGACACCACGACATCTATGAGCTCTTTGCCGCGATCGTCGTCAGTCTGATCGCCACCATGCTCAAGTTCGGCGACCGCACGCAGATCGGAGCCATCCACCTTGCAACCAGTCTGGTGGCCGACCTGCAGCTCATTGCCGCAGCCATGGTCTGGGGTTACGCCGCTCACATCACCGCGAGCGGATTGACGCCCGAGATGACCGCGCGCGTCGTCTCGCTGTCGGGCGGAGCCCTGTTCGCCAACGTCGTGTCGGTCGTGATCCTGATCGCTGAAACCATCATGCAGCGCCGCTGATGCACGAACCTCCGTTCGAACCGCTGGCGCGGCACCATAGCGTCTTCTTCCTGATCATGCGGCGGCTGAGACTGCCGCTGATCCTGCTGATCTCGATCGTCGCGATGACCGTGCTCGGGCTCACGCTCGCGCCAGGCATTGATGTCGACGGACGCCCTCATTATCTGAGCTTCTTCCATGCGCTGTACTTCGCCAGCTACACCGCAACCACGATCGGGTTTGGCGAGATCCCCTATGCGTTCTCGGATCAGCAGCGGCTCTGGGTACTGGTCTGCATCTACCTGTCGGTGGTCGGGTGGGCCTACACCCTCGGCACGGTGTTCGCCATTCTGTCCGACCGCAACCTGCAACAGGCGATCGCGACGCAGCGCTTCGTCCGCGCCGTCCAGCACCTGGGCGAACCCTTCTACCTGATATGCGGCTATGGCGAAACCGGC
This sequence comes from Parazoarcus communis, assembly GCF_003111645.1. Lineage (NCBI taxonomy): Bacteria > Pseudomonadati > Pseudomonadota > Betaproteobacteria > Rhodocyclales > Zoogloeaceae > Parazoarcus > Parazoarcus communis. Next base: position 1,747,090 of record NZ_CP022187.1, read on the forward strand.
CGTCTGATCTGCCACGCGCTCGACCGCCTGGGCTACCGCTCGGTCGTCATCGAGCGTGATGAATCCAAGGTGGGCGAAATCGACCTCCACAGCTACGCTGCAGACGTCCCCTTCCTCACCGCCGATGCCAGCAACCCCGAGACGCTGCGCTATGCCGGTCTGACCCATGAAAGCTGCATCGGGGTCATCGCGCTCACCAACGACGACAGCGCCAATCTCGCCATCGCCATTGCAGCCCGTCTGCTGGCGCCGCGCCTGCCGGTCATGGCGCGCGCGGAAGCCCTTGAGACCGCGGCGAACATGGCGTCGTTCGGCACGCCGCACATCATCAACCCGTTCGAGAAATTCGGCGACACACTCGCGCTTGCACTGCATGCACCGGCCGCGTGGCAACTGCTGGGCTGGCTCACCGGCCTGCCAGGCACAACCGTAGAGCGCCACCGGGAACCACCGCGCGGCGCCTGGGTGCTGTGCGGGCACGGACGCTTTGGCAAGCTCATGGTGGATGCGATGGACTCGGAGGCGGTCCCGGTGACCATCATCGACCGCCAACCGCCGGATGACGCCACCCACCGCTGGGTTCAGGGTGATGGCACCGGCGCGGTGGCCCTGCTCGAGGCCGGCATCAAGGACGCCGTCGGCATCGTGGCGGGCACCAGCTCGGACGTGGACAACCTGTCCATCGCGGTGACCGCGCGCGAGCTCAACAAGAACCTGTTCGTCATCCTGCGCCAGAACCACTATGCCAACCGCGCCCTTTACGGCGCCTTCGAGTCGGACATCACCGTGGTTCCCAGCGAGATCATTGCCCATGAATGCCTCGCCATTCTGAGCACCCCGCTGCTGGCACCGTTTCTCGACGAGATTCGCAGCCGCGACGAAGAATGGTGCGCCTGGCTGCTCGATCGCATGACGCGCCGCCTGGGCTGGACCGTGCCCGATGTCTGGAGCGAGCGCATCAACCTGAGCCGTGCGCCGGCCCTTTACCGCCGGCTGATGCGGGGCGAAACGATCACGATCGACCAGTTGCTGCGCTCGCATGGCAACCGTAATGAATTCCTGGCCTGCGAGGTGCTCTACCTGGTGCGCGATGACGACGACGACCTCGTGATACCGGCCGCAAACACGGCGGTGCGACCGGGCGACGAGCTGCTGCTCGCCGGCAGGCCCGGGGCACGCGGCCGCTTCGGCTTCAATATCGCCAACGAACACTCATTGAACTACATCCTTACCGGCACCGACCTCCCCGGCGGCTGGATCTGGGAGAAGCTTGCGCAACGGAAAAAACAGCCGAGCAACCGTCACCTGCCGTAACCCGTGACGCTCGCTGCGGCGTGCGTGCTCAGCCCTCCGCCACCAGCAACACGTCCTCGCCGTTGAAATGCACCTTCTGCCCGACCCGCAGCTTTGCGCGTTTGCGCGACTCTGGGCGGCCATCGACCTTCACCAGTCCGGCCTCGACCGCAGCATGTGCTTCCCCACCCGAACTCACCAGATTGGCAGCCTTCAGCAGTTGGTCCAGCTGAATGTAGTCACCGCGCACCGCAAACGTCGTCGTCATGTCAGTTCTCTCATCGTCCAGGTCGATGACACGCTGCCCGCAAGTGCTTAAAGCCACGAGCCTCGTGTCACAATGGCGGGCATTGTCTCCCAGTGTTCGTCCCGATGACCAGTTCGCCATCAACCCCGGCCTCCAGCCTGCTCGAGCTGAGCGACCGTTGCACCCTGAATGCACTCGCTGCAGGCACCCTGCAACCGATCAGCACCGAGAAGATCGTGCTCAACGATGGTGGCTTCGACTTTTCCGTGCGCTGGGTTTCATCGCTTGAACGCAAGAACGCTGCCCGTGTCGAGGCGGTGACCCGCCGCACCCCCGACTTCAACCCCTTCCTGCCCCCGGAGCCCACGCTGACCGTAGCGCCACTGGGCCCGGACCATCTGGCGGTGCTCAACAAGTATCCCGTCATCGAACGCCACCTGCTGATCATCACCCGCCACTTCGAGGCCCAGACCGCGCCGCTCAAGGTGGCGGACTTCTCCGCACTGGCACAGGTCATGCAGGCACATGGGGGCCTCGGCTTCTACAACGGCGGCACGGTGGCGGGCTCCAGTCAGCCGCACAAACACCTGCAATGGGTTCCGAGCACCGGCAGCTTGCCCGGCTTCACCCGCACGCTTGGCGCCGACACACTGATCGGTGAAAACCCGACACTTCCATGGCGCCACCGCTTCGTGCGCCTCGAGGCCAAGGTGTGGACAGCGTCAGCTGATGCCGGCGAGCAACTCCATGCAGATTTTGTGCGTGCATGCACGGCCCTGGAGATGCCCTTCAGCGCCGAGCCGATGCCGCCGTACAACCTGCTGTTAACGCGTGACTGGCTGCTGGTCGTGCCGCGCAGCCAGGAAAAAATCGATGATATCTCGGTCAATGCGCTGGGCTTCGCCGGTTCGCTGTTTGTCCGCCGCAAGGAACAGATCGAACAGCTGCGCGCGCATGGACCGCTCGCCCTGCTGACCGCCGTGGCGCAGCGGCGCCCCTGAACACGCCCCGCGGCCAGCGCGCAAGCAGGTTCAGCGCCGCAGGGGTCGCGCGGCTCAGGCGGTGAAAACCTCGGCCGCCGGATCTGCTGCAGCCACGATCACACGCGACGGATGCGGGTTCGGCAAGGGCGGCAGATTGATCTTGGCGCGCAACTCGTCGCACTTCGGGTTGGGAGTGCCGTCGTCGAAATACACCGGAAACTCACGGCACGGGGTCGGACGATTCTCGTAGATCGAGCACGAAACCTGCTGGCCGAGCGTGCCCTCGAGCGCTGAACAGCGGCGATTCGCATCATTGCTGCCCTTCATGCAGCGCATGAAGGGATTGAGCTTCTCGGTCATGGCCGCAGGCACGAAGCCGCCAGGCGCATCGTCAGCCTCACCCCAGTAGAAGGAAATGCGGAAATGGGTGCAGCAGATGCCGCAATCAAGGCAGGGATTGAAACTATCCATGGCAAACCCGTCGACGAGATGAAGAACGTTCCCGAACGGGACCGCCTCCGGATCGACTTGGCGTCATGCAGGCCACATCCTCGTACAGCAGTCGTGTGGGCATGAACAGGCCATCAAATCCGGCGACGGCATTCTAGCCATTGCCGGACATTGCGCAAGCACTATTTATTCTTTTATTTCAGCTGCTTGCAAACACAATTTGCAGAAATATTTCGAACAAGTCATCAGACAGACATGCGATCGCTGCGAACGACGTGCAGCCACGCCAAAGCGGACATCTGCACAAACCGGATCGGCACCACACGCCTCACCCAGCACACAGTGCAAGACGCCGCATGGTGCGCGGCGCCTTGCCACATTCAGCGCTTACTCGGCAGTCGCACCACAACATTTCTTGAATTTCTTGCCGCTACCGCAGGGGCAAGGGTCATTGCGACCCGGCCCGGCGGTCGAGGGGCCCGGCGGTGCATCAACCGGCAGCGGCTGCGGCGCAGGCAGGTCCATATCGCGCCAGTGCGAGAAGATGTCGTTGGCCGCCTCGCCCATCGCCGCGAGCCAGCCCAGCCGCGTATCGTCGTCGACTGCATCGGCACCGTCTTCGGTCCACGGCGCGAGGACCGTGTTCAGGGTTTCGCGTACCGCTTCGACTGCGTCCTCGGGCAGACCTTCGCGCCAGTCCTTGCGCCATGCGTCCAGCCCCTGGGTGAAACCCTCCACCCATTCGTCGCCGAGCTTGATGGTGTCGACGTCGGTGATCGCAAAGCAGAACGGCTCCCAGCAGCTTTCGTCATCGTCATCGAGCCCCAGCGTGGTTGCCATCTCGTTGTAATACGACAGCACCAGCCGGATGGCTTTCTGCACGCCCTTGCCCGAGCCAAAGCTCATGCCCTCCTCGTGTGCAGACCACACGGCCGGCAGCCAGCGCTCGACCGGAATCGGCTGCGGCGAGAGCAGCACGCCGGCCAGAAAGCCGTCGAGCATTTCGAGGTTCATGCAGTCCTCGGGGACGATATCCGAGGTGAGCATTTCTTCCAGCTCCTCGAACTCCTCGTCAGACATCAGGTGTGGGTTGCCCGAATCGGTGGTCATGTGTTTCTCCAGGGTAAGCAGGGCGATGGCATCGGTTGCATACGCAATCCAGACTGCCGGGCGTTCATTTCAGGTCGATGATCAGACGATACAGGGTCTGACCGGAATCACGATATTTGCGCTCGAAGGGGGTCAGCGGCACCGGCGCCTCGAAGGACTCCCACGCCACCTCCTGCCCCAGCACCTGCCCCAGCGCCGCAGCGAACTCCTCGACATACACCGACCAGTTGCTGCGCAGCTCGAGTACGCCCCCAAGCTGCGGAATGAAGGGGAACACGGGATGGGCATGCCAGCGCCGGGTCAGGTGCCCGATCTTGGGCCAGGGGTTGGGATAGAGGATGTAGTGCCGAGCCAGGCGCAGATCGGCGGCGTGCAGCAGGCGCCAGTAGTCCACCAGATCCGCGCGCACGAACACCATGTTCTTCGGCATCAGCGCATCGGGATAAGGCTTGCGACGGGACAGGCGGTCCTGCGACTGATCGACGCCAATCACCCAGTGATCGGGAAAGCTGCGCGCGAGCTGAATGGTGCTGTGACCCACGCCACAGCCTGCATCCAGGATCAGCGGCGCCTGCCGGTCCCATCCCGAAAGGCTGGCCTCGAACGCGTCGCGGTTGTAATCGTTGATCGGCTTGCGAAAGGGCTCGGCGAGGTGGCGGGCCACCTGCTCGGCGAGCCTGTCGTGCACGCCCTGCTGGGCGCTCACCGGAATGGTGGAATTTGCGTAACTCAAGGAAGGCTGTCTCGTGTTTGGTCAGGCTGCATGCTGGGCGGGTTCGCCGAGAATGCCCCGGCTCACCAGTACCCGGTCGATCTCGGCCAGCGTCTTCAGCGGGCGGATCTGCATGAAAAGCGTCTCGGCCTGCTCGTAGCGGCGGCGGAGCATGTTCAGCCACTGCTTGATACGCCCCGGCGCGTGGTGAGCGGCCACCTTTACAACCACCCGGTCGCGGAACTCGGCAATAAGGGGCGCGAGCAAGGCCCACTCGGCCGCACGCACCCCGGCATCATCGTCCTGATCGAGGCGAATACGTCGAGCGAGAAAGGGGTCGCTGACGGCCCCGCGCCCGAGCATCACGTCAGTCGCGCCCGACACCGCCCGACAGCGCGCCCAGTCGGCCGCGGTCCACACCTCTCCATTGGCGACGACGGGGACGGACACCACATCGGCGATCCTGCCCACCCACTCCCAGTGTGCGGGCGGCCGATAGCCCTCGACCTTGGTGCGGGCGTGCACCACGAGCTCGGACGCTCCGCCGGCAGTCAGCGCCTGCGCACATTCGAGCGCACGCCCCTTGTCCACCACGCCGAGTCGCATCTTGGCGGTCAGCATCATGTCGGAGGGCAGTGCTGCGCGCACGGCACGCGCGATCTCATGCAGCAGTTCGGGTTCGTCGAGCAGTACCGCACCACCGCGGTGACGATTGACCGTCGGTGCGGGGCATCCAAAGTTGAGGTCGACCGCAGCAGGTGCGAGCAAGGCCAACTGTGCGGCATTGTCAGCCATTGCCGCCGGGTCGGAGCCGAGCAACTGGACACGCACCGGCATGCCGCCGACGGCCCTGCTGCCGTGATCGAGTTCGGGCACAATGCGACGGAAACAGCGGTGCGGGAGCACCGAACCGGACACACGTGCGAATTCGCTCACTGCGCAGTCATAGCCGCCGATACGGCTTAATACGGCACGCAGCACGTCGTCCAGCAAACCTTCCATCGGCGCAAGCAGCAGGCGCAAAGTGTTTCTCGCGGGCAGGTGTTGGGAAAGCAGGCCATTGTAAACGAAGCCAGATCATTGCGCGCTTGCCATGCGAGGAAGACTCGAGGATAATTGCGTGTTTTCAATTTAGGGTGGTCACAACCGCCGCCCGCCGTACTCAGGATCTGACATGAAAGCGGAAATCCATCCCAATTACAAAGACGTCGACGTGACCTGCTCCTGCGGCAACACGTTCGTCACCCGTTCGACCATCGGCAAGCAGCAACTGCACGTTGAAGTGTGTGCAGAGTGCCACCCGTTCTACACCGGCAAGCAGAAGATCGTCGATACCGCCGGTCGCGTCGAGCGCTTCCGTCAAAAGTACGGCAACGTACAGCGCGCAAGCTGAATCGCCGTCGCTCAACAGCGATAGCGCATCACGAAAAGGCAGCCACGGCTGCCTTTTTTGTTGTCCGTGACCCGTCCTGAATAGCGTTGACACCTGTTCAGGCCGGGGCAACGACCAGCTGCGCCAGCACAAATGGCGGCCACATCGCCCCCAGACGCGTCATGCGCAATGCAAGCGCTCCGCGAGGCCGATACAATGCAGGTCTTGCGGACACAGGTCTGCCCCCATCGACACCGCTACCGAGCGCGAATGCCCCCCCGCGAACCTTACAACCCCTCCGCACTGCAGCGCCGAACCTACGGCACCGTCGGCCTGACCCTGCTGGTCGGGCTTTACCTGCTGACCGGCCTCACCGGGCACGAACCCTGGCGCGGCGACGACGCACGCCACTTCGGCCCGGTGTTCTCGATGCTGCAGGGCGAAGGCCTGCTGTTCCCCGCCATCGCCGGCCTGCCCTTTCCTGATTTTCCGCCGCTGTATTACTGGGTCGCTGCGCTGCTGGCAACGCTCACCGGAAGCATCCTGCCACCCCACGATGGCGCACGACTCGCCAGCGCCGTTTTCACGGCAATGACGGTGTACTGGATTGCGCGCGCCGCCGAACGCTTCTACGGGCGCCCGGCGCGCACACCCGCAGCCCTGCTGACCCTGGGCAGCCTCGGGCTGGTACTGCACGCTCACGAAACCCAGCCAATGCTCGCCCTGATGGCGATGGTTGCGCTCGTGATCAACGGGCTTGCCAGAGTTCCCCAGCAGCCAGTCGGCGGCAGCCTTCAGGCAGGCCTGGGCAGCGCCCTCGCACTGCTCGCCGGCGGCCTGAGTGGCGCGATCCTGACCCTGCCGCTGTTTCTTCTGGTCATGACGGCCTGCCCCGACTGCCGCAACCCCCGGGCCAGCGGCGGCCTGCTGGCGGGTCTCTCGCTGGCAACGCTCCTGGGCGCCCTTTGGCCCCTGCTCATACACCTGACCGAGCCGGAACTCCTTTCCCTCTGGCTGCACCGGGAATGGACCTCGCTCACCAGCGATGCGCTGCGCGGCGGCGACCTCAATCGCCTTGCCGAACTGTTGAGCTGGTTTGCGTGGCCGCTCTGGCCCATCGCGCTCTGGGCACTGTGGCGGGCTCGACGCCGAATGCTGGAACTGCGCTGGCTGCTGCCGCTGCTGTCCGCGCTGATTGCGATCGGCATCATCATCGCCGAGGGCGATCTCTCACCGACGGCGGCCCTGCCCCTGCTTCCCTCCGTCGCTCTGCTTGCCGCGGGTGGCGTTCCGGTGCTGCGGCGTGGCGCAGCCAATGCCTTCGACTGGTTTGGCGTGATGAGCTTCGGTGTCTTCGCCACCCTGGTCTGGATCGCCTGGACCGCTCAGGCCTATGCATGGCCGCCGGGGCTGGCGCGCCATATCGCACGGGTAACGCCGTCCTTCACCCACGGCGACGGACTGCTGCAACCGGCCATCGGCATTGCGATCTGCGCACTCTGGATCGTCCTGGTGTGGCGCCTGCCACGCACGACGACGCGCGCAACAGCGAACTGGGCCATGGGCATGACCATGCTGTGGTGCCTGGCGGTCACCTTGCTGATGCCCTGGTTCGACTACGGCCGCAGCTACCGCCCGGCGGTGACTTCGCTGCAGCAGGCCCTGCGCCCCCACAAGGCTGAATGTGTCGCAAGCACGGGGCTCCCCGACGCGGTACGCAGCGCGCTCGACTACTATGCGGGCATTCGCCCCGCGCTCACCCGCGACGGCACCACGCCCTGCCGGCTTCTGCTGACCTATTCCGTCCGCCGCCAAGCAGACGGAAAACCGGGCAGCGGGTGGCAGCCGGTGTGGGAGTATCGGCGTGGCGGCGGTAAACAGCTGGAAGTGCTTCAGCTCTACCTTCGCACCGACAGTAACTGACAAACCTGCGTGCCGCAGCCGCGGCGACCCGCCAAATGAAACGAGGCCAGCGGCATGAATTGCGGCTGGCCTCGAACAAGGCAGGTGCAGCGTGCGAGCGTGTCAGCCCAGACGCAGGAAGTTGTCCCGGTAGTGCGCCAGCTCGGCGATGGACTCCTGGATATCGGCCAGCGCAGTGTGCGCCCCGGCCTTCTTGACGCCCTTGTACACCTCCGGATTCCAGCGCTTCGCCAGCTCCTTCAGCGTCGACACATCGAGGTTGCGGTAATGGAACCAGGCCTCGAACTGCGGCATGTAGCGCACCAGGAAGCGACGGTCCTGCCCCACCGAATTGCCGCACATGGGCGACGTACGCGACGGCGTCCATTCCTGCAGAAACGCCAGCATCTGGGCCTCGGCTTCAGCCTCGGAGACGGTGGACGCACGCACCCGATCGATCAGACCCGACTTGCCATGGGTATTCTTGTTCCAGTCATCCATCGCATCGAGCACGCTGTCGGGCTGATGCACCACGATCACCGGTGCTTCGGCGACGGTATTGAGATCGCTGTCGGTAATGACGACCGCGATTTCGATGATGCGATCGGTGTCCGGTTCGAGGCCGGTCATTTCCATGTCCAGCCAGATGAGGTGATTCTGATCCTGTGCCATAATCCTTGAGCCTTTCGTGCGCCGGGCGGGCTGTCCGCGGCGAGATGAAACATTCCCGGCCGCGATTGTGTCACATAATGGTCCATCACTTCCCGTCGGCTTTCCCGGATGTCCCCACACCTGTTTACCGTACTCTTCCTCATCGCGCTCGGCAGCACGCTCCTCGTCAAGACGGGTCTCATGCTGCGCCAGATCCGGCACGTGCGCGCTCACCGCAATGCCGTGCCAGGTGCGTTTGCCGACAGCATCGGGCTTGAGGCACACCAGCGGGCTGCGGACTACACCGCCGAGCGGGTGCGACTCAGCCTGGTCGAGCTCGCAGTCTCGGCGGTTTTCGTACTCGCACTCACCATCGGCAGCGGCCTTCAGCTCATCAGCACCCTCTGTGCAGGACTGTTCGATGCAGGCTCCATCGCCCATGGTGTCGCGCTGCTGGCCATGCTCGGCGTAATCAGCTGGGTGATCGACCTGCCGTTCTCCCTGTACCGTACCTTCGTCCTGGAAAAGCGCTACAACTTCAATCGCATGACCCCCGCCCTGTTCGTCTCCGACAGCCTTAAGCAGGCGGCGCTGGCAGCGGTGATCGGCCTTCCGCTCCTCACCGGCGTGCTGTGGCTGATGGCCGCAATGGGCGCAGCGTGGTGGGTCTGGGTGTGGGCGGTCTGGCTCGGCTTCAACCTCCTCGTCCTGCTGATCTGGCCGACCTTCATTGCGCCGCTGTTCAACCGTTTCAGCCCGCTCGCCGACGAGCAGCTCAAGCACCGCGTCGAATCGCTGCTCGATCGCTGCGGCTTCCGCTCCAAGGGGCTTTTCGTGATGGACGGCTCGCGCCGCTCCGCGCACGGCAACGCCTACTTCACCGGCTTTGGCGCGTCAAAGCGCATCGTGTTCTTCGACACCCTGCTCGACAAGCTCACGCCCCAGGAGGTCGAGGCCGTGCTTGCACATGAACTCGGCCATTTCCACCACAAGCACATCGTCAAGCGCCTGCTGGTGCTCGCCCCGGCCAGCCTCGCGCTGTTTGCGCTGCTTGGCTGGCTGCTTTCGCAACCCGCCTTCTTCAACGGCCTGGGCGTGACTCAGACCGGCACCGCAGCCGGGCTCGCCCTGTTCTTCCTCGCGCTGCCCTGGTTCACCTTTGCCCTGACACCGCTGATGAGCCAGTGGTCACGCCGCCATGAATTTGAAGCAGACCGCTACGCAGCCAGCCATACTCAGGCAAACGACCTGGTCAGCGCGCTGGTAAAGCTGTACCGCGACAATGCTTCGACACTCACGCCCGACCCGGTGTACTCCGGCTTCTTCGACTCACACCCGCCGGCTGCAGTGCGTATTGCACGGCTTCAGGGCTGACACACCCGGAGCCGTGACGGAGAACAACAAGGAGGATGACATGAAAATACATCTACTGATCGCGCTTGGCTCCACGCTGATGTTCAGCCTTCCGGCTGCCGCAGATCCGTTTGCGGAAGCCGACATCAAGCTGGGCGGCGAGATGCACGACAAACTGTGCGTCGCCTGTCATGAACAGAAGTACGGCGGCAAGGACGGCTCGGACATCTATATCCGGGTTGATCGCCGCGTCAATTCGCCCAGCGCCCTGAGCCAGCAACTCACGGCGTGCACGACCATGCTCAATCTTGATCTGTTTCCGGAAGACGAAATGCACATTGCCGGCTATCTGAACAAAAACTACTACAAGTTCAAGTGAATATTCGCAACGCAGGCAGCCGCAAGCGCGCCCAGGCAGAGACAAGCACCGGCACCGTTGTCGCCGCCTTTGGCCGTCACTACGAAGTGGACACCGCGGATGGGCGCCTGCGCTGCTATCCGCGGGGCAAACGAAGCAGCTTTGCCTGCGGCGATGAAGTCGACATCGCCGCCGCCGGCGACGCGCAGGGCGTCATTGAGCACCTGCACCCACGGCGCAACCTGCTGTGGCGCTCGGACGCCTTCCGGGAAAAACTGATCGCCTCCAACCTGAGCCATATCGGCATCGTCGTCGCCACCGAGCCGGGCTTTTCGGACCTGCTGATATCACGCTGCATCGCGGCAGCGGAAAGCCAGGACATCACCGCAGTGATCGTGCTCAACAAGGCCGATCTGACGGATCGACTGGAGACAGCACGCAATCAGCTCGCCCCGTTTTCCGCCCTCGGCTACGAGGTGCTCGAGGTTTCGGCGCTGGATGGCGCGGCATCGCTGAAGGCCAGCCTGTCCGGGCACCGCAGCATTCTTGTCGGACAGTCCGGCATGGGCAAGTCGACACTGACCAACGCGCTGATACCCGAGGCCGAGGCCGCCACGCGCGAGATCTCCACCGCACTCGACACCGGCAAACACACCACGACCTTTGCGCGTCTCTATCCGCTCGGCGAGGGCTGGCTGATCGACAGTCCGGGCCTGCAGGCTTTCGGACTAGCCCACATGACACCGGATGAACTGGTCGAGAGCTTCATCGAGTTTCGACCGCACCTTGGCAAGTGCCGCTTCCGCGACTGCAGGCACGAGGCCGAACCGGACTGCGCACTCCTCGGCGCACTCGCGGCGGGACAAATTCACCCCCGCCGCTTCGAGCACTACCGCATCATTCGCAGCGAAATCGCCGCCGCGAAACAGGCCAATCCGGGCTGGTAAATGAAACGGGAGGCCATCAATGGCCTCCCGTCTGCGTTCAGCAAGCAGACCGGGTGATCGTCAGGACACCGGCACCAGGAAGTCGTCCGCAATCCGGTTGCCCAGCGACTGCACGCGATCGAGCAGGCGCATGGTGTAGCTATGCAGCCCGCCACGAACGATGTCATCGATCTTGCCAAAACGCAGTTGCGACTCCAGTTCGCCAGCCTGACGCTCGGTCTCCGCCGACTGGGCGTTGCTGACACCCTGAAGGTTGGCATAGACCTCCTTCATGCAGCGCGCCAGCGAACGCGGCATGTCGGCACGCAGCAAAAGCAGCTCGGCCACACGCGCCGGCGTGATCAGATCGCGATACACCTTGCGATAGACCTCGAAGGCCGACACCGAGCGCAGCAAGGCACTCCATTGATAGTAGTCGGCAGCGCCGCCCTCCGACTCGCCCGCAGGCAGCAGGATCTGGTACTTCACGTCGAGAATCCGCGCGGTATTGTCGGCGCGCTCGAGGAAGGTGCCGATGCGGATGAAGCGCAGCGACTCATCCTGCAGCATGGTGCCGATGGTGACGCCACGCGACAGGTGAGAGCGGTACTTCACCCACTCGAAGAACTCGCCGGGGCCGACATCGAGAAACTCTTCGCGTGTGAAGTCGCGCATCTTCAGCCAGGTGGCGTTGGTGGTTTCCCACAGCTCCGAGGTCAGCGTTCCGCGGACAGCATGCCCGTTCTCGCGCGCAGCCAGCAGGCAGCTGCGAATGCTCGAGTGGTTGGTGGGCTCGAAGATCATGAAATCGAGCACGTTGTCGGGCGTGATCTCGGAGTGGCGCTCGTGAAAGGCCGCCTCGAGCCCCATGATCCGCAGGGTTGCGCCCCAGGCCTGGTCCTCCTGGACCTGCGACTGCGGCATCATCGACATGCGGTAATTCACGTCCAGCATCCGTGCAATATTCTCTGCCCGCTCCATGTAGCGGGCCATCCAGTACAGGTGATCTGCAGTACGGCTCAGCATTGTCTGTTCTCCATCAAGCCATTCATCACGCTTCAAGCACCCAGGTGTCCTTGGTTCCACCGCCCTGCGAGGAGTTCACGACCAGCGAACCTTCGCGCAGCGCGACCCGGGTCAGGCCGCCGGGAACCAGCTGGATCTCCTCACCGGACAGGACGAAAGGACGCAGGTCGATATGGCGCGGCGCAATCCCCGACTCGACAAAAGTCGGGCAATTCGACAGCGCAAGGGTGGGCTGGGCAATGTAGCGCTCGGGGTGGGCCACCAGCACCTTGCGGAAAGCCTCGATTTCATCCTTGGAGGCCGCCGGTCCCACGAGCATCCCGTAGCCGCCCGAGCCGTGCACCTCTTTCACGACCAGCTCAGAAAGGTGATCGAGCACATAGGCCAGATCTTCCTTCTTGCGGCACATCGAAGTCGGTACGTTGTGCAGGATGGGTTCCTCACCGAGGTAGAAGCGGATCATCTCGGGCACATACGGATAGATTGACTTGTCATCGGCCACGCCGCCGCCGATGGCATTGGTGACGGTGACGCCGCCCGCCTGGTAGGCACCCAGCAGTCCCGGCACACCGAGCACGGAGTCGGGCCTGAAGGCGGTCGGATCGATGAAGTCGTCATCCACCCTGCGGTAGATCACATCCACGCGCTGCGGGCCTTGCGTGGTGCGCATGAAGACATGATCGTCCTTGACGAACATGTCCTGCCCCTCGACCAGCTCCACCCCCATCTGCTGTGCCAGAAACGCATGCTCGAAATACGCGCTGTTGTACGCCCCCGGCGTCATGACAACCACCGTCGGGTCGGTCACCCCGGTCGGCGCCACGCTGCGCAGCATGTTGAGCAGCATGTCGGGATAGCGGTCGACCGGCGCCACCTTGTAATGCGAGAACAGGCGCGGGAAGAGCCGCATCATCATCTTGCGGTTCTCGAGCATGTAGGACACGCCCGAAGGCACACGAAGATTGTCCTCGAGTACGTAGTACTCGCCCGCGCCAGCACGCACGAGGTCGACCCCGGCGATATGTGCGTAAATATCACGCGCGACATCCACGCCCTGCATCACCTTCCGATACTGGGCGTTGTTGAGTACCTGCTCGGGCGGAATGTGCCCTGCCTTCAGGATATTCTGGTCGTGGTAGATGTCGCCGATGAACATGTTCAGCGCCTTCACCCGCTGCCTGAGGCCTGCAGCGAGGATGGTCCATTCCTCTGCGGGAATGATGCGCGGAATGATGTCGAACGGAATCAGGCGCTCGGTGCCTGCATTCTCCCCATACACCGCAAAGGTGATTCCGTACCGGTGAAACAGTGCATCCGCTTCAGCCCGCTTCTGGGACAAGCGCTCCGTGGGCATCTCGGACAGCCAGTTGGCATAAGAGGCATAGTGCGGACGAACCCGCCCCGCCTCATCGGTCATCTCGTTGTAGAAATTCTTGATGGTCATGACACGAAGCCTGCCTTTCTCGTTGTGATTCCGGACGAGTAGATAGGAGCGAAAAACGTGCCAGCATAAAAGCAGGCGCCAACCCATCAGGCAGTGTCTTTGGAGCAGCTAACGCACCATTTAAGTGCCTTGTCGGGTCATTGCACCAAAATGTGGTGCATCCCACCTCCCGCGGGTGGGCGCGCACGAATCCGGCGCATAAAAAAACCCCGCCGAAGCGGGGTTTTTGCAAGGCAGGAAATCCTGACGATCAGATGCGCTCCCAGATCGTGGTGATGCCCTGGCCGCCACCGATACACATGGTGGCCATGCCGTAGCGGCCATTCACGCGGATCAGCTCATGCAGCAGCTTGGTGATGATCACGCCACCGGTTGCACCAACCGGGTGCCCCAGTGCGATGGCGCCACCGTTGGGGTTGACCTTGGACGTATCGAGTTCCAGCCCCTTGTTCACCGCGATCGACTGGGCAGCAAAAGCTTCGTTGGATTCGATGACATCCATCTTGTCCAGCGACAGGCCAGCGCGCTGCAGCGCAATCTTGGAGGCAGGGATCGGACCTTCACCCATGAGTTCGTTCGGCACGCCAGCAATGGCGTAGGACACCAGGCGAGCGATCGGCTTGTGACCAGCAGCGGCAGCCTTGGCAGCCTCAGCCAGCACCAGGAAGGAGGCGGCGTCGTTGATACCCGACGCGTTACCTGCGGTGACCGAACCGTCTTTCTTGAACGCCGGCTTCATCTTGCCCAGCGCTTCCATGGTGGTTGCACGCGGATGCTCGTCGGTATCAAACACGACCGTACCCTTGCGGGTTTCGAACGTGATCGGCACGATCTGGCTCTTGAAACGGCCTTCAGCAATTGCAGCGGCAGCACGATTCTGCGATTCCAGCGCGAATGCGTCCTGATCTTCGCGGCTGATGTCCCACTTGCTGGCCAGATTCTCGGCCGTGATACCCATGTGGCCAACGCCGAACGGGTCGGTCAGCACAGCGACCATGGCGTCGATCGCCTTGGTGTCACCCATGCGGGCGCCGCTGCGCAGCGCAGGCATCAGGTATGCCCCGCGGGACATCACTTCCACGCCGCCGCCGATGGCGAAATCGGCGTCGCCCAGCAGAATTGCCTGAGCGGAGTTAACAACTGCCTGTTGGGCAGAGCCGCACAGACGGTTAACCGCGAACGCAACGGATTCCTTGCTC
Organism: Parazoarcus communis; assembly: GCF_003111645.1. NCBI lineage: Bacteria > Pseudomonadati > Pseudomonadota > Betaproteobacteria > Rhodocyclales > Zoogloeaceae > Parazoarcus > Parazoarcus communis. Next base: position 1,762,116 of record NZ_CP022187.1, read on the forward strand.
ATGCCACCCTGGATCGACGCGAGACGGGCAACATAGGCGTAGCGGGAATCAGTCGGGATGCAGTGACCGACCGCAGCAAACGATACTGCCGCAGGATCGACACCAGCGCGTGCGATTGCTTCCTTGACCACCAGTCCACCCAGTTCGCCCGGCTCGATGTCCTTGAGCGAGCCATTAAAGCCACCCACTGCGGAACGAACGGCACTCAGCACTACGACTTCACGATTAGCCATCAATACACCCTCCTCGAAAATTAACCGCCAACCCAGCCCGCAAGACCCAGCAGGGCAAGCATTACCAGACACACGACCAGTGCTCGCCACACGAGCCCGACCGTGCTTTGCATGTAATCGGCGTCGGCTTCGTCCCCCAGCCCCATTTCAGGCCGCTCGACGATCTCTCCCGAAATATGTATGGGCATGCCAAGACGCACACCCAATGCACCGGCGCCGCTTGCAATCAGTATAGCCGAGCACTTGTCTGGCCACAGCATTGCCTGCGTGCGCCAGCAGAAAACCGCATCCTCGAAATCCCCCGCCACCGAAAATGACGCAGCGGTAAGACGTGCGGGCATCCAGTCAATTACGGCGAACGCCTGTCGCGCGAAACGACCGAAGCTGCCGAACTCGTTGTCGGTGCGGGAGCCCCATTCGTCGTCGAAGAAACGCGCAAGACGGTACATCAGCGCTCCACTCGCCCCCGGGAGCAGCACGAACCAGAACGCCACGCCGAACACGCTGCGGTGAGAAGCAATCAGCGCCTGCTCAATCGCAAGCCTGGCCACCTCGCTGGAACTCGCCTCCTGGTACTGACCACCGCGCCATTCCGACAACAGTGCGCGCGCGCGATCGATTTCGCCCATGCGCAGCGCAAGATGGATGTCGGTAAAGAAATGACTTTCCTGCCTGAAGCCCATGGTGAAGTAGAGCACCACGATGTTGAACAGGAAGGCCAGTAGCGGATGGATGTGCCACAACGCGAAGAAGGCGATTGCGCACGCCACCGTCGCCAGCACGACCACCAGTACCCAGGCAATGCGCCCATTGCGGGCCCGCCCGTCGTTGAAACGCACAACCAGCGCCCCCGCAAGCTTACGCAACGGCCCGACGACGAGTTGCTGCACGGAAAGCGGTCGAACCTGCTCGATCAGCAGGGCAATGATGAGCGAAAGAAGCGTCATGCGAATTCGGTAAAAGGGGAAAAGTCGTCGTGAATAATGGTTTGCGCCCAAGATACCACAAACACCGTGACTTCTTCGCACGCGCGCCGGCACGTAAACCGGTAAACCGCGAAAGCCTCAACCGCGATTGCTGACCGCGCCAGACGCAGCTCAGGACGACTCTGCAAGGATCAGGATCGTACCGGATCCACCTCGGTCATCACACGATAGAGCGACATCAACATACCGGCGGTGGCACCCCATATGTAGTAATCGCCATACGGCATCGCGTGAAAGTGCCGCGTGCGCCCCTCAATCTCGAGGCTGTGGCGCAAATGATTTGCCGGATCGAGGAAATGCGACAGCGGCACCTCGAACGCTTCGGCTACTTCAAAGGTATCGAGCGTCAGCTCGAACGGCGGATGAACAAGGCCGACCACCGGTGTGACCCGAAAGCCGGTACCGGTAAAGTAATCAGGCAGTGCGCCAATGAGTTCCACACGATCGGCACCCAGCCCGATCTCCTCCTGCGTCTCGCGCAGCGCCGTGGCGACCGGCGACGCATCCCCTTTCTCCACCCGCCCGCCGGGAAAGCTGATCTGCCCCGGGTGATGATGCAGATGATCTGTGCGGCGTGTCAGCAGGACTGACGCAGCGTCGTCCCTCAGCACCAGCGGCACCAGCACTGCAGCAGGCATGTGCGCATCACCCCGAACCATCTCGGGCCAATCGGATCCCGCGGGCAGATCCCGCGCAGCTTTCAATCGCTGCTTCAACGCTTCAGAACAAACATCCCGCACCTGTGACTCCTTGATTCCATCCACGCGCCCTGCCGTCGCTCCGCGACAATCCCCGGCGCATCAATAGCGCTTGCGCAATACAAGCCTGCTTCCCTCGCGGGTCATCTCCATCCGGCTGAGAAAACTCATTCCAAGCAAGGCAAGCGGGAGATCGTTCTCAAGCACTGAAGCCTCAACATCGTTCAGCACCAGCGTGCCGACCCTGACCGAATCCAGTCTGACCCTCCACACCTTTCTCAACCCTGCTGCAGTCTGGGTTGCGCCCACCTCTGCCTTGGACAGGTCAATACCGAGACGACGCGCATCCGACCGGCCGATGGAGACGACCGACGCCCCGGTATCCACGAGAAAACGGATCGCACCATTGTTGACATGTCCATTGACAAAAAAATGCCCCTGACTGTCACCCTCGAGGTATACATCTGAATTGCCCTCCGCTGCAGCGCGCCTGACGACGCGCTCACCCAGCCGCACGCTTTCCCGTCGGCCATCAACAAAGATCCGGGCAGTGTCGCCGTCGATTGCGACGAGTTGCACCCCCTCCGGCGTGCGCTGCCCAACGGACAAGGTTCGAGGGGGACCACCGTCTACCACCAGCACCGCCTTGTTAGCGAAGATTCCGGCAACGGCCACGTCTGCGGCGGAAGCACATATCGGAAGCACTGCACTCAGGCTGACGATGAATCTGCTCGACCAGCGAATGGTCATTGACATGGGGTAACTCCAGCGATGCTGAAACGGTCTCTGGTTATTACATACTTGCCGTTGTTCGTCGAGTCAGAAACACACTGGTTTCGACCATGATGATGGTCCGGGCACGGATTCCCGGCGTCCATCGCCACCTCGACACAGCTAAGACTTAAACATTATTGACCGACCGGTCGATCAATTTAACGATCTTTTGATCCAGGTCAAACTCTGCCGGACCAAGCTGCCTCATCTTTCACTTCGCGCAGCACACGCTGCCACCAAGACCAAGATGAGGAGACAGGCATGGCACATAACGAGAAGCTGGCGATGACGATGGAGTTTCCGCCGGCGACAGAGCAACCGAACATCTACCCGCTGTCGTGGAACGCGCAGACCGCCAAGATGGAAGAGGTCTGGGATGCGGCACAGCGCGAGAACTGGGACCCCAAGAAGCTGCCGTGGGACACGCTCGATGTCGAGTCCTACACCTGGGAAGAGCGCGAGTCGATCGCGTACTGGTGGACCCTGCTGTCGGTATTCGATGCCTCTGCCCCCCCTGTGTTTGCCGAAGCCTTCATCAAGACCTATGAAGTGCACGAGGAAGACCCCGTCCGGCGCTGCTTCTTCTCGGTCACCCGCGACGAACAGAACCACGAGCAGATGTGCGGCCTGGCCATTACCCGCTTTCTCGGCCATCCCGATCCGATCACCTACGAGCCAAAAACCGATCTCGGCAAGCGCCTGCAGAAAAACGCGAAGTGGCTGTATTACAACGGCGGCCGCTACTGGACGGGCTACAAGAAGGCCGTGCCCAAGTATTCGCTGGCGGTCCTGTTCTCATCCTTCCTGATGGGCGAGATCGCGGCGGCGACGATCTTCAAGCAGATGCACGACAACTCGCGCGAACTCGTGTTCAAGGAGGCGTTCCGCAACATCGGCCGCGATGAAGGTCGTCACATGGCAATCTGCATGGCGCTGATGGAACGCGACTACCCGAAGCTTCCGCCCGAGGACAAGGCGCTCGTCACCAAGCAGATCCGCGCCGGTTACCTGTTCCTGTCCGCCGTACTGTTCGAGCCGCCGATGGAGTTCTGGGACCTGCCGGCCGATTTCATCGACAACCAGCGCGAGGCCGAAGAGGTGGCCCGCGGCGCCGGCTTCGGGGTGCCGAGTTACGAAGCCAAGAAGGAAAACTGGAAGGCTGCAATGCTCAACCTCAAGGGCGTGCTCGACCGCTACGAGATTCCCTTCCCCGCAATCCCTGAAGTCGGCATTTCCGGCCAGGAGATCTCCGACATCGACATGAACGACATCATTCCGGTGTTCTGATCAGGGCGGGCAGGCCTGCCCTGCCCTGCGCCGTGCCGTGCCGACGGACCTGCATCCCCGTGGATGCAGGTCCGTCCGGCTGACGGCGCCAGCCCGCGCGATATCTGACATGTAACAACAGCGACGACGATACAGACGTCGTCTGCACCGACCTCAGCGAGACAAGCGATGCAGAAGATAAAACTCCACCCCTCGGGTCGTGAAGTGGAATGTCACGGCGGGGACACCGTCCTCGCCGCGCTCGAGCGGGCCGGCTATGCCTTGCCCAACAACTGTCGCGCCGGCGCCTGTGGCGAATGCAAGGTCAAGGTGCTTTCCGGGCAGTTCGACCAAGGCATGGTGCTGGACATGGCGCTATCGCAGGAGGAGCGCAAGCAGGGCTACGGCCTGATGTGCATGGCCAAGCCGCTGTCGCCAGAACTGGTGATCGAATGGGGCACCGAGGACGCGAAACCGAAACTCTTCCCGCCGCGGGAAAATCAGCGCTTCGTGCTCATCGATCGCATCGCACGCACGCCGAGCATTCTTGAGCTCCACTTGCGCCCGGTAGGCCAGGTGATGCGTTACTGGCCGGGCCAGTATGTCACCCTTGGCGATGAACGGGCCGGGGCGCCGCTGCGATGCTATTCAATCGCCAATGCACCGCGCACCGATGGCGAAATCGTGTTGCAGATCACACGGGTAGACGACGGCAAGACCAGCCGCTGGGCCCACGACAACCTCAGGCTCGGTGACGTGGTGAAAGTCTCCGGCCCTTACGGCACCTTCATCGGCGACCTCTCGGTAGACTCGCCGGTGCTGTGTCTGGCCTCGGGTTCGGGGCTTGCACCGATTCTCGCGCTTGCCGAAGCCGCATTGCGGCGCGGTTACCGCAGGCCGGTCACGCTGATGTTCTCGGCGCGCACCGAGGCAGACCTGTACGACACCGGCCTGATGCAGTTCTGGGAAACGAAACACAGAAATTTCAGCTACAAGCCGAGCCTGACCCGGGAGAAACGCGACGGACGTCTGCACGGGCGATTGCCTGAACTGCTGCCGCAGGCCTTCAAGGACCTTTCGGCGCACAGCGTGTTCGTGGCGGGAAACCCTGAGTTCGTGACCGCTTGTGTGGCAGCAGCGAAAGCCCTAGGGGCCCGCGAGGAGATGATCCACACCGAAGGCTACTTCGCCCAGGCACAGCCGGAAACGGCGCCTGCGAGCCAACTGGTAGGCACCTGGCCCACATGAAAACACCGGATCGTTTCGACGCGCTCGGCGCCGCAACGATCCGGTGACAGACGACTTGAATCGGCGAATCAGTCGCGGAAGTTGCCGTACTGGAGCGGGAAGTCGGTAACCGTCTTCTTGACCAGCGCGATCGCCTCTTGCAGCACATCACGCTTGGCACCCGACACACGAACCTCTTCGCCCTGTATCGCGGCCTGAACCTTGAGCTTGTTGTCCTTGAGCAGCTTGACGATCTTCTTCGCCATTTCCTGCTCGACACCAACCTTGACCTTCACTTCCTGCTTGACCTTGTTACCGGACACCTTCTGCAGGTCGCCATACTCAAGGCAGCGCACATCGACCTTCTTGGAGGTCATCTCGGGCAACAGGATGTCCTTCATCTGGCTGATCTGAAAGTCGCTGTCGCCGTAGAGGGTCAGCAACTTGTCGCTCTGCTCGACGCGGGCATCCGTGCCCTTGAAGTCGTAACGGTTGGTGATCTTGCGATTGGCGACCTCGACTGCGTTCTTCAGCGCGACGAGATCGACTTCGGACATGATGTCAAAAGAAGGCATGGCGCTCCCCTGCGTGCTTGTTCAGCCGTAGTGGCAGATGTAGTGGAAGGGCTCGCCCGCCACTTCGATGTCAAAGCTCGAGTTGGCCGGCACGTTGAAGGACTCGCCCGCAGCGTAGGTCTTCCATTCGGTCTCGCCCTTCATGCGCACACGTGCGCTGCCGCTCACGCCTTCCATGACTTCCGGAGCAGCGGTATTGAACGTCAGCGCAGCCGGCAGGATGACGCCAACGGATTTACCGGTGCCGTCTGCAAAGCGCACGCCATGGCTGATGCACTTGCCGTCGAAATAGACGCTGGCCTTGGTAGAGACGGCCACGCCGTCGAGTGTTTCGGTAATGCTCATGAAAAAGTGCTTTCCTATTCGATACCCATGAATTTCTGGATCAGCGCCTTTGCCACGAAGCCGATGAATCCCAGCCCAAGGGCCAGAAACATCCACACCGTGCCATATTTGCCGGCCTTCGACTCGCGGGCGAGATTGCCGATGATGAACAACATGTAAATGATCAGCGCAGAAAAACAGACGGTGAGCGAGATCTTCTCGAACTCTGCAATCGTCAGGCCAAAAATCAGTACTTCGTTGTCCATCACCGGTGTTCCAAGTATTTCCGCCAGGGGCGCGAACGATCAGCCGCGTTTTGCCTTGGCATTTGCCGCAATCCGCAGACGCAGCGAATTGAGACGGATGAAGCCTTGTGCGTCCTTCTGGTCGTAGGCGCCGCGGTCGTCTTCAAAGGTTGCAATCGTCGGATCGAACAGCGAGTCGGACTTCGAGTCGCGCCCGGTCACGATCACATTGCCCTTGTAGAGCTTGATCCGCACCCAGCCATTGACCGTCTGCTGGGTGTTGTCGATCAGCGCCTGCAGCGCAAGGCGCTCGGGGCTCCACCAGTAGCCGTTGTAGATGATGCTGGCGTAGCGCGGCATGAGGTCGTCCTTGAGGTGGGCGACTTCACGGTCGAGCGTGATCGATTCGATGGCGCGGTGAGCCTTGAGCAGGATGGTGCCACCCGGGGTTTCGTAGCAGCCACGGCTCTTCATGCCAACGTAGCGGTTCTCCACCAGGTCGAGACGGCCCACGCCGTGCTTGCCACCGAGCTCGTTGAGCTTGGCGAGCACTTCATGCGCCTTCAGACGGATCCCGTTGATGGCGACCACGTCACCCTTCTCGAACTCGAGATCGACGTACTCGGCTGCATCCGGTGCGGCTTCGGGCGACACCGTCCACCGCCACATGTCCTCTTCGGCTTCTGCCGCCGGGTTCTCGAGGTGACGACCTTCGAAGGAGATGTGCAGCAGGTTGGCGTCCATCGAGTAGGGCGAGCCGCCCTGCTTGTGCTTCATCTCGATGGGAATGCCGGCCTTCTCTGCGTAGGCGAGCAGCTTCTCGCGCGACAGCAGGTCCCACTCGCGCCACGGTGCGATCACCTTCACGCCAGGCATCAGTGCGTAGTAACCAAGTTCGAAACGGACCTGGTCGTTACCCTTGCCGGTTGCACCGTGAGAGACGGCGTCCGCGCCGGTGGCACGTGCAATCTCGATCTGGCGCTTGGCGATCAGCGGGCGGGCGATCGAGGTACCGAGCAGGTACTCGCCTTCGTACACGGTGTTGCAGCGGAACATCGGGAAGACGAAGTCGCGCACGAACTCTTCGCGCAGATCGTCAATGAAGATGTTCTCGGGCTTGATGCCGAACTTGAGCGCCTTCTGGCGCGCCGGCTCGAGTTCTTCGCCCTGACCGAGGTCGGCAGTAAACGTCACCACCTCGCAGTTATAGGTGTCCTGCAGCCACTTCAGGATTACCGAGGTATCCAGTCCGCCGGAATAGGCGAGCACCGCTTTCTTTACATCGCTCATCATCTTGTCCAGTCTGTTGCCGTGGCGTCTCGTGGACGCCCGGCGGTTAGCAGCAAATCGCGTTATTCAGCTTGCGTCCTCGTCCCCGACGCGACCGAGTACGAGAAATTCCATCAATGCCTTCTGTGCATGCAGCCGGTTTTCCGCTTCGTCCCACACCACCGACTGCGCGCCGTCGATGACTTCGGCCGTGACCTCTTCACCGCGATGGGCGGGAAGACAGTGCATGAACAGTGCGTCGGGCGCCGCCACCGACATCATCTCGGCATCGACACACCAGTCGGCAAACGCTTTCATGCGCTCTTCGTTCTCGGCCTCGAAGCCCATCGACGTCCACACATCGGTGGTCACCAGATGGGCGCCCTTGCAGGCCTCGAGCGGATCGGTGAACTGCTCGAAGTGGTCGGTGCCATACAACCCGGCGCGCTCGGGCTCGACTTCATAGCCCGGCGGCGTCGACACATGCACATTGAAACCGAGTACCTCGGCTGCCTGCAGCCAGGTGTTGCACATGTTGTTGGAGTCACCCACCCAGGCCACGGTCTTGCCCTTGATGCTGCCGCGGTGCTCGATATAGGTGTAGATGTCGGCGAGGATCTGGCACGGGTGATATTCGTTCGTCAGCCCGTTGATCAGCGGCACGCGCGAATTCGCGGCGAAGCGCTCGATGATGTCCTGCTCGAAGGTACGGATCATCACCACGTCGCTCATGCGCGAGATCACCTGCGCAGCATCCTCCACCGGCTCGCCACGGCCGAGCTGAGAGTCGCGGGTATTGAGGTAGATCGCAGATCCGCCAAGCTGCTGCATCCCGGCCTCGAAGGACAGCCGGGTGCGGGTGCTCGCCTTCTCGAAGATCATCACCAGCGTGCGATCGAAGAGCGGATGGTAGGGTTCGTAGTTCTTGAACTTGTCCTTGATCCACTTGGTACGCTTGAAAATATGCGCGTACTCGTCCGCGGACAGGTCGTTGAACTGCAGATAGTGTCGGGGTGAACTCATGGGCAGTCTGCCTTTGCCGTCACTGCGACAAAAAGTCTTTGATCAGCGGCGCCAGCGCATCGACCAGCGTTGCGGCGTCATCGCTGCTGAAAATCAGCGCCGGCAGCAGGCGCACAACGCGTTCTGCCGTCACGTTGATGAGCAGTCCGGCGTCGAGGCCGCGCTTCACCAGGTCGCCACAGGGGCGGTCGAGCTCGATACCGATCATCAGGCCACGACCGCGGATATCCACCACGCCGGGAACGCCTTTCAGTGCAGTCGCGAGCCCGTTGCGAATCGCATCACCCACAGCGACCGCGTTGTCCATCAGATTGTCGTCTACGATGGCATCCATGGTCGCAAGCGCGGCCGCGCAGGCCAGCGGATTACCACCGAAGGTCGAGCCATGATTGCCCGGCTTGAACAAGCCGGCCGCCTTGCCCGCAGTCAGGCAGGCGCCGATCGGCACACCCGAACCGAGCCCCTTGGCCAGCGTCATCACGTCCGGACGCACGCCGGCATGTTGCCAGCCGAACCAGTTTCCGGTGCGGCCCAGGCCGCACTGGACTTCGTCGCAGATCATCAGCCAGCCGTGCTCATCACACAGGGCGCGCAATTCGCGCTGGAAGTCGTCATCAGCGATATGGATACCGCCCTCACCCTGGATCATCTCCAGCATGACCGCAACGACACTGCCGTTGTGTGCAGCGACGTTACGCAGCGATGCGATGTCTTTGTAGGGCACCCGGACGAAACCCGACACCAGCGGCTCGAAGCCTGCCTGCGCCTTGCGGTTGCCTGTTGCCGAAAGCGTCGCCATCGTGCGTCCGTGAAAGGCGTTTTCCATGACCACGATCGTGGGCAGTTCAACACCTTTCTGGTGGCCATACATCCGCGCCAGCTTGATCGCAGCCTCGTTGGCTTCGCAGCCGGAGTTGCAGAAGAAAACCTCTTCCATGCCCGAAGCGTCGGCGAGACGGTCGGAAAGACGATCCTGCAAGGGGATGCCGTACAGGTTGGAGGTATGCAGCACGCGCGACGCCTGCTGGGAGATTGCGCGAACGAGGCGCGGGTGATTGTGCCCGAGCGTCGAAACCGCAATGCCAGAGAGCGCGTCAAGATAGCGCTTGCCCGTTTCGTCGTGGAGCCAGACGCCGTCGCCGTGAGTGAATGCCACCGGCAATCTGGCGTAGGTGTTCATGACATGGGACATGGAAAACCCCGATCAGGATGGACCAAAAACGCGCACGGCGGCTGACGCCGCCGTACAGGAAGTGAGCATGGATGTTAAGCCAAAACAGGGGCAAATGTACATACAACGCCCGATGCAGCACGATGCTGCGGCACATCACACACCCCGAATTCTGCTAGAATCCGGCCGGTTTCTTGCAGCGGCTGGTAACCCCGGCCCTGTACCACTCCCCGACATGGCATGACACATGAACCAGAAGATTGAGAGCTTCGTCATCATCGGGGTCACAAGGGAAGGAAAAACATTCCGCCCCAGCGACTGGGCGGACCGGCTGTGCGGAATCATGTCGGCCTTCGGTGCCGACCACCGCATGATGTATTCCCCCTATGTGCGCCCCGGCTGCACCCTCAAGGGCCAGAAGACCGTGATGGTCGACGCCCGCCTCTACGACATCGAACCCCTTGCCTACAAGTTCATGGTGAATTTCGCCAACGACAATGAACTGCAGATGGAACCGATCAGCGACGACCAGCTGTAGGCAGCAGCCCCAGGGATTTCGCCCGCGACCCGCCCCAGGCGCCGGACACCCCACCCTGCAAGCACGACGCAGGAAGCAAAACACGGAAGCAAAAAAAACGGCGACATCACGGTCGCCGTTTTTGTTTGCGGCAAAAAGCCGCAGATCGATGCTTGAAGATCAGGCAGCCATTGCCTTCACGGCAGCGGACAGACGGCTCTTGTGGCGAGCAGCCTTGTTCTTGTGAATGATCTTCTTGTCAGCGATGCTGTCAATCGTGCTCATCGAAGTGCTGAAGACAGACTGAGCGGCAGCCTTGTCACCACCCACAACAGCCTTGCGCACGGCCTTGATCGCAGTACGCAGACGCGAACGCAGGCTGGCGTTATGGGCGCGGGCCTTGGTCGCCTGACGTGCGCGCTTGCGAGCTTGTGCCGAGTTGGCCATATTTATAATTCCTGTGAGATTCGTGGTTCTAAGAAGCCCGCGATCTTAACCAATATGATCGCCGGACGCAAGCAACATTCTTGGATAATGTGCCGCACGCATGCCCGGGCCGGCTATCATGCCGCCTTTACCGACGGCCCCATTTCCGCATGAATCTCCTGCGCGCCCTTGCCACCGTCAGTGGCATGACACTGCTGTCCCGCATTCTCGGTTTCGTCCGCGACTTTGTCATTGCGCGTGCATTCGGTGCCGGCATGGCGACTGATGCCTTCTTCGTCGCCTTTCGCCTGCCCAACCTGCTGCGAAGGATGTTTGCCGAAGGCGCTTTCTCACAGGCCTTCGTTCCGATTCTCGCCGAATACAAGAACAAGCAGGGCGAAGCGGTCACCCGCCACCTCGTCGACCGGGTCGCCACCCTGCTCGGCCTCACCGTCGCCGCGGTTGCCCTGCTCGGCATTCTCGGCGCGCCACTGATCATTCAGGTGTCCGCGCCGGGCTTCTCGGCAGATGCGGACAAGTTTGCCCTCACCGTCGAACTGACCCGGATCACCTTCCCCTACATCCTGTTCATGTCCCTGGTCGCGCTCGCCGGCGGCATTCTCAACACCTGGAGCCGGTTTGCAATCCCGGCCTTCACGCCAGTACTGCTCAACCTGTCCTTCATCGGCATGGCACTGTTCGCCGCGCCGTATTTCGATCCGCCGGTGCTGGCGCTGGCGTGGGCCGTCTTTCTGGGTGGCATCCTGCAGCTTGCGCTGCAGATCAGGCCGCTGGCCAGAATCGGCATGCTGCCCCGCTTCAACATCGACTACTCCGACCCCGGCGTGCGCCGCATCCTGAAGCTCATGGCCCCGGCAATCCTCGGCGTCTCGGTCAGCCAGATCTCGCTGCTGATCAACACCATCTTCGCGTCATTTCTTGAAAGCGGCAGCGTGTCCTGGCTCTACTACGCGGATCGCCTGATGGAGTTCCCCGCCGGGCTGCTCGGCGTCGCCCTTGGCACCATCCTCCTGCCCAGCCTCGCAAAGCTGCATGCCGACGCCAACCCCGAAGCCTTTTCGTCGCTGCTCGACTGGGGGCTCCGCCTGACACTGATGCTGACCCTGCCCGCCGCACTCGGCCTGGCCATGCTGTCAGTGCCGCTGATCACCACCCTGTTTCATTACGGGGCCTTCGCAAGCAACGACGTCCTGCAGACGCGCGAGGCACTGCTCGCCTACAGCGTCGGCCTCACCGGGATGATCCTGGTAAAGGTGCTCGCCCCGGGGTTCTACGCCCGTCAGGACATCCGCACCCCGGTCAAGATTGCCCTGATCACGCTGCTTGCCACCCAGCTGATGAACCTCGCCTTCATCGTTCCCCTGCGCCATGCCGGGCTGGCCCTCGCCATCGGTCTGGCAGCCTGCCTGAATGCGGGCCTGCTCTATCGCGGCCTGCGCCGGCGCGGCGTGTATGTTCCACAGCCGGGCTGGGGGCGCTTCTGGCTCAAGCTCCTTGTTGCACTGGCTGCCATGGCCGCCGTGCTCTGGTTCGGCGTCAGTGCCGATGCGGTCTGGCTCGAGCGCAGCGGACTGGCGCGTGTCAGCTGGCTGGCCGGGGCGGTGGTCGCCGGGGCGGTCACATACTTCGGGGCGCTGTTTGCACTGGGCTTTCGTCCGCGCGACTTTCGACGCCGGGCCGCAAGCTGACGTACTCAAGCTGACGCGCACAAGCCGAGGCCCGGCCCCTGTCAGCAGGGCGCCGTCACGCATTTCGGGTGATCAGCACGTCGCACAGCCGCTAGAATCGAATGATTCATCACCCGCAAGGAGGCGCGACATGAAACTGACCAGCCAGAGCCTGACCGACGGCGCACGCATCGCCGGCGAATTTGCTTTCTGCATTCCGGCGACCGAAGGCCATGTGCAGCTCGGCCAGAACCTGAACCCCCACTTGAGCTGGTCCGACGTGCCCGCGGGTACCCGGTCCTTCGCCCTCATATGCCACGACCCCGACGTCCCGAGCAGCGGAGAGGACGTCAATCAGGAAGGGAGAAGCGTTCCGGCCAGCCTGCCGCGGGTCGATTTCTTTCACTGGATCCTGGTGGACATCCCGGCACATCAGCGCGAAATCGCGCAAGGCAGCTTCTCGAGCGGCGTCACCCCCGGCGGCAAGCCCGGCCCGGACGCCGCGCACGGAACGCGTCAGGGCGTCAATAACTACACCGAGTGGTTTGCGGCTGACGAGTCGATGCGTGGCAACTACCATGGCTACGACGGTCCCTGCCCGCCGTGGAACGACGAACTGATGCACCGCTATGTATTTACGCTGTTCGCGCTCGATGTCAATCGCTGCCCGACAGAAGGCCGCTTCACGGGCCCCGAAGTCCGGGCTGCGATTGCAGGACACGTACTCGCGCAGGCCAGCATCACCGGCACCTACACATTGAACCCGTCCGTCAGCGACTGATTACAGGCCAGCGGCCATTCCTTCCCGACGAGGATCGGCCGCGCCGGCCCAGCCTTCCCCGCTGCGCAGCACCAGACTGGTCCCGCTGGTAAGTTCGCGCACCACGGCTTCATGCCCGAACAGGGCGAGCCGAGCCGCAAGCGCCTCGCCATCGGGGCGGCGCTCGACTTCGGTCGCCCCATTACGACTGGCCGCGTGCGGACGGGCAAGCACTGCATCGGGCGCCATCCCCCAGTCGACCAGACCGGTAATCGCCGACGCCACGTAATTGATGATTGCGCTGCCACCCGGCGAGCCGAGCACCGCATGCAGGCGTCCATCGGGCGCGAACACCAAGGTCGGCGCCATCGAACTGCGCGGGCGCTTGCCCGGCCCCACCCTGTTGGGGTGCAGGCCACGCGCATCCCGTGGCGCAAAGGAGAAATCGGTCAGCTGATTATTGAGCAGCATGCCCCGCACCATGCGCCGACTGCCAAAGGCGTCCTCGATCGACGCCGTCATCGACACCGCATTGCCATCGGCATCGACGATCGAGACATGCGTCGTCGACGGGCGCTCGGGCGTCGCTGCCGGCACCGGCTCATGCGCGGACGACGGATTGCCCGGCTGCGCACGACCAAGACTGCTGTCGAGCGAGATCAGCGCGGCACGCTGCGCCAGATAGCCAGGTTCGAGCAGCCTCGCAGGCGCAAGCGGCATCGACACCGGATCGCCGTACCAGGCGTCGCGATCGGCGAAAGCAAGTCGCCCGGCCTCGGCAAACAGGTGGGTGGCAAATGCGCTTTCCGGATCGATCTCTGCCAGGGGAAAACGCGTCAGCATGCCGAGCATGGCCAGCACGGTTGCACCGCCCGAGCTTGGGGGCGGCATGCCGCACACCCGCCAGCCGCGGTAGGGGCCACACACGGCTTCGCGCCCGACCACACGGTAGGCTGCGAAATCCTCAATCGACAAGGTGCCGGGATTTTCACCCGCACCCACCGCTGCAACGATGTCGGCAGCAATCTCCCCCCGATAGAATGCCTCGCCGCCCTCCTTCGCCAGCAGGCGCATGACATCGGCCAGCGCCGGGTTGCGCAAGCGCGCACCGATCGCCAGCGGCGCACCATTGCCATCGAAAAACAGCGCCTTCGCCGCGCCATCGCCCGCGAGAAAGCGGTCTTTTGCAATCAGCGCATGAAGGCGGGGCGACACGGCAAAGCCCTCGTCCGCCAGACGAATGGCAGGCTCGAAGAGCTGTGCCCACGGCAGGCGCCCATGCTGCCGATGCACCTCGGCCAGGAGCAGCGGCAGCCCGGGAACACCGACTGCGCGCCCGCCCACCGCAGCAGCGTGAAACTGCATGGGCTTGCCGGCCGCATCCAGGAACAGGGCGTCGTCGACCGCAGCCGGCGCAGTCTCACGCCCATCCCAGGCCACCATCCTCTTCTGCGCGGCATCGAAATGAAGCAGAAAACCACCGCCACCCAGCCCCGAGGACTGTGGCTCGACCACATTCAGGACCAGCGCCGCCGCGATTGCGGCATCTGCGGCAGAACCACCCGCACGCAGCACGCCCAGCGCCGCCTCGGTCGCATGAGGATTGGCCGTCACCACCATTGCATGCGGCGCATATGCGGCCGGACGCGGCTCAAAGCCGGTCGCAGCCTCGGGCTGTGCCGGCGTCTGCGCACCAAGCGGCAAAGGGGCGGCAAACAGGCTCAGCATGCCGATGCAAATACTGCGTTTGCAGCTCATGACCATGGCAAAACCTCCGGCGGAAATTCAGGCAGCGTAAGGCGGCAACTGGCGGGGAAGCAAGGGCTGGTCGATGACGTAATGCGCGGGCAGGCCATCGACGCAAGGAATGGACAGCTCACCACAGATAAGCGGCCGAATATAGCGCCGCCCGGCTTCGTTGAGCCCCATTCCGTCCGCCGCGATGAAGTCGGCGGGAAGTTTGCGTTCAAGGTTGGCGATTCCGGCCGCGTCCACCGGAACCACATCCCAGGTGTAGGGCGCGTCCGCCACACGTCGGATCGCGGCAGTCACCCCGTCCTGGCCTTCGAGGGCATAGCCGACCGCCGCACGACCGACTGCCACCGCCTGCGCATGGTCGGTTGCCGAAATCCAGTGACCGGCCGCACGCTGCAGATAATCCGGCACGGAAAAATGCTGCTTGTAACCCAGGCGCTCGTGCACCAGATGCGCAATGGCCTCGCCCGCCCCACCCAGCTGGACATAGCCTTTTGCATCCCGGTCCTGCTTCATCAGCACACCACCATCGGCACCGCGCAGCCCTTCAGCCACCGTCACCGCGCAATAGCCCAGCCGCTCCACCACGGCCTGCACCCGGGCAAGAAAGGCGACTTCGTCAAACGCAACCTCAGGCAGAAGCACGATGTGGGGAGCCTCGTCGGGTGTGCGCGCCGCCAGCGCCGTGGCTGCCGCCAGCCAGCCGACATTGCGCCCCATCACTTCCATCACGAAGACCCGGCCCTTGCGTCCGGTCATCGAGGCCACATCGCGTCCGGCCTCGCGCATCGAGGTCGCCAGGTACTTGGCCGCCGAACCGTAGCCAGGGCAGCAGTCGCTACCCTCGATGTCGTTGTCCACCGTCTTCGGCACGCCCACACAGACCAGCGGAAACGAACGCCGGCGCGCCGCGCCCGAGAGCCTGCCGATGAGGTCCATCGAGCCGTTTCCGCCGTTGTACAGCACCGCGCCGATGTCATGGGCAGCAAGCACGGCAAACAGCCGGTCGTAGAGCGCGGGCTGTTCGTCCTCCGGAGGCAGATCGAAACGACACGAACCGAAGGCGCCGCCGGGCGTATGCGCCAGCGCAACGGTATCGACGGCGGCGGTGTCGTAGATGTCTTCGGCCAGCAGACCGAGAATGCCATGACGCGCCGCCAGCACCTTGCCGATCCGGCCGGGATGCTCACGCGCAGCATCAATCACCCCTGCAGCACTGGCATTGATGACGGCGGTCACGCCACCGGACTGGGCATAAAGCAGGTTCATGGACGGCGTTTCCGAAGAAAAGGGGAGCACGAAGACAAACGCGGCCGGCACCGCAAAACGGCACCGACCGCGCTGGATACGGCAGGGACTGCTTACTTCAGGGCGTCAAAGGCGCGGGCAGTGATCTCCTCGACAGCACCCAGACCCAGGATCTTGCGAACCTTGGGCGCATTGGCGGCACCCGAGGCAGCCCAGTCGCTGTAGTAGGCGACCAGCGGCTTGGTTTGAGCGTGATAGACGTCGAGACGCTTCTTGACCGTCTCTTCCTTGTCGTCGTCACGCTGCACCAGATCCTCACCGGTCACGTCGTCCTTGCCCTCGACCTTGGGCGGGTTGTACTTGACGTGGTAGGTGCGACCCGAAGGCAGGTGGGCACGACGACCGCTCATGCGCTCTACGATTTCGCTGTCGGGAACGTCGATCTCGAGCACGAAATCGATCGGCACGCCGGCATCCTTCATCGCGTCGGCCTGCGGAATGGTGCGCGGAAAACCGTCGAACATGTAGCCGGACTTGCAGTCGTCCTGCTGCAGGCGATCCTTGACCAGACCGATGATGATGTCGTCGGACACCAGACCGCCGGCATCCATCACCTTCTTGGCCTCGATACCCAGCGGGGTTCCCGCCTTCACGGCAGCACGCAGCATGTCGCCCGTGGAGATCTGCGGAATGCCGAACTTCTCCTTGATGAAGTTGGCTTGCGTTCCCTTGCCGGCGCCCGGCGGTCCCAGAAGAATCAGTCGCATACACCCTCCCCGAAAAATGCGTCCGCCATCCGGCGGCATGGTCTTATTGGTTCAAGGCCGAAACTTAACCGACAAGTCCCGACCGGTCAAACACGATCGCGAATGCCTCAACCTGCGGAGAACACCGCCCGTACCCGGATCAGATCTTCGAGCGTATCCACGCCGGCCGCTGGTGCGGCGTCCAGGCGCAGCACCCGGATCGGGAATCCGTGCCACAGCGCGCGCAACTGCTCCAGCGCTTCCCAGTGCTCCACCGGCGCAGGCGTGAGCGATGCATAGCGCTTGAGAAATCCGACCCGGTAAGCATAGAGCCCGACATGGCGCAGCACCGGCAACTCGGGCGGCAGCACCTGGCGCGTGTCCGCCCAGGCATCGCGTGCCCACGGAATGGGCGCACGTGAAAAATACATCGCACGCTCACGCGCGTCGCACACCACCTTGACCACGTTCGGGTTGAACATCTCGTCTGCAGCATGGATCGGGTGCGCAGCAGTGGCAATCGCGGCATCGGCATCGTCGGCGAGGGCGTTCGCGACCGCAGCGATCAGCGCCGGGTCGATCAGAGGCTCGTCGCCCTGCACGTTGACCACGATGTCGTCGTCAGCCCATCCGAGCGCAGTCGCCACCTCGGCCAGGCGGTCGGTACCGCTCGGGTGGTCGGCGCGCGTCATCTGCACCTTGCCCCCGGCCGCAAGCACCGCGTCGCGCACGCCTTCATGGTCGGTTGCGATCCAGACCTCGCTTGCGCCCGCGGCACTCGCACGCTCCAGCACCCGTACCACCATCGGCTTGCCGGCGATGTCCGCCAGCGGCTTGCCCGGCAGACGGGTGGACGCGTGGCGCGCCGGCACCACGACTCGAAAAGCAGTCTTCATCGGCCGCCTCAGCGCAGGGCGTCGACGTCTTCAGCGCTCATGACACGCGCTTCCTCCTCAAGCATCACCGGGATGCCGTCGCGAATCGGGAAAGCGAGTCGATCACCCTTGCACACCAGCTCCTGGCTGCTCTTCAGGTAATCAAGCGGCCCCTTGCAAATCGGACAAACGAGAATCTCAAGCAGTCTGGCGTCCATTGTTCAGCTTCTCCAGGATGCGTTCGGCAGCACCCGAACCAATTGAGGCCTGCACCGGGAACTCCCAGGCATTGTCAGGCGCGAAAGGGGCGCATTTTACCGCATCCTTGCTCGTCATCAGTTTTGCTTCATCGGGCGCGAAGTCGAGATCGGCCGCGGTGAAGCGATGATGATCGGGAAAGGGGTGCTCAACCACGTCGAGGCCCATCGCACGCAGCTGATCGAAAAAGCGTTCCGGGCGCCCGATTCCGGCCAGCGCATGCACGCGCCGCCCTCGAAATACCGAGGCCTCGCAGGTGTCAGCCGGGCGGCGCAGCGAACGGAAACTGGCACCTTCGAGCGTCATGGAGGCCACTGCGACGCCGCCAATCGCCGCACTGACGGGCGGGGAAAGCGCACCGTGCGCAATCACCAGATCGACGTTGCGCAAGCGTCCGAGCGGCTCACGCAAGGGGCCGGCCGGCAGCAGGCGGCAATTGCCCAGCGTTGCCTGATCGACCACCGCGATCTCGACATCCCGCGCCAGCCGGTAATGCTGCATGCCGTCGTCGGACACGATGAGGTCGCATTCCGGGTGCGCTGCGAGCAGGCCCTGCGCCGCAGCCGGGCGATCCCGACCGACTGCGACCGGACAGCGGGTCAGCCTGGCCAGCAGCACCGGTTCGTCACCACACAGGCTTGGGTCGCTGTCCGCGCTCACCAGGCCGATACCCTCGACCGTACCGCCATAACCGCGCGACACGATTCCAGGAGACCATCCGGCCGCGCGCAACTGCCTGACCAGCCAGTCGACCGAGGGCGTCTTGCCGCTGCCGCCGACCGCGATATTGCCAACCACGATCACCGGCACCGGCAGGCGCACCGTGCGCAGCACGCCCATCCGGTACAGGGCTCGTCGCAGCGACGCCAGCAGACCGAACAGCAGGGACAAGGGAGACAGCAGCAGCGCCCGTCCTGAACGCTGCTGCCAGAAGGCCGGCGCCCGGGCTGCCATCGATGCCGCCTCAGCGCGGAGGCGTCTGGATGGCGAAAGTGATGTGGGCCAGACCGGCGCGCTGCGCAGCCTGCATCACATCGACCACACTCTGGTGGGCGGCCTTGGCATCGGCGTTGATCACCACCACCGGCTCCTTCTGTCCGCCCGGCCGGGCCTTGCCCAACGCTTCGGCAATCGCTTCGATGCCCTTGTCGGCCACCGGATTGCGATTGACGATGACGTCGCCCGCTGCCGTCACGGCGACGACGATCTCGTTGCTCACCGCTTCGTCGCCGGTGGCTTCGGCGGTCGGGAGGTTGATCTCAAGGCCGCTGGTCTGGGTGAAGGTCGTGGTCAGCATCAGGAAGATGATGATGACCAGCACCACGTCGATCAACGGGATGAGGTTGATCTCGGGTTCTTCATGGCGAACGGCACGACGAAAGTTCATGGTCGGTGCTCAGCCACGGCGCTCGCCATGGGCGACTTCAACCAGCTTGATCGCCTGCTGCTCCATATCGACCACGAAGTCATCGATCAGACGGCGAAAGTGGCGCCAGAAGATGGTCGCCGGAATGGCAATGATGAGGCCGAGACCCGTGGTGTACAGCGCAATCGAAATGCCCTTGGCCAGCTGTGCCGGATTGGCGCCGTTGACACCCTGCGAGGCAAAGATGTCGATCATGCCGACGATGGTCCCGAACAGGCCCAGCAGGGGGCTGATCGCGGCAATCGTGCCCAGCGTGGTGAGGAAGCGTTCGAGATCGTGCACCACGGCACGCCCCGACTCCTCGATCGACTCCTTCATGATCACCCGGGTGCTCGTCACATTGCGCAGGCCCGCCGCCAGCACACGGCCGAGCGGAGAATGGGCTGCAACGCGGCTCACCATCTCAGGCGAGCTGCCATGCTGACGCAGATCGGCAATGACGTTGTCGAGCAGGCCGGCGGGCACGACGCGCGCCCGGCGCAGGCTGACCGAACGTTCGATGATCAAAGCGACGGCAATCACCGACGCAAACAACAAGGGCCACATGGGCCAGCCGGCGGCCTGAATGATCGCGAACACGCGTATCAACCTCGAATCAGCAAAAGCGGAACTCTAGCCTTGCCGCGCAAGCAGGGCAAGCCGGCTCGCAGCCCAAGCAATCCACAGAAGCTGTGGATAAGTTTGTGGGGCATTTCTGAATCCTGCCCGCAATCCCGGTAACGGCGCGGCTTGTCTTACTCCGATGAAAATTTGTGCAACATCTTTTATCAACAAAAACAATGACTTAAAAATAAGCCTTTGTTTCATCAAGGACTTGCATGACGACGCCCGAAGTACTTGACAGGCTGTGGATTCCGCTACAATCCGGCCTCCGGAAACCGACCCTCACGCCCGCATGCCCGCAGAAATCCCAGCAGCACAGGTACTTGGCGTCTCGGCGCTCAACCGTCTTGCGCGTGAAACACTGGAAACCGGCATTCCCCTGCTCTGGGTTGGCGGAGAGGTTTCCAATCTGACCCGGGCCAGCTCGGGCCACATCTACTTCACCCTCAAGGATGCGCAGGCGCAGGTGCGGTGCGCAATGTGGCGCAACCGGGCCCAGCTGCTGGCGTTCCGCCCTGAAAACGGCATGAAGGTCGAGGCCCGGGCACTGGTCACGCTCTACGAGGCGCGCGGGGACTACCAGCTCAACGTCGAAGCCCTGCGTCCGGCGGGCATCGGCAACCTGTTCGAAGCCTTCAACCGGCTCAAGGACAAACTGTCGGCCGAGGGGCTGTTCGACCCCGAACGGCGTCGCCCCCTGCCGCGCTTTCCCCGCGGCATCGGCATTGTCACCTCGCCCGCCGCCGCCGCCCTGCGCGACGTCATCGCGACCTTGCAGCGGCGTTGCCCGCAATTGCCGCTGGTGCTCTATCCGGCACCGGTGCAGGGCGCTGACGCCCCCGCCCGGCTGCTCGAATCGCTGCAGCAGGCTGGCCGACGGGCCGGGTCCGACGGCATCGACCTCATCCTGCTGGTACGTGGCGGCGGCAGCATCGAAGATCTGTGGGCCTTCAACGACGAGGCCCTGGCGCGCGCGATCCGGGCCTGCCCGGTGCCTGTTGTCAGCGGCGTCGGCCATGAAACCGACTTCACCATTGCCGACTTTGCCGCCGACCTGCGCGCCGCCACTCCGACCGGTGCCGCGGAGCTCGCCAGCGCCGGTTATCACGCCGCACGCAGCGAATGCCAGACACTCGAGATGCGTCTGACACGCACCCTGCAGCGCAGGCTGGAAACCCTCGGACAGCAGCTGGACCGCTGCGCCCTGCGCCTGGTGCACCCGCGCGAGCGCCTGCGCCGGGCAGCAGAAACCGTGAACGGGCTGCGAAAGGGCCTGCAGCGCGCCATGCGCACCCAGCTGGAACGCAGCGCCCATCGCCAGGCCCAGTTCGCGGTCAGGCTGCAGAACCGGCGTCCGGACCCTGCCCACTCGAAGCAGCAGGTCGATCAACTCGGCGACCGGCTGCGACGAGCCGCCCGCGGCAGGCTTGACGCGCACAGTCATGGCATCGCCGCGCTCGCCGCCCACCTCCAGCATCTGGCGCCCGAGGCGGTGCTGGCCCGGGGCTACAGCATCACCCGCGACGCGGCCGGCAACATCCTGCGCTCGGCCACGACGGCCGGCATTGGCGACACCATTCATGTGCAACTGGCTGAGGGCGAACTGAGCGGAAAGATTACCGGCAAGCGCTGATCTGCCGGCGCGCACACCTTGCCGGCCAGTTTCCATGCTCCACGGATAGGCTTATGATCATGGCCCTCAGGATTGTCACTTCAGACCAATCCCGACTAGAATGGTCAGGCTTTGAATCATCGGCATTCCTCATTGACTGACCGATTGACGCTTCGACAATACCGACTGGAGAACTCGATGGAACATACTCTTCCCGCTCTGCCCTATGCCAAGGATGCCCTGGCTCCGCATATCTCTGCTGAAACCCTGGAGTTTCACTACGGCAAGCACCATCAGGCCTATGTCACCAACCTGAACAACCTGATCAAGGGTACCGAGTTCGAGAACCTCGACCTCGAGGCCATCGTCAAGAAGGCCCCCGCCGGTGGCATCTACAACAACTCCGCCCAGGTCTGGAACCACACCTTCTTCTGGAGCAGCATGAAGCCGAACGGCGGCGGCGAGCCGAGTGGCGCGCTGGCCGACGCAATCAAGGCCAAGTGGGGCTCGTTCGACGACTTCAAGAAGGCCTTTACCGCTTCGGCCGTGGGCAACTTCGGTTCGGGCTGGACCTGGCTGGTCAAGAAGGCTGACGGCGCAGTGGACATCGTCAACATGGGCGCCGCCGGCACCCCGCTGACCACCGGCGACAAGGCACTGCTCTGTATCGACGTGTGGGAACATGCCTACTACATCGACTACCGCAACCGTCGTCCGGACTTCGTGGCCACCTTCCTCGACAAGCTGGCCAACTGGGAATTCGCGGCGAAGAACTTCGCCTGATCCCTGCCGTCCCGCTCCCTTCGGGGAGTGCAGACTCGCAAAGCGATCCCGGCCTCCGGGGTCGCTTTTGTTTTCTCGGACGCCCGAAGCACAAGGCCATACCCTCCGATGCTTGACATCCTCTATCGCGACGATCACCTGATCGCGATCCACAAGCCCTCCGGCCTGCTGGTTCATCGCACCGGACTTGACGCGCGCGAGGAGCGCTTCGCGGTACAGTTGCTGCGCGACCAGATCGGCCGCCACGTCCATCCCGCTCACCGTCTCGACAAGGGCACGTCGGGCGTACTGCTGTTCGCACTCGATCGCGATACGGCCGCGCGTGCCGGCGCGCTGTTCGAGAATCAGCAGGTATCGAAACGCTATGTTGCTGTCGTGCGCGGTCATCCGCCCGCAGCCGACGTCATCGATCATCCGCTGGTGCGCCGTTTCGACCCCGCGGAGCGCAGGTCTGCGCGCGCAGAAACCTTGCCGCAGAGCGCCATCACCCGCTACCGCCGACTGGCCACGGCCGAACTGCCCTACCAGGTCGACCGCTACCCGAGCAGCCGCTATGCGCTGGTCGAGCTGGAACCCGAGACCGGCCGCCGCCATCAGCTGCGCCGCCACCTGAAACATGTCTCGCACCCGATCATTGGCGATGCAACATTTGGCAAGGGCCGCCACAACCGGCTGTTCCAGACCCTCTTCGGCAGCGACCGCCTGCTCCTTGCGTGCACCGGACTCGCCTTCCGCCACCCTTTGAGCAACACCCCATTGCAGATCGACTGCCCCCTGGCGCAGGACTTTACGAAGGTACTGACGGCACTCGGTTGGCATTTGCAGGCTGACGGACTTTCGGCCACGGGCGATTCATAGCAGAATGAGGGTCCGATCCGTCACCCGCCCGCAGGTCACATGAATCCGCTTCTGCAAGTTCGCGAACAGGGTCAGCAAATCTGGCTCGACAACCTCTCCCGCACGCTGCTCAATGAAGGGCATCTGGCACGCTTCATAGCCGAGGATGGCGTCGCTGGCGTGACGACCAACCCGGCAATCTTTTACAAGGCCATTGCCGGCGGACGATACTACGAAGACGATCTGGCGGCGCTCAAGCGCCAGCCCATCGGTGCCGAAGCGCGCTATGAACAGCTGGTGATCCCCGACGTGCAGCGCGCCTGTGACCTGCTGCTGCCACTGCACCACGAATCGCACGGCAATAAGGGCTATGTGAGCCTGGAGGTGTCACCCGACCTGGCCGACGACGCCGCAGGCACCCTGGAAGCCGGCCTGCGGCTCAAGGCTGCGGTCGATCGTCCCAACCTCCTGATCAAGGTTCCCGCAAGCGCTGCAGGACTGAAAGCGATCGAACAGCTCATCGGCGCCGGCGTCAGCGTCAACGTCACCCTGATGTTCTCGCTCGCCCATGTCGATGCGGTCGCCGCCGCCTATGTGCGTGGCCTCGAACGTCTGCGGGCCGCGGGCGGAGACGTTTCCAGCGTGATGTCGGTGGCGAGCCTGTTCCTGTCGCGGGTCGATACCCTGGTCGACAAGCAGTTGGAAGAACTCGGCGGCGAGGCGCTTGCACTCCGCGGCAAGGCTGCGGTCGCCACTGCACGCCTCGCCTACCAGCACTACCGCGCGCGCTTTCACGGTCCCGACTTTGCCGCCCTGCAGGCGGCGGGCGCCCGCCCGCAGTTCATGCTGTGGGCCAGCACCGGTACCAAGAACCCCGACTACAGCGACCTGCTGTACGTTGAGCCTCTTATTGGGCCGGAAACAGTGAATACCCTGCCTGACGCAACGCTTGACGCGCTGCGCGACCATGGCAGGGTCGGCAATACGCTGGAGCAGGACGTCGGCCTCGCGCAGGCGGCCATGGATGGCCTTGCGGCCCTCTCGATCGACATGGATGCAGTCGGTGAAAAGCTGCAGGCGGACGGCCTGCACCAGTTCGAGGAAGCGTTCTCAAAGCTGCTTGAATTGACTGCAGACTGAAGCCTGAAGCGGCGACTGCCGCTTCAGGCACTGCGCGCCGCACGGCAGCTCACGCTGGCCGCGGCGCGCAGCAGGCGGGTCAGGCCGCCGCCAGCTGCGGCAGGAGCTTCTTCACCAGCGCCGAGCGTGCCACACCGCGCTGATCGCCAGCCGCGCCCAGCACTTCCTTCATGTCGAGAATGAGGACGATCTGTCCGTTGGACAGGGTCGTCACACCGGCTACACCCTTGGGCCGGAAGTCATCGAGCGACTTGATCACGGCATCCTCGCGACCGGCAAAACTGTCGATGGCCAGAATGAACGACAGCTCGGCGGTCTGCATCAGCACGCCGTACTCCGGCGGGCGCTCCTGCTCCCAGCCCAGCAGGCCGGCAAGTGGCAGAATGGGCAGCACTTCGCCCCGCACCACCATCGTCGCCCTGCCCCCCACCTCCTGCACCTGGTCGAGCTCGATCGGCAGGATCTCGCGCACCATCGACAGCGGCACGGCAAACGGCTGTTCCCCGAGCCTGACCAGCAACACGGGCAGGATCGCCAGCGTCAGCGGCAGGCTGATGATGAAGGTCGTGCCCTTGCCCTGGGTCGAGCGGATGTCGATCGATCCGTTGAGCTTCTGGATGTTGGTTCGCACCACGTCCATTCCGACGCCGCGGCCGGATACGTCCGACACCTTGGCCGCAAGCGAGAATCCGGGCAGGAAGATGAGGTTGAAGCTCTGCCGCTCATCCATCGTATTGGCCTCCTCATCGGTGATGAGGCCTTTCTGCAAGGCCTTGGCCCGCAGCTTCTCGGCGTTCATGCCGCGACCATCGTCAGCGATCAGGATCACGATGTGATCGCCCTCCTGGCGCGCTTCGAGACGGACTTCGGACTTCTCCGGCTTGCCATTGGCCCGGCGTTCGACGCCGTCTTCGACACCATGATCGACCGCATTGCGAATGAGGTGGATGATCGGATCGGACAAGTCCTCGATCATGGTCTTGTCGATCTCGGTTTCCTCGCCGGCAAGCACGAGCTCCACATCCTTGCCGAGATTGCGCGCAAGGTCGCGCGCAATGCGCGGATATTTCTGGAACAGCCGACCGATCGGCTGCATGCGTGTTTTCATCACCGCGTTCTGCAGATCCGAAACCAGCAGGTCGAGCTGGCTCACCGCCAGGTCGAGCGCATGCAGGGTCTCGGTATCGTTGCGTCCGCTCAGGATGTCGCTGCGCAGCGCATTGAGCCGGTTCTTGGTCAGCCCGATTTCGCCCGACAGGTTCAGCACCTGGTCGAGGCGCGAGGTATCGACGCGGATCGAGTTGTCGCGCTGACGCTCGCCCTCGCGCCGCCCTGCCGGTGCGGAAGCACCTGGCCGGTCGCTCGCACGGCGTCCGACCGCACGCGTGATGACCTCTTCCGGGTCCTCCAGGGGCTGCGCAGGAATGAGCTTCGCGGCTTCCGCAGCAGGATCGGCAGCACCCTTCGGCACCACCGCGACGGCGTTGTAGAGGAGCTTCCAGTCAGGCTCGTGCGCGCTGCCGGGGTTCTCGCCCCCACCTTCGCCACCACTCTTTCTGGTCGACGCCGGCTCGACCGCCGGCACGGCCTCACCGGCAATGGCGAGTTTCAGCGCGGCAATCAGGGCCGGATCGGCTGCGGGCGGCTGGCCACCATGCTCGAGATGATTGAACATCTCGCGCACTGCGCCGGTCGCCTCGAGGATGACGTCCATCATCTCCGAGCTGACCGCGAGTTCGCCGTTGCGCAGCTTGTCGAACAGGTTCTCGGTGAGGTGGCACAGGGTCACCAGCTCGGTGGCGTTGAGAAAACCGGCGCCACCCTTGATGGTATGAAACCCGCGAAAAATATCGTTGAGCAGGTTCCGGTCGTCAGGGAAGCGCTCCAGATCGACCAGTTTGTTGTCGACACCCGACAACAGGTCTCCGGCTTCGACCAGGAAGTCCTGCAACAGATCTTCCATTCCGGCAAAGTCACTCATCGCTCTATCGCTCCCATTCACGTTCGGGCCGCCGGGTCAGAATGCCCGTGCGGCCGGCGTGCAGATCAGAAACCCAGGCTCTCGAGGAGGTCATCGACCTGCCCCTGGCTGGTCACCACGTCATCGCGGCCTTCGCTGCTTACCACCGGGCCATTCATCAGCCCGGCATTCTTTTCGTTGCGCTTCTCGGCGGGCGCAACCTCGAGCAGAACCTCGAGCAGTTGCGACTCCAGGGTCTGCGCCATGTCGACCACTTTCTTGATGACCTGGCCGGTGAGATCCTGGAAATCCTGCGCCATCATGATCTCAAGCAGCTGCGCATTCGTGGCGCGGCTGCCGTCGCTGACGGCGGACAGAAAGCCCCGGGTCTCGCCCGCCAACGCCTTGAACTCTTCGACCGAGAGTTCGTTCGCGTACAGTCGGTCCCACCTCGCGCGCAGTGCATCGGCATCGCTTTCGAGCTTGTCCTGAATCGGCTTGGCCACATCGGTAGCGTTCAGCACCCTGCTCGCCGCCTGTTCGGTCATCTGCGCGATGTAGGTCAGGCGCTGACGTGCATCGGGCATCGCCTGCGCGACCTCCTGCAGGGCAGAATCGAATCCGAGCTCGAGGAGCGAGTCGTGCACCTTGCGCGTCATCTGACCGATGCGATTGAAGACAGCTTCCGGGGCCGCTGCATCCTGCTCTGCGGCGGCAGGCGCCGGCTCCGGTAATTGCACGTCGGGCTCAGCACCCGCGGATACGTCGAATTCGGCGGCAACGGAGTCGAACAGCGCCTGCAGTTCGTCGTTGTCGTCCGTCTCGGGGGCTGCTGCCGGTGCGGGCACTGGACGCTGGAGTACGGGTTCGGGCTCGGCCTGGGTCGACGCGATGCTGTCGAACAGGGCCTGCAGTTCATCCGAATCACTCGCTTCGTCAAATTTCATCCGCTTCGCCATTTCCTGGCTCCCTATCTGGTTCGTGCTGCCCGTCAGGCAGCTGCACTCTTGCCGAGCTTCTCGAAGATTTTCTCCAGCTTCTCGGACATGGTCGCAGCAGTGAAAGGCTTGACGATGTAGCCGTTGGCTCCGGCCTGCGCGGCTGCGATGATGTTTTCCTTCTTGGCTTCGGCCGTGATCATCAGCACCGGAAGATGCTTCAGTTGCGGCGTTCGGCGGATGGTCTGCAACAGGGTCAGGCCATCCATGTTGGGCATGTTCCAGTCGGTCACGACGAAATCGAAGGGGGAGGCGCTGAGCTTTTGCAGTGCAGCCACGCCATCTTCAGCCTCGTCGACATTGGTGTAACCCAACTCCTTGAGCAGGTTGCGCACGATGCGGCGCATGGTCGAGAAATCATCCACGACCAGAAATTTCAGTTTTGGGTCAGCCATCTCATTCTCCGTTGTGCCCGTTCACGATCAAGCCTGGCGTGCGCGCTGGAGCAGCGGCCGCAAGGTCTCGGCGAGAACATCAGCGTCGAATTTTGCCACGTATGAATCCACACCGACCCTTTTCCCCATCGCCCGATTCGCTTCCGATGACAGGGAGGAGTGCATCACGACAGGAATTCCGTCGAAGCGGCCGTCGTTCTTGATATTGCGTGTCAGCACATAACCGTCCATTTCGGGCATCTCCGCATCGACCATGATGAGATCGATCTCATCACCGACGTGATGCCCCATCTGCTGGGCGTGCGCTGCCATGCCTTCCAGCCGCGTCCACGCCTCGAGCCCGTTCTGCGCATGCTTGTGGCGGACACCCAGCTTGTCGAGCACCTCGGCGATCTTGCGCCGCGCAACAGCGGAGTCATCCACGAAGAACACGTTCACGTCATCGCCACCATGCAGCGGACTGATGTTGCCGACAATCGCCTCACCGAAGGTATTGGCCAGAATGGTCTCGACATCGAGGATCGACACCAGCTTGCCATCGGCCAGCTCCGTGATCGCAGTGATGTAGTTCTGACTGTTCGACGACACGTTGTCAGGCGTACGCACCTTGTCCCATTCGACGCGGATGATGCGGTCGACCTCCTTCACCAGAAAGCCGAGGGTGCGCTTGCTGTACTCGGTCACCATCATCGAGCCGCCGAGGGCATCGCCGGGCGCACTCAGGCCGAGGATCTTGGCCAGGGACAGCACCGGAATGACGTTGCCACGCAGGGAGATCAGCCCCTCCACACCGCGCGGCATGTTGGGTGCCTTGGTGATGAAGGGCGTCTTGGACACCTCGCGCACCTTGAACACGTTGATCCCGAAGGTCTCGCTGGTACCGAGCGAAAACAGCAGGATCTCCATGCGGTTCGAGCCGGCCAGCATGGTGCGGCCGTCTACCGAATCGAGCAGGGCGGTATCTTCTTTCTGGTCGAGACTCAACATTGATTCACCTCACTTCCTGACCGGCGCCACGTTGCGGCTGATCAGGCGACGCAGCGTCTGCGACAGGCGCTGCGGTTCGAATTTGGGAACGTATTCATCCACACCGACCGACTTGCCAAGCTGCTGGTTCGACATGCCCGACAGTGAGGAATGCATTACCACCGGCACGCCCTCGAAACGCGGGTCGCCCTTGATGTTGCGGGTCAGGATATATCCGTCCATCTCGGGCATTTCGACATCGGTCAGCACCAGGCTCAGTGTATCGCTCACCTTCCGCCCGGCAGCTTCGGCCTGCGCAGCCATCAGTTTGAGCTCTTCCCACGCACGACGCCCGTTTACGGCCGAGATGTACTTCACACCGAGCACATCGAGCGTCTGGCAGATCTGCTTGCGCGCCACCGACGAATCGTCGGCGAACAGCACCAGATGTTCGCCGCCATTGTCGATTGGTGCGATGTCCTTGAACATGTGGCTGTCGTCGTAGCGGGTCGTCTCCGACAGCACCTTTTCGACATCGAGCAGCATCACCAGGCGGTTCTCCGGCAATTCGGTGACGGCGGTGACCAGGCCGCCCATGTTGGCGGTCAGCATGTCGGGCGGCACCCGCATCTGCGACCAGTCCAGGCGCAGAATGGTGTCGACCGCTTCGACCAGGAAGCCTTGGGTGTGGCCGTTGTACTCGGTTACGATCATGATGTCGCGCGGCGTGTCGGCCCCCACGCCAACGTAGCGTGCCAGATCAACCACCGGCACAAGTGCGCCGCGCAGGCTGACCATGCCCACGACCGATGCGGGCATCTCCGGCGCGGCAGTGATGGCCGGCGTACGCATGACCTCACGCACCTTGAAAACGTTGATGCCGAAAGTCTCGCGCCGGCCTGTGTTTTGATCAGTACCCAGCGTAAACAGCAGGATCTCCAGCTTGTTGGTCCCCGCAAGGCGGGTACGGGCATCGATATTCTTCAGTAACTCGGACATTTCGTTCTCCGCACGCTTGCGGCTGCTGGCCCGGTCAACGCGACCGGTAGCGCTGTTGTGTAGTGTATCGACCCGAAGGGATCAGACTTTAGCAAGAGGCCGACATTGTGCCCCGGACACCGGGGCAAGTGCAGCCTTCAAGCCTGATAGCCCATGCGAAATCCGCCCCACTGGCGGCCATTAACATACACCGGCGCCGAGATGTCGTGCATGATCTCGCCAGTATCGCGGCGATAGGTCTGGATCAGGAACTGCAGTTCATGCGCGCCACAGCGCTTGCCCACCGGATCGTCAAAGATTCGCTTGCTGCGGTTGCCGACGAAGTCCTTGTCGTAGTCCCCGGTCAGGGGCTGGGAAAAACGCGTGTTATGGGTTGGAACGTAGCCACGCCTGTCGCAGCCGATGGCGTAGATGATTTCACCGTGCTTCTGCAGGATCGCCTCCTGAACGCGGGGAAACAGCTTGTCGGTGAATGCATCGAAACGCGTCGTGTATTTCTGCGGCCGGGTATTGGGAATGGGCTGGGAGGCCTGGTCGAACAGGGCGTCGGCCGTGATCTGCCCTGCCGCAATCGCCTGCTCCATGAGCCGCCCGAGTTCGCGCGCGGCCTGCTGAACGATCGCGGGCATCATCTTGTGGGTGGCCATGGCCTTCTCGCCTTCGGCACCGAGACGGAACACGTTGCTGATCTCGTGCAGGTTGAGCGCCAGGCTGTCGAGCTCGTGCGCCTCGTCGAGCGTCTTCGCCGCACCGTCGGCATTGCGCTCGACCATGCTCATGATCTGGCGGACGTTTCCGACCACCTTGTCGGCCTCATCCCCCTGCCGGGAGATGGACTGCGCGATTTCATCCACCCGCTCCATGGTCTGCTGAGCGCCACGATTGATCTGCTCAAGGGAACTGGCCGCCTGACGCGCAAGCTCGGCGCCGGCGCGGGCCTGCTCGCTGCCCTGCTTGATGGAAACAATTGCTGCCCCGGTTTCCGTCTGGATGGCGGCGATCATCGTGCCGATCTCACTCGTGGCAGCAGACGTCCGCTCCGCCAGTTTTCTCACCTCGTCGGCGACCACCGCAAAACCCCGGCCCTGCTCGCCAGCACGCGCAGCCTCGATCGCCGCATTGAGGGCGAGCAAATTGGTCTGATCGGCAATCTCGCGGATCACCTTCACGATGCCGCTGATGGCCTGCGAGCGTTCGCCAAGCGCCGAGATCACCTGTGCGGACTGCTCCACCGAGCGGGCAATCAGGTCGATCTCGGAAGAGGCGCTGGACACCACCCGTGCGCCCTCGATCGACAACTCCCGTGCCTCCTGCGCATTCCGGGCCGTTTGCGACGCATGACCGGCGATCGCATTCACGCCGGTCGTCATCTCCTCGACTGCCTGCGCCATCTGTTCCGACGCACTGCGTTGCGACGTCGATCCCTCGGCCACGCCGGCAGCGAGCGACGACAGCGTTTCGGCCTTTTCCGCCACACGCTGGGCGTCGTAGATCACCTTGCCGACGATGCCCTGAAAGCTCGCAATAAGGCGGTTGTAGTGCTCGATGCAGTCGGACAGGGGTCCGGTCGTCGTCGCCGCACGCCGCGACAGATCGCCATCCTCGTAGGTTTTCCGCAGCGTCGCGGCAAAGTCACCGAGCGGCGAGCCGAAACGCAGCTTCAGCAGCATGGCGGCAAGCGCAGCGACCGCAACACCGACAAGCGCATGTGCAGTCATCGCAATCCACGCCGGCGCCGGGTCGATCGCGGCAACAATGCCGCCTCCGAGGCCTGCCAGCAGGCCCAGCATGATGCAAACCGACCACATCCTCATCTCCCTCTCCTCTCGCGCTCACTGCCGCATATCTCATCACAGGCCGCGCGCTTGCGGCGCAGCTTCAATGTCTTCAGCTATCGGCGCGGACCCAGCACTTCTTTAGCCCTGATCCGCAACATGACCGGAAATAGCGCTCAGGTGCCCGCGCCCTGGGCCGCAAGCCGCACCTGAATACGCCCTGCGATGTCGGTCAGACTGACGATTTCGCGCGCAGCGCCCAGCAGCGCTGCTTCGCGTGGCATGCCGTACACCACACAGGAAGCCTCATCCTGCGCGATCGTCCACGCCCCGCCCTGGGACATGCGCAGCAGGCCCGCCGCACCATCCCGCCCCATGCCGGTCAGCAGCACGCCGACGGCAGCGCGTCCAAGCACCGCTGCCGCCGAGTGAAAAAGCACATCAACCGAAGGCCGGTGCCGATTGACCGGATCGGACTTCGCCAGCTCACACTGAAAACCCGCCCCCCCGCGACGAATGCTCAGGTGCGAATGACCGGGCGCAATGTAGACGGTTCCGGGCTCGACACGCTCGCCGTGCTCGGCCTCCTTGACCCGCAGCGCACACAAGCCGTCGAGCCGGCGCGCAAAGGAGCCGGTAAACATCTCCGGCATGTGCTGGACGATCATGATCGCGGGCATGCTCGCAGGCAGCCCCGTAAGCACTTCGCGGATCGCCTCGGTGCCACCGGTCGAGGCGCCGATGAAGACGATGCTGCCACCCGCTGTTGCGCCGAAAAAGTGACTCACGCCGGCACCTCAGCGCAAGGGCGAGTCGAGCCGCACGTACACCGTGCGCCCGCGCGAACGCACGAGGTCTGCGGCGTGCATGAAACTCTCCGAGTGCCCGGCATACAACTGTCCGTCGGGGCGCAGCAGCGGAACGATGCGCTTGAGAATGCCGTACTGGGTGGGCTTGTCGAAGTAGATCATCACGTTGCGGCAGAAGATCGCATCCAGCGGTCCCTGCACCGGCCACATGGGGTCCAGCAGGTTGATGCGGCGAAAGCTGACCAGGCGGCGCAGCTCCGGGCGGATCTCGAACGTCCCGGCGTCAGCGCCACTGCGCGGGGTGAAGAACCGGCTCTTGCGCGCGTCGGACAGGCGATCGATACGATCCTGCCGGTAGATGCCCGCCTCTCCGTGCGCCAGTACCGAGGTGTCGATATCGCTGGCAAGGATCTGCACCGGCGGCGTGAGGGAGTTGAACGCCTCGCACGCTGTCATCGCCAGCGAATACGGTTCTTCCCCGGTCGAGGCTGCGTTGCACCAGATCCGGATCGTCCGCTTCTCGCCGACCTGGCGGAGCTGATCGGCGAGGATGTCGAAGTGGTGGGCTTCACGAAAGAAGGAGGTGAGGTTGGTGGTCAAGGAGTTGACGAAGGTCTCCCACTCCGCCCGGTCGCGTTCGAGTCTGGCCAGATACTGCGCAAACGTGCGATCGCCGCAACTGCGCAGACGGCGCGCGAGGCGGCTGTAGACCATGTCCTGCTTGGCCGACGACAGCGCAATGCCCGCGTGCTGATGGATCAGGGTACGGATGCGCTCGAAATCGGCCGACGTAAACTCGAACTCGCGATCGCGCGCAGCCAGGCCGGGCGCAGAGGCGGCAGGCGGGAACAGCGCGCGCCGAGGCGCATCCGGTGCGGAGCCTGCTGGCGACAAGGACCGCCGCGGCGGAGGATCGAAAACCATGCATGCACCTCTTCAAGTGCGCGCAATGAACGCACACACGGCGCTCAATGCCGCTGTTTCTTATCGTCCCAGTGCCGGGCGGATATTCGGGATGATTCCCTGCGCAGCCGATCCACTGCTGCCGTCGCGCGTCAGCGTCGCAGGATCGAGCGGCGCTGACGCGCTGACATCGAGGTTGCCACCCTCGCCGCGAATGGCGGCTTCGGTGCGCTTGTTGAGTACGATGATGCTGATGCGGCGGTTGATCGGATCGAGCGGGTCTTCCTTTCGGAGCGGAATGGTGTCGGCAAGCCCCACCACACGCACCACCTTGGCCACCTCGAGGCCACCGCTGACGAGTTCGCGGCGCGAAGCATTCGCTCGGTTGCTGGACAGTTCCCAGTTGGAGAAGCCGCGATCGCCGCCAGCATAGCGCGCCGAGTCGGTATGACCCGAGAGGCTGATGCGATTGTCCACGTCATTGAGCGCACGCCCGATCGAACGCAGCAGGTCGCGCGTATAGGGCTGAAGGTTGGCACTTGCGGAGGTAAACATCGGCCGGTTCTGTTCGTCCACCAGCTGGATGCGCAGCCCCTCCGAGGTGATGTCCATCAGGATCTGCTCCTTGAACTGCCGGAGCTGGGGGTCGGCCTCGATGATGGCTTCGATGCGCCCCTTGAGATCGACCAGCCGGGCGCGCTCGCGACGCAGCTCCGCCTCTTCGGCACCGCCATCGGCAGGATCGGACGGGGTCCGGTCGCGCGCAGCGTCAACGTTGATGGCACGGGTGCTCGGCGTATCGCCACGCTTGACCTGCCCCACCTTGCGCGACAGATCCTCGCCACCGCCCTTGATGATGCTCGAGCTGTCTCCCGAGCCCTCGCCGCCAGCCATCGCCAGCTTGAGCGGATTCTGGAAGTGATCGGCGATGCCTTCCAGGTCGCCCTGCGCGGTCGAGCCGAGCAGCCACATCAGCAGGAAGAACGCCATCATTGCGGTCACGAAGTCGGCATACGCAATCTTCCAGGCACCGCCGTGCGCGCCACCGCCGCCCTTCTTGATGCGCTTGACGATGATTGGTTGCTGGCTTTCGTCGCTCACGACTCCACCCCGACCGGAACCGGATCAGAACGCACCAGCACGAAGCCTGTTTCCGCCATGCCCTGCCTCAGCCCTTGCGGTTCTTGATTTCTTCTTCGAGTTCGGTAAAGGTCGGCCGATCGGAGGCGTACAGCACCTTGCGTCCGAACTCGACCGCCACCTGCGGTGCATAGCCGTTCATGCTCGCCAGCAGCACCACCTTCATCACCTGGTAGATCTTTCCACCCTCTTCGACCTTCTGCTCGATCTGGCTCGCAAGCGGGGCCACGAAACCGTAGGACACGAGAATACCGAGGAAGGTACCGACCAGCGCGCCGCCGATCATCTTGCCCAGCACCGCCGGCGGCTCACCCACCGAGCCCATCACGTTCACCACGCCCATCACCGCCACCACGATACCGAAGGCCGGCACCGAATCGGCGACCTTGGACACGATATGGGGCGCCACATGCGCTTCCTGGTGATGGGTCTCGATCTCCATGTCCATCAGGTTCTCGATCTCGAACGCATTCAGGTTGCCGCCCACCATCATGCGCAGGTAGTCGCACAGGAACTCGACCACATGGTGGTCCGATGTCACGCTCGGATACTTCGAAAAGATCGGGCTCGAATCCGGGTTCTCGATGTCGTTCTCGATCGACATCAGGCCTTCCTTGCGCACCTTGGCCAGGATCTCGAACAGCATCGCCAGCAAATCGACGTAAAGCGCGCGATTGTACTTTGAGCCCTTGACCGCCATGCTCAGCGAGCCCAGCGTGGCCTTGAGTGCCTTCGGCCCGTTTCCGGCCACGAAGCCGCCGATCATCAGGCCGAAAATGGCGATGTACTCAAGAGGCACCCACAGTGCGAGCAGGCTGCCGTGCACCGCATAGGTGCCGATCGACGCGGCGAGAATGATGACGTAGCCGATGATCAGAAACACTGCTTACTCCAGGCTGGAAGCACGGGTCGGTTGGGAATGCAAAATTGTAACGGCCCGCAGAGTAAAAACTTGAACTCCGGGTACGAAAAAAAGGCTGCCTCCGGATCAGGCAGCCTTTCTGTTGAAAACGGCAGCGTCAGGCCGCAACCGTATCCCTGACCTTGGTCTTGCGCACCGCCGTCCGCTTGGTCTTGCCTGCACGCGAAGGCATGTTGCACAGACCGCAGACATAGGCCTGCGTCGGGTCGTATGCATGGGCCACAAAGTGCCCGCCGCAACAGGTACAGCCCGCCATGTGCAGCAGGTCGGCATCAAAGAAGCGGACCAGGGTCCACGCGCGGGTCAGGCTGAGCACCGGCTCCATCTGCTCGGCCTCGATCTGATCGAGATAGAGATGATAGGACTTCAGGATCGCTTGGAGACCACTGACACCAGCCTTCTTCTCGAAGAAGCGATGGAAGCCCATGAACAGCGACGAGTGCACGTTGGGCTGCCAGGTCATGAACCAGTCGGTCGAAAACGGCAGCATGCCCTTGGGTGGCGACACCCCGCGAACTTCCTTGTAGATCTTGAGCAGCTTCTCGCGGCTGAGCTGGGTTTCGACCTCGAGCATCTGCATGCGCGCGCCGAGCTGCACCATTTCCACCGCGCGACGAATGTCGTCCGCTTCGTCGATAATCCGTTTGTTCTTCATTTTCTCTTCTCCTCAGGCAGCTTCCTCGGCAGCCTTGCCGGCAGCGATGATCGCTGCATGCAGACTGGAGCTTGCCTGATCGCGGCCCTCGCCCGCCATCAGGCGGCCAAGTTGCTCATCGTTGAATCGGAACTGCGGCATCAACATCTGATTGTTGGACATGCGCACGAGCTTCGCTGCGGAAAGCCCCTCTATCAGGTCGGCAAACGCCTCGCCCATGCCAAGCCTGAACATTGCCGTTTCCCGATCACTGCGCAACATCTGCTGCGCCAGCATCAGATAGGCCAGGTTCAGTTCGCGAATCTCTGCCTGAAAATCGGGGCGTTTCATGAAAAATGACTCCCTTTCAGGGACAAGCGGCTTTGAAGTTAAAGTAATTTCTGAACATCCGCAAGCTTTCCCATGCCGCAATGGGGGTCAATGCTGTTGCAAACAAACAACATCCCTTCAGCCCAGCTCATGCCAAACGGGCAAAAATCAGGCCGGTGCTTCCGGTTGCTGCACAGAGGCGACGCGATTTCGGCCCTGGCGCTTCGCCATGTAAGCACCACGGTCGGCCTGTTTGATCAGCGCATCGAGATCGGCCATCGCGCCATCACGCATCGCCACCCCGATGCTGACCGTCAGTTCAAGCGCGGGACCACCGGTCTCGATCAGCAGTGCGTCCACCGACGCACGCAAGCGCTCGGCACAGATCATGGCCGAGGTCAGCCCGGTCTCCGGACAGATCACCAGAAACTCGTCGCCACCCGTTCGACAGATCACGTCCTGCCCGCGCAAGGCCTCGCGCAAGGCATCCGCCGCCTGGCGCAGGACCATGTCGCCGACATCGTGCCCGTGCGTGTCGTTGATGAGCTTGAACCCATCGAGATCGATGATCATGCACGACAGCGGCCGGCGGTTGCGGGTAGCGGTCACCCATTCCTGGTGCATGCGATCAATGGCATAGCGACGGTTCGGGAACCCGGTCAGCGCATCGGTCAACGCCACTTCCTGCAATCGCCTGTTCGAGATCGCAAGCTCGGCGGCAAAATGCCGGACTTCCTCGCGGTCGCGCTCAAGTTCCTGCTGCAGTCTCACGACGCGCTGCCCTGCATGTAAACGTGCGGTAAGCACCTTGGGGCGGAACGGCTTGAGCAGAAAATCGTCTGCGCCTGACTCGAACGCATCGATCAGGCGATCGTCGTCATCGTTCGGCGCAAGCAGCAGGATGTACATCCGGCGCCCCACGCGGGTGGCACGCAGGGCACGAATCAGCCGTTCGCTTTCAGCACCGAACACACCACAATCGATCACCATCATGTGCGGCTGAAGCTCGACAACCGCCTCCAGCACCTGCTGCCCGGGGCGGACTTCGAACAGACGATGCCCCTCGCCGTCAAGCACTTCGCGCAACTGGTCACGACTGCTCGCCTCGTCATCCACCAGCAGGACACGCAAAGCCGCACTCGGGCTCTGCGGAGCGGCTTCAACCGCAACACTCACCTCCGGCGCTGCATCTTCGCCGGACTTCACAGCAGCGCCCGCATCGCCCCCGTCACCCGGGCACAGCTCCGAGAACTGTGGCGGCGTAACCGTGTCGATCTGCAGCAGCTTGCCCCATTCGACCCATTGGCGCGCGATGTCGCTGCAGGCACAGACGAACTCATCGCGGCTGTATCCGAGGCGCAAGGCCAGCTTCAGAACCATCCCCATCAGCGCTG
Organism: Parazoarcus communis; assembly: GCF_003111645.1. NCBI lineage: Bacteria > Pseudomonadati > Pseudomonadota > Betaproteobacteria > Rhodocyclales > Zoogloeaceae > Parazoarcus > Parazoarcus communis. The sequence goes on from NZ_CP022187.1 coordinate 1,799,806, forward strand.
GCTGATCGGCCTCTACGGCAAGGCAGATCTCCGCGACGGCCCGGGACAGCACGAGACATTGCATCATCGTCGCTTCGCGACTCTCGGGTGCGAAGGCCGCACGCTCGGTCTGTTCGAAGAAACGCACCGGCTCGGAGAAGACCGGCGGCAATCCCCAATCCACCAGCATGGCCGCACCCAGCTCGCGGTGGGTCATCGCCAGCGCCTCCCGCTCCAGATCGAGCAGACGCCGATCCGGATTGCGCTGGATCTCAAGCAGCAGGCGGCCATACTCAACCGGATACACGGTAGCCATCGCCAGCTCGCCGATCCGAGCAAGCAGCCCGACCGAGAAGGCCTCGTCGGCGGCGACCACGCGCAGACGCTGAACCAGCGTTTGCATCGACAGAGCCATGACCAGCGAAGATGACCAGAAGCGCACGTAATCAAAGCTGGCGCATGCACCCTTGCGGTAGCTCGACAGCAGCGAAAAACCGAGCGCCATCGTTCGCACCGCAGGCATGCCCAGCACCATCAGGGCTTCCTGCACCGACACGACCGAACGCCGCTGCGGCCCGGTCAGACCGTTGGCGGCCTTGATGATACGGCCCACAAAAGCGGGGTCGCCCTTGATCACCCGCGCCAGCTCTGCCACCGACACATCGTCGCTTTGCGTCATGCGAATGATCGCGAGCGCAACCCCGCGTGGGGAAGGAAGATCGCCCGTTGCCTTAAGCTGCGCAAAACGGTTCATGTCGATCGAAGGAGGCATGTTCTCGCAAGAAGTGAATTGGACCCTGATCGCTAGCATAAACGCTAACGACGATATCTTGTACAGATCGCATACACGCGGAGCGGTGCCGACCCGATGTTTCGATACCGATTGGCGCTGCGCGGGCCTGTTAGAATTGGCATCGTACACAGGAAGCCCTCCCATGAAGTTCTGCTCAAGCTGCGGTGCCGCTGTCGATTTACGCATCCCCCCGGGCGATGCCTTGCCACGCCATGTCTGCGACAACTGCGGCACGATCCACTACCAGAACCCAAAGCTGGTCGTCGGCGCGCTGGCCGAGTGGGGAGACCGCATCCTGCTGTGCCGGCGCGCGATTGAACCCTGTTATGGCAAGTGGACCTTGCCCGCGGGTTTCATGGAGAACAATGAAACCACCGCACAAGGCGCTGTGCGTGAAACGCTCGAAGAGGCCTGCGCGCGGATCGAACTGGGCGAAATGTTCACCCTGATCGACGTTCCCCATATCAGTCAGGTTCATATCGTGTATCGCGCCCGCCTGCTCGACCTCGATTTCCGCCCCGGCGAAGAGTCACTCGAAGTCGCACTGTTCGAAGAAGCGGACATTCCGTGGGACGACATTGCCTTTCGCACCATCGCTCTGAGCCTGCGACACTTCTTTGAAGACCGTCGCAGTGGCAAGTGGTCTTTCCACACCGGCAGCATCGGGCCTGCGCCAAAAACCTGAAACCCGGCCTCTGCGCGCGCTGCAGCCCCCGGGACAGCTTGCGCTGCAGGGAGTTGTCTGTTTTCATTCACAAACGTGGTGCGCCGCGTTTCGGTGCGCCCCCCCAGAGGTAACGGAGGACGCGTGCTGATCGAACATGGAGCGACGCTGCTGGGCCCGGACGGATTGGCCATTCATGAGGATGGCCAGCATCCGTGGATCCTGTCGCTCGACATGAACGGTGCCCCCTATCGCTGGATCTCGTGGCAGGCTGCATGTCACTACCATGCGCGTGATCTCGTGGCCTGGAGCATTGGCGACCATTCCTTCAGCTTCCTCGGCGGCACCTCGCGTCTCACCGGACAACGATCGCAGATCACCACCCAGAGCATCATCGCCATCAAGGGACGCACGCAGCGCCCGGCGGCGCTCACCAAGGTGCCTCCACTCAGCAACCGCGAACTGTTCCGGCGCGATCAGTTCCTCTGCGCCTACTGCGGACATCGCCTGCCGGGCAGCCAGCTCACCCGCGATCACGTGATGCCGGTTTCCCGCGGCGGCCGCGACGTGTGGATGAACGTGGTCACAGCCTGCCGGCCCTGCAACCAGCGCAAGAGCGGACGCACCCCCGAACAGGCGAGAATGGCGCTGCTTTATGCGCCCTATGTGCCGAACAAGGCCGAGTACCTGATTTTGTGCAATCGCCACATACTTGCTGACCAGATGGATTTCCTGACCCGTCATCTCCCGCGTCAGAGCAGGCTTCTCGCCATAGACTGACGGGGGTATTGCGCCAGTCTGGGGCGTTGTTTTGTGCGTCGCACCAACCTGGCGCACAAAATCCATCATTTTCAATACTTTGTATAAACAAGGGCACCGGCACGCCAGCGCCGGCGATGCTAAATTCAAGCCATGACGACAGCAGAACTTCATTTCCTCCTCGACGGTCGCGACATCCGGCTGCATCAGGTCAGCCCGACAACGACGCTGCTCAACTGGTTGCGCGAAGACGAGGGACGCACCGGCACCAAGGAAGGCTGTGCCGAAGGCGACTGTGGCGCCTGTACCGTGGTCGTTGCCGAAGCACGTGACGGCGAGCTGGTCTGGCGCAGTGTCAACGCCTGCATCCAGTTCCTGCCCACCCTGCACGGCAAGGCTTTATTCACGGTGGAAAGCCTGCGCGCGGCCAAGGGCGGCGGATCGGTGCATGGGGGCATCCGTGGCATGGGGGAAAGCCTGCGCGCGGCCAAGGGCGGGTTGCACCCGGCCCAGGCGGCAATGGTGAGCTGCCATGGCTCTCAGTGCGGGTTCTGCACACCGGGCTTCGTGATGTCGCTGTTCGGGCTGTACCAGACCGAGGCCGCACCTGACGGTGACGCCGTGGCCGACGCGCTGTCCGGCAACCTGTGCCGCTGCACCGGCTACCGCCCGATCGTGGATGCCGCACAGGAAATGTATCGGCTGCCTGCACCCGACGGCGAGTTGCCTGCGCCACAGTGGCAGAACGCAACCGACCCCGCGGCACAGGCCCTGCTCGACCGTCTCGTGCGCATGAATGCGGACGACGCCACACTCGACATCGTCCATGCGGAGGGCCGCTTCACCGCGCCGCGCGGCCTCGATGAACTTGCCAGCTGCGTCGCCACCCACCCGGACGCGACCATTCTCGCCGGCAGCACCGACGTCGGCCTGTGGGTCACCAAGCAGTTCCGCGCCCTTCCGCACCTGATCTATCTTGGCCGGGCACGCGAACTCACGCGCATTTCCGAAACCGACGGCTGGCTCGAAATTGCCGCCGCCGTGACGCTGGAAGACGCCTTCGAGGCCATCCTCCCGCACTACCCCGAACTCACCGAACTCTGGCGCCGCTTTGCCTCACGCCCGATCCGCAACGCCGGCACGCTGTGCGGCAACATCGCCAACGGCAGCCCCATCGGCGACTCGATGCCGGCACTGATCGCCATTGGCGCCGAGGTGGTGCTGCGCCACGGCGATCGCACCCGTGCGCTGCCGCTCGAAGCGCTCTATCTGGGTTATCAGAAGAAGGATCTTGCACCGGGCGAATTCGTGCAGTGCGTCAGGATTCCCCTCGCTCGCGGCCCCCTCGATGAACACCTGTTCCGCGCCTGGAAGATCTCCAAGCGTCAGGACCAGGACATCTCGGCGGTGTTCGCAGGCTTCTCGATCATTCATCATCACGGCATCGTCAGCAGCGCACGGCTCGCCTTCGGCGGCATGGCCGCAACGCCCAAGCGCGCCAGCCACGCGGAAGCCGCGCTCATCGGCCGCCCCTTCGATGCTGCGACCCTGAGCGATGCCCGCGCCGCGCTCGCACTCGACTTTCAGCCGCTGTCCGACATGCGTGCGTCTGCCGAATACCGCATGAACGTCGCGCAGAACCTGCTCACCCGCCTGCACCATGAACTCGCAGGTCATCCGACCCGCATCGACAGCGTGGAGGCCGATCATGCGCAGCACTGAAGCACGCGGCAGCGCCGGCGCTGCCCTCCCCCACGAATCGGCAGTGCTGCACGTCACCGGCAGCGCCACCTATATAGACGACCTGCCCGAACTGCGACGCACGCTGCATGCGGCAATCGGACTCGCGACCGAAGCACATGCCCGCATCCTCAGCATCGACCTGTCGGCCGTCCGCGCGGCACCGGGTGTGGTCTGTGTGCTCACCGCAGACGACATTCCCGGCCTCAACGATTTCGGCCCTGTCGTGCATGACGACCCGATCTTCGCAACCGAAGAAGTGCAGTTTCATGGCCAGGCGCTGTTCGCTGTGCTTGCCGAAGACATGCGCGCCGCCCGCGCCGCCACCCGTCTTGCCAAGGTCGAATACGACCGCCTGCCCGCGCTGCTCGGCATCGACGAAGCGCTCGAAGCCGGCACCCGGGTGCTGCCCGACGTCAGCCTCCGGCAGGGCGATGTCGATACGGCCATCGGCGCCGCGCCGCATCAACTCGAAGGCACCGTGCGCCACGGCGGGCAGGATCACTTCTACCTCGAAACCCATATCGCCTACGTCATCCCGCAGGAAGACCGGACCTTCAAGGTGCATTCGTCTAGCCAGCACCCGGGCGAAGTCCAGTTGCAGGTCGCCCACGCGCTCGGCCTGGAGGCCAAGGACGTCACCGTCGAATGCCGGCGCATGGGCGGCGGCTTCGGCGGCAAGGAAAGCCAGCCCGGGCAGATCGCCGCGATTGCCGCCATCGGCGCGCTGCGCACCGGGCGCCCGGTCAAGCTGCGCCTCGACCGCGACGACGACATGGTGCTCACCGGCAAGCGCCACGACTTCCGCATCGACTGGCATGTCGGTTTCGACGACGAGGGCCGCATTCTCGGCGTGCGTTTCCGCCAATCCACCCGTGCCGGCTATTCGGCCGACCTCACCGGTGCGATTGCCGACCGCGCGATGTTCCATGCCGACAACGCCTACTTCCTGCCCAGCGTCGCGATCGACTCCCACCGCTGCAAGACCCATACGGTATCGAACACCGCGTTTCGTGGCTTCGGCGGGCCGCAGGGCATGTTCGGCATCGAGGAAGTGATCGACGCCATTGCGCGCAAGCTCGGGCGCGACCCGCTCGACGTGCGCAAGCTCAACTACTACGGCACCACCGAGCGCAACACCACGCACTACGGCCAGGTCATCGAAGACAACGTGATCCACGAGATGACGGCTGAACTCGAAGCCGGCTGCGACTATCGCGCCCGCCGCGAAGCCATCCGCGAGTGGAACGCGAGCAGCCCGGTTGTCCGCCGCGGCATCGCCCTCACCCCGGTCAAGTTCGGCATCTCCTTCACCGCCACCCACCTCAACCAGGCCGGAGCACTGCTCAACGTGTATACCGACGGCACAGTGCTGCTCAACCACGGCGGCACCGAAATGGGCCAGGGCTTGTTTACCAAGGTGGCACAGGTCGTGGCACGCGAACTGCAGATCGACATCGACCGCATCCGCGTCACCGCCTCCGATACCGCGCGCGTGCCCAACGCCTCGGCCACTGCAGCGTCGAGCGGTGCCGACCTCAACGGCAAGGCGGCACAGGACGCTGCACGCAAGATCAAGGCACGGCTCACCGAATTTGCTGCGGCCAAGTACGCCGTGCGCGAAGACCAGGTCGAGTTCCGCGCCAATCAGATCCAAGCCGGCACCACCGTCGTCAGCTTTGCCGAGCTTGTGCATGCGGCGTGGATGGCGCGCGTCTCGCTGTCCGCGACCGGCTACTACCGCACGCCGAAGATCGCCTACGACCGCGAAACCCTGTCGGGCCGCCCGTTCTATTACTACGCCTACGGGGTTGCGTGCAGCGAGGTGGCCATCGACACGCTGACTGGCGAGTCGAAAGTGCTGCGCACCGACATCCTGCACGACGCCGGCCAGTCGCTGAACCCGGCGATCGATATCGGCCAGGTCGAAGGCGGCTTCATTCAGGGCATGGGCTGGCTGACCATGGAAGAGCTGCACTGGGACGCAAGCGGACGCCTGCGCACCCATGCGCCCTCCACCTACAAGATTCCGGCGGTCTCCGATGTCCCCAAGATCTTCAACGTCCGCCTGTGGGATCGCGCCATCAACGTCGAAGACTCAATTTTCCGCTCCAAGGCCGTCGGCGAGCCACCCTTCATGCTTGCGCTGTCGGTCTGGCATGCGATCAAGGACGCGGTGGCTGCGTCAGCCGACTACCGCGTCACCCCGATGCTCAACGCGCCGGCCACCGCCGAAGAGATCCTGTGCAGCGTGGACGACGCCCGTCAGCGGGCCCACACGCCATGACTGCCGGACGCCTGCTCGATCATCTGGCCGCCAGCCTCTGCGCCGGCGAGCCCATGGTGTGGATCGGCGTCGCGGAGACACGCGGCTCGGCACCGCGCGCCCCGGGCGCCCGCATGCTGGTCGGCATGGGCTCGAGCTTCGGCACCATCGGCGGCGGTCACCTCGAACTGCGTGCCATCGAAATTGCGCGCGGCATGATCGTCGATGACGCTGCCGGTCTTGCGACCGCGCCCAGAATCGAGCGCTTTCCGCTTGGGGCCAGCGTCGGCCAGTGCTGCGGCGGTGTGGTGCATCTTGCCTTCGACGTCGTTCGCCCGACTGAGCGTGCATGGGTCGAACAGGCACGCGCACTGGCGCACGAGGACATCGATTGGGTGCGCATCCTCAGCCTCGGGGGCGCGCCCGTGCAGGTCGCCAGCCTCGCCAGCCTGCGCGCCGACAGCCGCCATCCTGCGCTCGCCGCCAGTGCGGCCGGGCTCGCCACCCTTGCCGGCGACAGCGCCATGATCTGCTGCGACAGCCTTGGCGGCGAGCGCCACGTCATCGAACTCGTGCGCCCGGCGGAGCTGCACCTGGCCTTGTTCGGTGCGGGCCATGTCGGCCGCGCACTGATCGAAGTCCTCGCCCGCCTGCCGATCCGCGTCACCTGGATCGACCCGCGCGAGTCGGAGTTTCTGGCCTGGATGCCGCAGAATACGCGCCCCGTCCTGACCGACATGCCGGAAGCCGAAGTGCGACACCAACCTGCCAACACCGCCGTGCTGATCACCACGCACAGCCATGCGCTGGACCTGGAACTGGTGCGGACCTGGCTCGACCGCGGCGACTTCGGCTTTCTCGGCCTCATCGGCTCGACCTCCAAGCGCGCCAGCTTCGAAGCCAGGCTGCGCGCCCGCGGCTACACCGAAGCGCAACTCTCCCGCATCGTCAGCCCGGTCGGCGACCCCGCCGTCGTCGGCAAGGAACCCGAAGTCATCGCCATCGCGATTGCCGCGCAGCTCATGAGCCTGCGCAGCAAGCCACAGAACGTCCGGCACATCCGGCAAGATCATCCAGCCAAGGCATGCACGACACCATGACCCAGCAGACAAGCCCTTCCCCGGGCGCGGCGCCGCGCCTCGTACTGAGCAACATCCGCAAGGTCTACCCGACCGTGGTCGCCAACGACGGCGTCAATCTCGAAGTCGCACCCGGCGAGATTCATGCCGTTCTCGGCGAGAACGGCGCCGGCAAGTCGACGTTGATGAAGATCATCTACGGCGTCACCCGGCCCAGCTCGGGCGAGATGCAGTGGGAAGGCAAGCCCGTCACCGTCGATAGCCCGGCACATGCGCGCGAACTCGGCATCGGCATGGTGTTCCAGCACTTCTCGCTGTTCGAAACCCTGACCGTGGTCGAGAACGTCGCCCTCGCCCTGCCGGGCAAGCCCGATCTCGGCGAACTCGCGCAACGCATCGAAGAGGTCTCCAAGCGCTACGGCCTGCCGGTCGATCCGCGCCGCCATGTGCATGCCTTGTCGGTAGGCGAGCGTCAGCGGGTGGAGATCGTGCGCTGCCTGCTGCAGAACCCGCGCCTGCTGATCATGGACGAGCCGACCTCGGTGCTCACACCGCAGGCCGTGCGCAAACTGTTCGAGACCCTGCGCCAGCTCGCCGCCGAAGGCTGCTCCATTCTGTACATCAGCCACAAGCTCGACGAAATCAAGGAGCTGTGCCACACCGCCACCGTGCTGCGCGGCGGCCGCGTCACCGGCCACTGCCGCCCGGGCGAGGAAACACCTGAATCGATGGCGCGACTGATGATCGGCAAGGACCTGCCGGTGTGCGAACACGGCGCCGGCCAGGCCAGCAACGAGGTCCGCCTCCGCCTTGCCGGGCTGTCGCATTCGACACCCGACCCCTTCGCCACCGACCTGCGCGACATCCACCTCGACGTCCACGCCGGCGAGATCGTCGGCATTGCCGGCGTATCGGGCAATGGCCAGCAGGAGTTGCTGCGCGCCATCTCGGGCGAGGAACCGCTGTCGGAAAAATTCCCCGTGCAGATCCTCGGCACCGAAGCCGGTCGCATGAACCCCGGCCAGCGGCGCAAGCTTGGCATGTGCTTCGTGCCAGAAGAGCGCCTCGGCCGTGGCGCCGTGCCCACCATGTCGCTCGCCGACAACGCGATCCTGACCGCTGCGAAGTCGCAGCATTTTGTCAGCGGAGGCTTTCTGGCCTTCAGCCGCGCGCGGACCTTTGCCGAGAACTGCATCGAATCATTCAGCGTCAAGTGCGGCGGAGCGCCTTCGCCAGCCAAATCGCTCTCGGGCGGCAACCTGCAGAAATTCATCATGGGCCGCGAAATCCTGCAGGCGCCCAAGCTGCTGGTGTGCGCCCAGCCCACCTGGGGTGTCGATGTCGGCGCAGCCGCCTTCATCCGCCAGTCCATCATCGACCTGCGCAACCGAGGCTGCGCCGTGCTGGTCATCTCCGAGGAGCTGGACGAATTGTTCGAGATCTGCGACCGCATCGCGGTCATCGCCAAGGGCAGGCTGTCGCCGCTGCGCCCGACCGCTGAAACCTCCGTAGAGGATATCGGCGTGTGGATGAGCGGCCTGTGGCCTGGCTCCGAGCTCGCAACCGAAACAATTGAACAGAAAGGGGAGCTCGCTCATGCTCAGGCTTGAACCCCGCGCCGAAGTCTCGCGCCTGATGAGCTATCTGTCGCCAGTGCTGGCGGCCGTGCTCACACTGATCGCAGGCATGGCCGTCTTCTCCTCGCTGGGCAAGGATCCGGTCGAAGGTCTGCGCCTGTTCCTGATCAGCCCGGTCAAGGACCTCTACGGCGTTTCCGAACTGCTGCTCAAGGCCACGCCGCTGATGCTGTGCGCCATCGGTCTCGCAGTGGGCTTCCGCGCCAACGTATGGAACATCGGCGCCGAGGGGCAATTCATGCTCGGCACCGTCGGTGCGACCGGCATGGCCCTGTACTTTCAGGAGTCCGACAGCAGCCTCGTGCTGCCCGCAATGGTGCTCGCAGGTGCGGCCGCCGGCGCAGCCTGGGCCGCCATCCCTGCCCTGCTGAAAACGAAGTTCAACGCCAACGAGATTCTGGTGTCGCTGATGCTGGTCTACGTGGCGCAGCTGTTCGTGTCCTGGCTGGTGTTCGGGCCATGGAAAGACCCGGACGGCTTCAACTTTCCGCAGACGGCAATGTTTGCCGACCATGCGCTGCTGCCGATTCTTGTTGAAGGCACACGCCTGCACGCGGGCTTCCTGATCGCACTCACCGCGCTGGTCGCCGGCTACGCCTTCATGAACCGCAGCTACACCGGCTTCAAGATGCGGGTCGCAGGCGAAGCGGCCGAGGCCGCGCGCTATGCGGGCTTCTCTGCCAACCGCATGATCTGGATCGGCCTGCTCACCGGCGGTGCCGCTGCCGGCATTGCGGGCATGAGCGAAGTGGCCGGCCCGATGGGGCAGCTCACCGACAAGGTCAACCTGGGCTACGGCTTTGCCGCCATCATCGTGGCCTTCGTCGGCCGCCTCAACCCCTTCGGCATCCTGCTTGCCAGTCTGCTGATGGCGCTGCTGTACATCGGCGGCGAGCAGGTGCAGCAGTACATGAACCTGCCCAGCTCCATCTCGCTGGTGTTCCAGGGCCTGCTGCTGTTCTTCCTGCTGGGTTCGGACGTATTCATCCACTACCGGCTGAAGTTCGGCCGCGTTGCCGCCTGAGGATCGATCATGGACGCTTCGCTCTTCACCTCGATGCTGTTTGCCACCGTCGTGGCCGGCACCCCGCTGATCATCGTGTCACTCGGCCTGCTGGTCAATGAAAAGGCCGGCGTGCTCAACCTCGGCGCCGAAGGCATGATGGCCATGGGCGCGGTCGCCGCCTTCGCCGTCACCCACCACACCGGCAGCCCCTGGCTGGGCGTGCTCGCCGGCATGGGTGCGGGCATGGCGGTATCGCTCGTATTCGGTCTGCTCACCCTCACGCTGCAGGCCAACCAGGTGGCGTCCGGGCTCGCGCTGGCGATCTTCGGCGTCGGTCTGTCGGCCTTCATCGGCAAACCTTTCGAGTCGATCGCCCTGCCGGCGGTGCCGCCGATTCGCATCCCCTTCATCGCCGACCTGCCGCTGATCGGCGAGGCCCTCTACAACCAGCAGGCGCTGGTCTATCTGTCGTGGGCGATGTTCTGGGCCGTGGTGTGGTTCCTCTACCGCAGCCGCGCCGGCCTGGTGCTGCGCGCCGTGGGCGAATCCCCCGCCTCGGCGCACGCCATCGGTCATCCGGTCATCCTCATCCGTTATCTCGCAGTGCTCTTCGGCGGCGCCATGGCCGGCATCGGCGGCGCCTTCCTGTCGGTGTTCTACACGCCGATGTGGGTCGAAGGCATGGTCGCCGGTCGCGGCTGGATCGCACTCGCGCTGGTCGTGTTCGCCACCTGGCGCCCGCTGCGGGTCATGGTCGGCGCCTATCTGTTCGGCGGCGTCATGATCACCCAGCTCTTCATCCAGGGCTCTGGCATGCAGATCGACTTTCCCGCGCAGTTCCTGTCGTCGCTGCCTTATTGGGCGACGATCATCGTGCTGGTGGTGATCTCGCGCAATGTGAACACCATCCGGCTGAATTCACCGATGTCGCTGGGCAAGCCTTTCCGGGCCGAGGGCTAGGCGCGCAAGCGGCATTGAACAATGCGAACCCCGGACGATCGTTAACATACTCATCGTGCGGTAAGCGAGAAGCCCCACCCGTGCGCGAGAGAGTCGCAATGACAAGGCCCGTATTTACGGGCCTTGTTGTTTCTGGGACGTTCGTGCGGGCTCAAGCGGTCGGAGTTCTTGTCTGCCGCACCAAACAGGACGCCGCGACACAATGCGATATTGCGCATCAAAAGGAGAAACAGTAGCCAAAACCCATAACAGTTCGATGTATCAATCGCCCCCCCTCCCCCTTAGAATTACAACGTGCCCTGCTTGCCAGGAAGTCAATCAAAGGGTAATCGCCAAGGCCACAAGGGATGGACCATGTCACTCGATGACTGCAGGATGATCGAATTACCGAAGATTCACGACCAGCGAGGGAACCTGACATTTGTCGAGGGCGACAGACACGTTCCCTTCGATATCAAACGCGTGTACTACCTCTATGACGTGCCCGGCGGATCGGAGCGCGGCGGTCATGCTCACGGAAAGCTCCAGCAGTTCATGATCGCCATGTCGGGAAGCTTTGACGTCGTGCTCAATGATGGTGATCGCGAGCGTCGCTTCCACCTCAATCGTTCATACAACGGCATCTATATCGCACCGATGACCTGGCGCTATCTGGATAATTTCTCATCGGGCGCCGTCTGTCTGGTGCTCGCCTCAGCGTATTACGACGAAGCCGACTATTACCGCGACTATGCGTCTTTCGAGAGTGCGGCACAGGCATCACGCACATGATGAACACCTCGACTCTTCCCAACGAGGCTGACATGCGAGGTAGCCGCTTGATTATCGTCGGTGGCGCGCCGCGATCGGGCACCAGCCTGTTCCAATCCATGATGGACTCGCACAGTGATGTCTATGGCGGGCCCGAGTTTGATCACCTGACCGACATCGTCAACTTGCGCAACCGCCTGCAGCAGGGCTTGCAGTATGGTCGCATCACGCACTTCGTTGATGCGGCGCAGATCGATGACGCCATGGGGCAAATGGTGGAGTCCCTGCTCTATCCCGTCGCGGATCGCCATGGGGTCAGCCGGCTCTCCGAAAAAACACCGATGAATGTCCTTGTCTTCAAGGACCTGATGACGATACTGCCTGGCGCAAAATTCGTGCATGTCATACGCGACCCGCGTGCAGTCATCATGTCCATGTATCAGGTCGCCAAGCGCATTGACCAGGCCGGACAAACGCGGCCGCCCTTCCTGAGCAACCTGGAAGCAATGGCCTTGTATATCAATCAGTGCGTGCATGCCGGCGTTGAAGCCTGCGGGAGTCAAGCCGCCCGCGCGATCATCGTGCGCTATGAAGATCTGCTCAGCCGTACCGAGGACACGATGATGAATCTGCTGGACTTCCTCGGCCTGGCTGATGATCGTGCCGTATTGAACCCCGGGAAGGTGGCGCACGAAAGCGCGAGCCTGTTGAAGGACGGTTCCGACCCATGGGCCGGCGGGCGCAGAACGTATACCGATCCAGAGCGTGAGAATCAGGACAAGTGGCGCGAGGATCTTGACCCAAACTCAATCGAAGTACTCAACCGTCTCTTTTCCGCTGCTCCGGTTTACGCTGCACTGGGCTACAACTTCGATTGATCGAGATCCGCGTTGCGCGACCAGCGTATCGACAAACAGGCGAAAAATTCACGGCATTTGGTTGCGGACGCTTGGATCCGTTAGCCGAGTCGACTGACTGCGCACCGAGATGACGACACCTTTCTTCGACATGCAGGCGATCACCACCCCGATCGAATCCGAGTTGAGGGATGCCTTCGAGCGGGTTCTCAGCAGACATCACTTCATCCTGGGTGACGAGCTCATGGCCTTCGAACAGGAGTTCGCCCGCTACTGCGGCGTCGAACACTGCGTGGGCGTCGGCAATGGGCTCGAAGCGCTGTACCTGACACTGCAGGCCATGGGTATTGGCGCTGGGGATGAAGTCATCGTTCCGGCCCATACTTTCATCGCCACCTGGCTCGCCGTCACCTGGAGCGGCGCCCGGCCCGTACCGGTCGAATCCTGTCCATCCGGCTTCAACATCGATCCTGAACGCATTGTCGAAGCGATCACCCCCCGCACAAAAGCCATCATCGCCGTGCACCTTTATGGTGAGCCCGCCGATATGGCCGCGGTATGCAGCATCGCGGCACAGCATGGTTTGCAGGTGATCGAAGATGCTGCGCAAGCGCATGGCGCGCGCTACCACAACCGCCCCGTAGGCAGCCTCGGTGACGCGGCCGCCTTCAGTTTCTACCCGACCAAGAACCTGGGTGCGATGGGCGACGGTGGCGCCATCTGTACGAATAGCGCAGCCCTGGCTTCGCGCCTGCGCTCACTGCGCAACTATGGATCGCAGACCCGGTATCAGCATGACGAAGCTGGCTACAACTCCCGCCTCGATGAGCTTCAGGCCGCCTTTCTGCGTGTCAGGCTACGACGCCTCGATGAAGACAATCGCGCGCGCCAGTCAGTCGCCCAAGCCTACATTCAGGCATTGTCAGCGCTGACGCATATCACCGTGCCGCAGACGCCCGACTGGGCCACGCCCGTATGGCATCTTTTCGTCATTCGCTGCACACGGCGCGACGCGCTGATGAAGGCCCTGAAAACAGCGGGCATCGACACCCTGATCCACTACCCCGTCCCCCCCCATCGGCAGGGTGCCTATTCCGGCGAGAACTGGCCCGATCTGTCGATGACGGAACAGCTCTCGTCAGAAGTACTGAGTCTGCCGATGTGGCCTGGACTCGACCCTGCGCCTGTCATCGCGGCAGTGCTGCACGCAGATCAGGGGCTGGCCTCATGAAAGCGCCGCCGTGGAATGTTCTCGTGTTTCCGGCCGGGACGGAGGTCGGCCTGGAAATATTCCGATCACTCGAGCACTGCAAGGAGGTGCGGCTGTTCGGTGCCTCTGCAGCCGTGGTCAACCACGGACCTTGCGTCTTTGCGCGCTATCGCGAACTGCCATCCATAGACCATGCCGACGCATTGGACGCGCTGAAGGCACTGATCGAAGCGTGGGAAATCGACTTCATTTTCCCGGCAAATCCTCTTGTCATGGACTTTCTCGATGAGCACCGAAGCGAAATTCCGTGTGCTGTCGTGATGCCTGCCAGCGCCACCTTCAATATCGTCCGCTCCAAGTCCGCGAGCTACAAACACCTTGCGCAGCAACTGCCCGTACCTGAATTGCACGACGCGGAGCGCATCGATCGTTTTCCGGTCTATCTGAAGCCAGACCGCCTGTACGGATCGCAAGGTGGCCAGCGACTCGATAGCCGCCACGCACTCGCGGCCGCCGGCAGTCTGGAGGGCATGCTCCTCTGCGAGTACCTGCCGGGCGATGAATACACGGTCGACTGCTTCTCGAGCAGCACCGGGCAATTGCTGTTCGCCGGCCCGCGAACACGCGAGCGTATCCGCATGGGCACCTCGATGCACAGCAGGGAACCGGACAGCGAGACCCATGCAGCGTTACTTGCGCATGCACAGCAGATCCATGATGCACTGGACCTGACCGGTCCGTGGTTCTTCCAGATGAAGCGCGATGCTCAGGGCACGCTGAAACTGCTGGAGATCGATCCGCGTATCGCCGGCACCATGGCGTTTCACCGTGTGCAGGGCATCAACTTTCCGCTTCTGGGACTGCTCGACAAGGCCGGTATGAGCGTGCGCATATTGCGCAACCCGTACCGTCAGTACAGCATCGATCGGGCTCTGACGAATCGCTATCGACTGGACCTGCGCTACAGCACGGTCTATGTGGACTGGGACGACACGCTCGTCATCAAGGAGGCTCTGAACACGCAAATGCTGCAGTTTCTCTATCAATGCATCAACCAGGGAAAGCGCATCGTTCTGCTATCGAAATCACTCGCAGCCGACAAGGAAGCGCTGCTTGCCCGTTGGCGCCTGCAATCGCTCTTTGATGAAATCCACTGGTTGCGTGAAGATGAATCGAAAAGCGATTACATCTACGAAACCAACGCCATTTTCATCGACGACAGTTTCACGCAACGTGAAGAGGTTTCCACGCGTCTGGGCATCCTGACTTTTGACCCCAGCATGGTCGAAATATTGCTGGACGATCGGGGGCACTAGCATGATGCACTGGCAAAAACTCGGACAGGTCTATCACCGCCAGCAGGAGGCAGGCTGGTGGCATAGCCACACCATGGCCCCCTCCGCCATCTGCCTGAACGACGAGGTCATCCGTGTCTTCCTCGGCTGCTGGGATAGCGCGGGCATCTCCCGCATCGGCTATGTCGATGTATCGGCAGAGCGCCCCAATGAGGTCCTTGCTGTGTCCCCCAGGCCTGTTGTCGACATCGGCCGGCCGGGCTGCTTTGACGACAATGGTGTATTCCCCGGACATGCCACGCGCGTGGGCGACACGATCTACCTCTACTACACCGGCTTTCAGCTTGGCGAGAAGATCCGCTACTTCAATTTCGGCGGTCTAGCGCTGAGTCACGACGGCGGTCAAACCTTCACTCGCGCCTCCGAGGCACCCATCCTCGACCGCGCCGACGAGGGACTGAGCGTTCGCGCAGGGCAATCCATCCTGCACGAATCAGGCGCTTTCCACACGGTCTATTCCGCAGGTAGCGACTGGGTCGATGTGGGTGGCTGCCTGCGGCCGACTTACGATGTGTATTACCAGTCGTCCCCCGACGGTCTGGCGTATCAACGCGCCGGCCAGCGCATCGTGACGCACGACGCAAGCGTGGAGCACGGCCTGGGCAGGCCCCAGCTCGTCCGGCTCGGCGAGCGCTACGCCGTCCTGTACACCCGCCGCACGCTGGACATGAAATATCACTTCGGACTGTCACTCTCCGACGACTTGCAGCACTGGGAGCGCGCCGACCATCTCGCCAGCATTGCCCATGGCACAGGCTTCGATAGCGAAATGGTGTACTTCCCCTCGCTCGTCAGCGTCCCCGGAAGCGGACGACGGTTCCTGTTTTACGCCGGCAACGGATTCGGTCGCGACGGCCTCGGCGTCGCCGAACTGCATGGGGACTTCCCGTGATCGCCGCCGCCTATTCGGCAAAAGACCGCAAGCGCTGGGACACCTTTGTGCGCAACAGCCGAAACGGCACGCTGCTGTTTGACCGCGCCTACATGGAATACCACGCGGAGCGCTTTGTCGACGCCTCTCTGATCATCGACGAAGCGGATGCGACGCTGGCCCTTCTGCCCGCCAGTCGCCACGGCAATACGATCCGCTCACATGGCGGACTGACATACGGCGGCTTCATCACCGATGGTCGCATGCGGGTCGAGAAAATGCTCCGCACATTCGATGCCGCACTGGCGTTCTACGCCAGCGCCGGTATCACACGGCTTGAATACAAGGCCATTCCACATATCTACCACCGGGCACCGGCCGAGGAAGATGCCTACGCCCTGTTCCGCCGCGGTGCGCAGCTGCTCAAGCGCGAGCCCTCAGCTGCGCTGCACCTGATCGATACCGGCTTGCCCGGCAAGAAACGCAATGGCGCAGCGCGCGCAGCACAGCTTGGTTTGCGCTTTGAGCAGGTCAGCACGGCCGATGTCCTGATGACGCTGATCAACATGAATCTGCAACTGCGTCATGGCGTGAGTGCCGTTCACAGCGCTGCCGAGATGAATCGCCTGCGCGCGGCCTTCCCCCGCAGCATCGAGATCTTCCACGTCAGCGACGGAGACGGACACCTTGTGGGAGGTGCCATCGTTTATGTCGCGGGGACGGTTGCGCACACCCAATATCTCGTTGCATCCGAGGCCGGTCGCGCAAGCCGCGCAATGGACTTCCTGATTCATGCGCTCGCCACACGCTATCGCGAGCGCTGCCACTGGCTCGAGTTTGGCATCTCGACAGAAGCAGGCGGACAGGTTCTCAACGAAGGGCTGATGAGCCAGAAAGAAGAATTCGGCGCGCGTTGCGTATGCTACGACACCTACCTGATCGATCTTTGAGCCCCGCGATGAATGCATCCGTTGATCCAGCGCAATCCGACAGCTCGCACGGCGATCCCGCGATCTGTGCCTACACGGCGCACTATCTTCGCCACCAGGGCGGAGCACGTTATCCGGCCGAACATCTGGTTCGAATACTGATGGGCCGTCATCCGAGACTGGCACTGAATCAAGCGGATTATCGGGGCGCCCCATTGCTGGAGGTCGGCTGTGGCGACGGCAGAAACCTTGGGTTGTTTCATGATCTGGGCTTCAGGATTCACGCCACCGAAGTCAGCGCGGCAATTTGCGACTCAACCCGCGCTCGACTCCAGGAGGCAGGCATTCCGGCAAGCCTCGATGTCGGCACCAACGCGCGCCTGCCCTATCCCGACGCATCGTTTCGTTACCTGATTGCCTGGAACAGCTGTTACTACCTCGAGGCCGGGTCGGCCTTCGCCGACCACGTCAGGGAATATGCACGCGTACTCACGGACAAGGGCTTTCTGATCCTGTCTGTGCCGATGCCCACAAACTACATCTTCACTGACTGCGTTGCCCATGATGATGGCAGCACCACACTGACCACCGATGCTTTCGGCGTACTTCAAGGTGCCCGACTGCAGCGCTTCAGCGATGCCCAGGCCCTGCAGCAAAGTCTTGAAGCAGCATTCGCCGATTTTTCGCACGGAGAAATACGTGCCGATTGCTTCGGTGTTCAGAACGATCACTTCCTGCTCGTGTGCCGAAAATACAGCCCGAAGGGTTCTCCGCAATCACAGCAGGATCATCAGACAAGGGTCTGACCATGAATCACGATCTTCTTTCCTTCATAGCAGCCATCGAAACACTTTTCGCAAAGACTGAGGCCGATTCGGCACTCGCTGCAATCCGTGCACTGGTGGATACCGTGACCAATGACCCGGCAACCGTCGGAAGCGTGCTGTCATCGCCGGGCCTGGACGAACTCTGTCAGAAGCTCGGCGCCATGTCGCTCAACTACATCGAATCTGAGAAAATTCGCCCACCGTCTGCCGACCGCCAGGCCGACGTCATCATTCTCGCTACGGAGCTCTATAGTGTGGGGGGGCATACGCGGGTTATCGAGGACATCATCCGGGCGCAGCCGGACAAGCATCACCTGATCCTGATGACGAATTTCTTCTCGCACGATTACCAATTCGACCTGGAGCGCTTTACCAGGCTCGGGGTCGAAGTCAGCACACCCGAATCCGGTGACTACGTGAGTCGCCTCGTATGGACTCAGCTCCAACTTTGCAGCCACCCTGACGCACAGATACTGGTTTTCAACCATCACGCCGATGTGGCCGCCATTGCGGGCATACAGCCCGGCCTCAATCGCGAGGTCGTATTCTGTCACCACGCCGATCACCATCTATGTCTGGGCGCTGCGCTGGATTGGGTACGCCACGTGGACCTTTACGAAGACTTCTGCAACACCTGCCGCGCAGCCGGGATCAAGGCCGAACTCTGGCCCCTGTCTGTACCGGACATCGGTGCGCGCCCGCACGATCCCGCCTCGTTCCGCCGGACAGGCTCCCTGCTCACGGCCTGCAGCGGCCATGACGCGAAATTCATGGCACCCTATCCCTTTCACTACTGGACGGTCCTGCCGCAGGTTCTGCGACGCAGCGGAGGAAGGCATCTGCACATAGGCCCGCTGTCCGATGACATTCTGAATGCCCTGCGTGCCGAACTTGCCGCTCAAGGCGTCAGCGAAGAACGCTTCACACATATCCCGTGGGTGGAAAATCTTGGCGCAACACTCAAGGAACACGACGTGGATCTGTACATCGGCTCGTTTCCACTGGGTGGCGGACGCGCCATCATCGAGGCCATGGGCGCCGGCACCCCTATCGTCACGCATGCAAACAACATGCACCCACCGTTGGGCAGCGCCACGCTTGGCCCCCCCGGAACTTGGTGCTGGTCTTCGCCGAACGAGTTGCTTTCCATCATCGACTCGGCTTCACCAGAAGCCCTTGCCAGACACTCGCAACGTGCCCGTGAGCACTATCTGCGGACCCATTCCCCGGCAGGTTTCGAAGCCGCGGTACGTGGAGTGCGCAACGCGCCGACAACAGGCGCAGTGGCGCCTGAAGAAAACAGTGAATCGCCCAAGGTCGACCCGCTGG
Source organism: Parazoarcus communis (assembly GCF_003111645.1). Classification (NCBI taxonomy): domain Bacteria; kingdom Pseudomonadati; phylum Pseudomonadota; class Betaproteobacteria; order Rhodocyclales; family Zoogloeaceae; genus Parazoarcus; species Parazoarcus communis. Next base: position 1,818,817 of record NZ_CP022187.1, read on the forward strand.
CGGCTTACCTTTTACGTGCGCAAGTGCGTAACGAGACCTTCCCCATCGTCTTCGATCTGCTTGCGGAGGCCGCACAACAATGAAAACCTGCGAGGTGGCGGCTTCGGTGCACGAACACCCCGTTGCCGAGGGGGGTGACCACCTGCGTGGCAAGCACCAGGGCGACATTCAGGCAGGCTTTCATCGCGATGATGTTTTGCCATGCGGCATCGCAGTAGAAACCACGATCGATGCACTCTGCTCAGACAAACTGAACACATACGATTCACTACACTTGCAAGTACCGATCTGTATCCGCGCGACGATCAGACCGCTCTGGACCTTAAAAAGGATGGCCACGATATGAACAGCAGCCCGGCAAGCGCTTCCTCTAATGGCATAGCCCCACGCTCATCGACCGATCTCGATGCGTACTCCAACGCCCGGCACTTGATCGAAAAAGGAGACGTACGTGAAGGCTTCGAGGTCTTGCAAGCGCTGGCGAACAATGGCAGCCGCTGTTGGGAGGTGTATAACGATCTGGCTGCCATGGCGCTATCGAGCGGCGATCTTGAAGTCGCATGCCTATTGTTCGAACATGCAGCGGCTCAGCCTGAAGCCCCACTGATCGTGACGCTTCGCCAAGCAACTGCAGAGGCAGCGCGCAATGATTCCAACCGGGCACTTGAGATTCTCAGTCCCGTATTGCGCGCCGAAGGCACCCATGCAGAAGTGCTTGCACTTGTCCGCGAGATTCTGAGTGCCGAAAAGCAGATCTCGCCCGTCGCCTGGGCGCGGCTCATTTCGGATCTGAGAGCACCGACACCCGCCCAACGTGAAGCCGATGTGCGACAGGCTCAGCTTGAAGAACAGAACAACCAGCTCACCGCGGAAAACCGGCGTCTGACGGCGCAAATCGATGCCCTGCGCGAGGAACTCAAGCTTGCCCCACTCGAGAAATGGAACTCCGCAGACTCTCGCGCCTGGGAGGGCGTTCACGCACTGGACGACCATCAGTGGCTCAACGTCCTGATCCGCAGCGTGACCGTTCCCGCCTACAACGGCTTCCCGCTGCCGGGCTTTCCGTCCGAAGACCTGCAGGTCGGCATGGTCGGATCGAGCAACGAAGCAGCGCTCAGGGAGGGCATGCGCTTCTACCGCGCCGTGCGCGAGCATTGTCAGCGCGATGGCGTGCGCTGGGACGGAAACGGGCGGCTACTCGATTTCGGAACGGGATGGGGACGCTACGCCCGGATTTTCATGCACGACTTCCGTCCCGAGAACCTCGTCGGCGTCGACGTGAGCGAGCAATACGTCAACGTGTGTCGTGAAAACTTTCCCTATGCCCGCTTTGAAACGGTGACGCCGCTGCCCCCGACGTCGCTTGAAGGCGACGGATTCGATCTGATCATCGCCTACTCGGTCTTTTCTCATCTCTCGGCGGCCGCTTCGGATGCGTGGATAGCCGAGTTCACCCGCATTCTGCGTCCCGGCGGAATGATTGCGATCACGACGCAGGGACGCTCACTGCTTGGCGTTTGCGAACAGATGCGTGCCGAAAAGGATTTCTCCCACCCATGGCACCGTCAGCTTGCAAATTCGTTTGTCGACCGGACCGCGTGCGAAGCCGCCTACGACAGCGGTGAGTTCCTGCATTCGGCAACCGGCTACGGCGTCGCGGGAAGTGAGGCCTTCTACGGTGAATCACTGATTCCGCGCGGTTATGTCGAACGGCACTGGACGCATGCGCTTGAACTCACGGCCTTCATTGATGACCGCAACTACCTGCCGCAGGCATTGATCGTGCTGCGCAAGCCGACCTGAAAAGCGTGTCCGGCGCGCCCTCCCGTCTGCCTGCCAGCTCAACTCTCTCTCCATAGCGACATTTCCCATGCCAAGCCAGCACCTCGATGATGTCACGCAGCCACCAACCGGTCAGCGCCCCCGTGTTCTGTTCTACGTGCGAACAAATGATCGGGAAGGACTGAATGCTGCGATCGCCCTGGTCGCGGACCCGCGACTCGACGCACGTGCCATCGTCATCGCGGACAAGCATGAGGTTCCTGCCAGTGCCGTCGAGGGGATTCGGTGGGAGATGGCCACGGATGCGCCCCGCTCGGTGCAGTTTCTTGATTCGCTCACTCACCAGCAGCCGCCGTTCTCGGTAGAAATGGCCGACATCGTTTGCCGCCTCGATTACGGCAGTGACACGCTTGGAACAATCGACCGCAAGGTCCTCAACAAGCATGCGAGTGCGTTCCTCGAACCCGAGCGGTTTCTCGCAGCTGTAGGTGCTTTTGTCGGCAATCCGCAACTCGGCATGGCCTTTCCCGCTGGCTTGCCGCGCCAAACGCTCGGCAGGCTTGTCGATGCATCGCTCGCCGGAAAACTCGCGCAAGTGCTTGCGTTGCCAAAAGAAGCAGTGGCCGAGGCAAACTATTTCGCCCACACGATCGCGCTTGTTCGCAGCTCGCTGGTCAAGTCGATCCATGAACGATATCTGGGTTCGGCAGCCCCGTTCGCGGGCAAGAAAACGCCGGAAGCACTTGAAATCGGTCTGACTGCGGTCTGTGCCGCCTTCGGACTGGAAGTGGCCGATCTGACGCCGGGGCCGCGTCCCCTGCGCGCGGAGACCCTCGCCACCTACGCCGGGCAACTGTTGCAGCAGCCGCTGTCCGACACCCGCAGCCCGCACTGGCGCCCGTTGTCCAGACGCGACGACCTTCCGCCCGAACCACCGGTCAAATTCCTCGCCTACTATCTGCCCCAGTTCCATGCCATTCCCGAGAACGACCAGTGGTGGGGCAAGGGGTTCACCGAATGGACCAATGTCGCCAAGGCCGTCCCCCGCTTCATCGGCCACCACCAACCGAGGCTTCCTCACGAGCTCGGCCACTACGACCTGAACACGCCGGGCATCATGCGCCGTCAGATCGAGCTGGCACGCGCACACGGGATTGCCGGGTTCTGCTTCTACTACTACTGGTTCAACGGTCGCACCCTGCTCGAAGCGCCGCTACGACAATTTCTGGCTGACAGCACGCTGGAAATGCCGTTTTGCCTGTGCTGGGCCAACGAAAACTGGACACGCCGCTGGGATGGACAGGAGCAGGAAGTCCTGATTGCCCAATCGCACTCGCCCCGAGACGACATTGCCTTTCTGCGCCACATCCAGCCCTATCTCGCAGATCCGCGCTATATCCGGGTCGATGGCAAGCCAATGCTGCTCGTCTATCGCGCGAGTCTGCTCGACGATGCCAAGGCGACGGCGATGCGGTGGCGCAAGGAGGCCAAAGCGCTTGGCATCGGCGATCTCTATCTGGTCGCGGTATGCTCCTTCGACATCGACGACCCGAGGCCTTTCGGTTTTGATGCGGCGGTCGGCTTTCCGCCGCATCAACTCCGCAACATGCCGCCGATCAACGGCGAACTCGACATGGTCGACCCCGGCTTCAGCGGTGAGATTCTCGACTATCGGGACACCGTGCTCGCGACCGCCCTGGCCGAATTCGGTGACGACAAACCCCGCCCATTCGCCTATTTCCCGGGGGTCATGACTGGCTGGGACAACGACGCCCGCCGACCGGGCCGCGGACGAATCTTCCATCATGCGACACCTGCAAGGTATGCCTCATGGCTGCGCCTCGCGGCCAATCAGACGCTGCGCCACAACCCGCCCGGGTTGCGCTATGTGTTCGTCAATGCCTGGAACGAATGGGCCGAAGGCGCCCACCTCGAACCCGACCGCCACTTCGGCTATGGATATCTCGCAGCCACAGCCGACACCCTGCGTACCCTTGCCACAAGCGAATCGACATTGCCGCCACAGCTTGGTAGCGCATCCGCTGCATTGCGCTATCTGCCCGAAGGGCTGGTACAGCCGCGCAACCGTGCCGAAATTGAACTGATCCGTACGGCGCTGGCACGCTTGACCAAACCGCGCATTCAGGTCGTGCTTTGGTCCGAATCGCTTGATTCCGATACGCTCGACACGCTTCAGACGCTTGCCGAGCAATGCCTCCAACCCGACGTGGTGACACTGGTCTGTGTGGATGCGGTTCCATCCCACTGGATCGATGGACCCAAGGTCGAGCAGCGGACACCGACCCGGTGGGACAACGATCTGCGATGCATCGCTGCCGAGACCGACGCGGACTGGATCCTTCCGCTCGTCGCGGGCGATCGCCTCTTCCCCCATACCTTGCTCACTCTTGCGCTGGCACTTGCACAGCGCCCCAAGGCCGCCATTCTGAGTTGCGATGCGCTGGTACACACCGGCGACGAAACACGCTCGGCCGTGCGCCTTTGGCCAACACCCACGCTCGAAACCTTGCGCTGCAGGGTCGATCAACCGGATGTTCTCGCCGTAAAGACGACGTTGCTCGCACACGTGCCAAGCGATACACCATCGCATTCCTTCCTCCCCGCCCTCCGTCTCGTTGCCATCGAAATGGGCGCCGAGCAAATGGCGCATGTACAGGAAGTCCTGCTGTGGCGCGACCACAGCCGTCATCCCGCCACAAGGGGCGATGCCGACATGCTGGCAGCAGCGCATCGGGACGCCGTGGATGCGCATTTCGCCCGCCTCGCGATGACAACCACGCTGATTCCGCTGACGGTCATCCCGGGCCTTCAGGTGCACTACCCGCCCGCCGAAAATGTTCGCGTGTCCGTCATCATTCCCACCCGCGATCAGCCCGACATCCTGAAGCGCTGCGTCGAATCGGTGTTCGAGAATACCGCCTGGCCCCACTTCGAATTGATCATCGTCGATGACGGCGGCAACGACCCCGCCGCACACGCGCTGATCGAGGGCCTCCAAGCAATCGACCCGGCGCGATTCCGGACCGTTCGCGTCGAGGGTGCCTTCAACTTCGCTGCACTATGCAATGCAGGCGCCCGAGTCGCGACGGGAGACATGCTACTGTTCCTGAACGACGACACTGCGGCGCTTCATCGCGACTGGCTCGAGATCATGCTCGGCCTCGCCAGCCATCCCGATATCGGCGCGGTGGGTGCTCGCCTCGTCTTTCCCGACGGCCGTCTGCAACACGCGGGGGTCATGTTGGGTCTGTCCGGTGCCGCCGACATGCACGACACCGGCGCATCGATGGAACACGAGGGCTGGAACGGCAACCTTCAGCACACGCAGGAGGTTGGCGCGCTGACCGCGGCCTGCATGCTCGTGCCAAGAGCCGCATTCAATGCCATTGGCGGTTTCGACGAAGCCTATGACCTGGGCTATGCCGACTTCGACCTCTGCCAGCGCCTGCGCGTGTCGGGTTACCGTTTGCTTTGGACACCCCATGCCACGCTCATGCACGACGCTGGCCACACGCTCAAGGCGCGTTTCACCACTGCGGAAGCGTCACAATGGGCTGCGGCGCGATTCACGGCTGCCCGGCAACGCTTTCTGCAGCGCTGGCACGATGCAATCGTCACCGACCCGGCCAGTCACCCTGCATTGAGTCTCGCATCCAGGCATCTTCAGATTGAATCACGCGCGGCGCTCGCGCCCGATCCGCTTTTCGCACTCGGCCTGACGAACGTCCTTGCCTTGCCGGCCGACGCAGCCGGCTCGGGACACTACCGTGTTGTTCAGCCCGCGCTCGCCGCGCACGCCAAAACGCTGGTCCGGGCGCGAGTTGCCGCCGGCTACCCCACACCGGCAGAGATTGCCCGCCTCGGCATCGACACGCTCCACACCCAGCGCCAGGTTGACGACGCCCAACTCTCCGCACTCGCCGAATTGCGGTCGACCCTGCCGCTCCGTGTCGTCATGGATTTCGACGATCTCCTGATGGAACTGCCGAGCAGCAACATCCATGCTCGCAATGTGTGGCCCGACATCAGTCGTCGCGTCCGCGAAGCCTGCCGACTGTCCGATACGGTAACGGTTTCCACCCCTGCGCTGGCGGATGCCTTTCGCGGCCTGCATGATGACGTGCGCTGCGTGCCCAACGTCCTCGACCCCGCGCTTTGGCTGCCTCGTGCCGCTTCGGAGCGTATCCGCGGCGACCGATTGCGGGTCGGCTGGGCCGGCGGCGTCAGCCACGCAGGCGATCTCGCGCTCATTCGCGACGTCGTGGCGGCGACGGCTGACAAGGTCGACTGGGTGTTCTTCGGCATGTGTCTCGAGGACATCAAGCCTCATCTGGCCGAGTTTCACGCTGGCGTGAAGTTCGCGGATTACCCGGCAAGCCTCGCGGCACTCGATCTCGACCTTGCTGTTGCCCCCCTCGCACTGAACCGCTTCAATGAGTGCAAGAGCAATTTGCGCCTGCTTGAATACGGCGCAGTCGGCGTACCGGTGCTCGCCACCGACATCGTGCCCTACCAATGCGGACTCCCGGTCACACTGCTTCCCAACACCGCCTCGCGATGGGTGACAGCCATTGTTGAACGCACCGGCGAGCGCGAAACGCTCGAGCGGGAGGGCAACGCCCTTCGTGCAGCCGTTATGCAAGCGTGGAGCAGCCCGGGCCAGCTCCCGAAATGGGTCGACTCGTGGGCCGTACCGGCTTGACGGAATGAAGCTGACACAGCCGCCCGCATTGCCGGTTACGGTTCCTTTGGGCCGACACATTGCCGCCTTGCCGGCAAACTGCTGCCGGTACTCGGCGGCAAGCCGGCAAGACTTGCCGCGAAGCCCCTGCAAAATCACTTAAGAAATTGAAATATCGAAACAATTTTCACCTGGCACGCATCTCGCTTTATCAGCCTCAGAAGGCTCGGAGACCGGAACGATATTCCTCACATCCAGCCGGTCCGAGCAACCTCCGAACCTGACTGAAGGAGATGCAAAAAATGGCACAGGTAATCAATACCAACGTTGCATCGCTCAACGCGCAACGCAACCTCAACGTTTCGCAGAACTCACTGTCGACGTCCTTGCAACGCCTCTCCTCCGGACTGCGCATCAACAGCGCCAAGGACGACGCCGCCGGTCTTGCAATCTCGGAACGTTTCACCTCGCAGATCCGCGGTCTGGACCAGGCCCGCCGCAATGCCAACGATGGCATTTCGCTGTCGCAAACGGCTGAATCCGCACTGCAATCGTCCGGCGACATCCTTCAGCGGATTCGTGAACTTGCCATCCAGTCGGCCAACGCCACGAACTCTGCGGGTGACCGCGCCGCAATCAACTCGGAAGTGCAGCAGCTGACGCAAGAACTGCAGCGCATCTCCACCAATACGGAGTTCAACGGGCAAAAGCTGCTCGATGGCTCCTTCACTTCAGCGCAATTCCAGGTTGGCGCCAACGCCAACCAGACCATCACCGCGACCTCGGGCAACTTCCAGACCAATGCTTATGGCAATTACCGCATCGGCGGGCTGGCCACATCAACCAACTCGCCAAACGGGGTCGGCGACCTCGTCGTCGGCACAGCGATCGCGGATGGCAAACTGACCACCGCGGGCGCCGACGGCAACACCTCGGTCGTCGCGGGCGATACGATCACCGTGTCGAGCGCACTCGGCAGCAAGAACATCACCTACTCGGCGGGATCGAGCGCAGAGCAGATCGCCGCCAAGATCAATCAGGCCGAAACCGGCGTCAGGGCGTCGGCAAACACGTCCTTCATCCTCGGCGCGGACGACGCGGGTGGCGGCGCAGCCGGCTTCCAGCAGAGCACCAGCTACTCCTTCCTGCTCGCAACGGATGGCAGCCCCGGCGCAGACCCGACTTCATTCACCACCGTTTCGTTCTCGGTCGGCGGCACCGCATCGGGTACGTCCGCAGGGCAGGCAAGCCAGCTCAACGCGGCGGTGCAGGCATTCAACGACGTTTCGGGCAAGACCGGATTCACGGCCAAGATCGTCGAGACTGACAACGGCCAGTTCGGCATCCAGCTCACGAGCGAGGTCGGCAAGGATATCCGGGTCATGAACGACTCGGCAAGCGGTGCGAATCTTGCGATTGAAGACATCACGGTACTCGACGGCAATACCGCCACGACCAGCACGCTGGCGACGACGCTCACTGCAGCCGGGAACGGCGGAGCATGGGCCGCAGCGAGTGGCGCATGGGTGACCGGCCAGGTCATTCTCGACTCCGACAAATCATTCTCCCTGAGTACGGGCAATGCCACGGACATCACCACGGCAGCCGGCACCTTCGGCGGTCAGCTGCAAAGCGTGGATAAGCTCGATGTCAGTACCGTGGAATCCTCGAACCGCACCCTGGCAATGGTCGATTCCGCGCTGGCGGCAGTCAATAACCAGCGCGCACGATACGGCGCACTGCAGTCCCGCTTCGAGAGCACCATCACCAACCTGCAGAGCACGTCCGAGAACCTTTCGGCCTCACGCTCGCGAATCAAGGATGCAGACTTCGCCGCGGAAACCGCCAACCTGACCCGTGCCCAGATCCTCCAGCAGGCCGGCACCGCCATGCTGGCGCAGGCCAATCAGCTGCCGCAACAGGTGCTCCAGCTGCTGCAGTAAAGTTTCCCGAAGTCGGGTCGTTCACATCATCGGGGCTGCCAAGTGCAGCCCCGAATGTTTTTCAAATCGCCTAAAGTTTTCTGGACGCGTGACGTTAATTGAAGCAAGAGCAAATGAATTGCTCGGTGCCAGCCCCGACAAGCGGACACCCTGGCGTGTGAACAACTAGCTGAACCAGGAGATCTACCATGGCCCAAGTCATCAACACCAACGTTGCCTCGCTCAATGCGCAACGTAACCTGAACACGACGTCGAGTTCGCTGCAGCAGTCGCTCACCCGCCTGTCCTCGGGTCTTCGCATCAACAGCGCCAAGGACGACGCTGCCGGCCTCGCGATTTCCGAGCGTTTCACCGCTCAGATCCGCGGCCTCGACCAGGCTCGCCGCAATGCCAACGACGGTATCTCGCTGTCGCAGACTGCTGAATCGGCACTGCAATCGTCCGGCGACATCCTCCAGCGTATCCGCGAACTCGCAGTGCAGTCGGCCAACGCCACCAACTCGTCCGGTGACCGTGCAGCAATCAACTCTGAAGTGCAGCAGCTCACGCAAGAGCTGCAGCGTATCTCCACCAACACCGAGTTCAACGGCCAGAAGCTGCTTGACGGCTCCTTCACCTCGGCGCAGTTCCAGGTCGGCGCAAATGCCAACCAGACCATCACCGCGACCTCGGGCAACTTCCAGACCAACGCATACGGCAACTACCGCATCGGCGGCCTCGCTGCCTCGACCAACTCGCCCAATGGTGTCGGCGACCTCGTGGTTGGCACCTCCAACGCGGACGGCAAACTCACAACTGCCGGCTCTGACGGCAACACCTCGGTCATTGCAGGGGACACGATCACCATCTCCAGCAGCCTGGGCAGCAAGGACATCACCTATGCCGCCGGCTCCAGCGCGGAGCAGATCGCCGCCAAGATCAACCAGGCCGAAACTGGCGTGAAGGCAACGGCAACGACCTCCTTCATCCTGGGTGCGGACGACGCTGCCAGCGGCGCTGCCGGCTTCCAGCAGAGCACCAGCTACTCATTCCTGATCGCCACCGACACGACTACCGGCGCAGATCCGACCTCCTTCACCACCGTATCGTTCTCGGTGGGTGGCACCGCGTCCGGCTCGGCTGCGGGACAAGCCAGCCAGCTCAATGCCGCCGTGCAGGCTTTCAACGACGTCTCCGGCAAGACCGGTTTCACGGCCAAGATCGTCGAAACCGACAACGGTCAGTTCGGTATCCAGCTGACCAGCGAAGCAGGCAAGGACGTGCGGATCATGAACGACTCGGCTTCGGGTGCCAACCTGACGATCGAAGACGTCACGGTCCTCGACGGAGACCAGACCACCGCAAGTACGCTGTCGACAACACTCACCGCTGCGGGCAACACCGGCGCATGGGCTGCCGCCAACGGCGCATGGGTCTCGGGCCAGGTGATTCTCGACTCGGACAAGTCCTTCACGCTGACCACCGGGAACGCAACCGATATCACCACCGCATCCGGCACCTACGGCGGCCAACTGCAAGCCATCGACAAGCTTGACGTGAGCACGGTGGAGGCGTCGAACCGCACCTTGGCGATGGTCGACTCCGCACTG